>NZ_FNKZ01000001.1:0-320000 GCF_900104255.1 Pseudoxanthomonas sp. CF385
TCACGTTAGAAAATACGCATGCTATCGATTGTCGCCAGACAGGCAGCTATCTACGTACGAGTGCCCGCTTCCGGAGAAATCGACATGCAACCCCGAATAAGCGCTAACAATTCATTCAAGCCGACGCCGCTTCGCGGCGCGGCTTAATTCAGGCGTTAGCCGCCACAGGTGAGTTCGTCGCAATGGAAGCTCGTCACATCATTGGCGTTGCAGCGATGTACGCATTCGCCTATTACGCAATTGCTCGCTCCGCTCTGGCAGATATCCGGCGCTTTGATTCCGAGCTATTCCGGCATCTCGGAGCTACGCCTGGTGTAAGCGCCAAGAACTCCACCGCGATAATTGAGATGCTCTTTGACCGCAGGCTCCCGCTAGAGCATCATCCGCGCGAGTTCCGGGCAAAGCTCTTCCTGGCAAGAGCCATGCTGCTGCTTTCCCCGGCTCTCTTCATCGCCGTTTTCGTGCTTCTGTAGCGTGGCGGCTAACAATTCATTCAAGCCGAACCCGCTTCGCGGGTCGGCTTAATTCAGGCGTTAGGCCGCATGAGCGACATCGCTACCCGTCAAATGCTGCTTCTGTCTCTCCGACGGGCTTTGCTCGGCGAGGTCCATCCAGTCCTGCGGCAAGCCTCGATTGAGGCCGACACAACGTCACAGATGGTCCGGCTGCGCTTTGAGTACGACGGCAATCCATCAGATGCCGCAAGAGAAAGTTGCTCCAGCGCCGCGGCTGAGGTCATCGCTGACTTTCCGGCGCCATGGCAACTGGACGAGCAGCATGTTTTCGCTCCTGCTCCTGTGCCCCTATCGCCCCTTGGCTTCGTTGCCTACCGGCGTGCGGAGGCCTAGGATGCGGCCTAACAATTCATTCAAGCCGAACCCGCTTCGCGGGTCGGCTTAATTCAGGCGTTAGGTGTTATGGCCAGATCAGCGCGATGGATTGAGAAATTGCCGTATGTCGTACTGATGGCGCTTGGAGTTGGTTTGGCGAGTCTCTGGCAATACTCTAAGTACCAAGATGGTCATGGTCTCGCCAATTTTCTAGGCGACAAATTGTCTCCTCTAGTCGAACTTCTAATATTTGTAGGTCTTCCACTGTTGTTCGTGGCCACTATTGGATGGCGCGCGGTCACCAAGGACTTGGATAGCTCCTTGTAACACCTAACAATTCATTCAAGCCGAACCCGCATCAGGGCGGCGCCTAAGTTCACGCCTTCAGCTATATTCGCACCCAGTCGCCGCCCCGCTGCGGGTCGGCTTAATTCAGGCGTTAGGCCCATGAAGAGATTTATCGCATTTCTGGCAATGCTCGTTTCAATCTCCGGCACATCCTGTGCGCAGTCCACTCCGCCAATCGATGTCGCCGGCCTTACGGAAGCATCAATGAACTTCGATCAAGAGGGAGTCGGTGCGTTCCTCGACAGCCTCTCTCAGTCTTTCTCCTCTGGCTTCAGCTCCGACCAGGCGGATAAACTTGCCGCAGCAATTGAGGCCCTGCCGGTCGAGCAGACTGGCAACTGGGAGTACGGCGTGACAGTAAATGGCAAGCCTGAGCGCTTGGTGGTCGTCGCGTTCAAGGACGACATTGATGCCCCGGATCTTGCGTTCTACTCGTCCGCGGAGTTGGCCGCCCGCATTCAGAGGCAACTAGAGTCATTCGCGCAGGCCCAAGGCTGGTAGGGCCTAACAATTCATTCAAGCCGATGCCGCTTCGCGGCACGGCTTAATTCAGGCGTTAGCGCCCTATGACGATTGATCAGCAAGCTCGCGCAACTTTGGCTGAGTCAACCCGTTGGCTCATTGGTTCCCGCATCACAAACTTTCAGTTCGACGATGCCGTGCCAAAGTCAGCCGACCCAGCCATCCGGGAGGTCTACAACCAGTTCCTGTGGCTGCTCTATTGCGATCTTCGAGAGCATCGCCTAATTGGCATCGACAAGCTGTCGCAAACGCAAAGGGACGCTGCAGTCCGATGCGTGCTCTTTCTAAAATCGGGGTTTCCGTACTTATGGCCAGTTCTTTCTCGCGGCCCGTCTGTTCTTCTCATGCTCGCCAACCTGCTGACATTTGGCTGGGCCGGACGCATCTATTTCCGCCGCCTCAGTCCCGCTGGCGACATGGCCTACTGGCCGTTCTTGTCTCAGTCCCAGTACGCTGCCGCACTTGGTGCGCCTGTGTACTTGTCCGGCGCGGGCGCTGACAATTCATTCAAGCCGAACCCGCTTCGCGGGTCGGCTCAATTCAGGCGTTAGCGGGCTGATGGAAGAGTACGAGCGCAACATCCTCAAGCACATCGATGAACATGGGTGCAGTGTCACCTCTGTCTTCGATCCGGACGAGAAGGAGCCGCCCTTCTCGTACTCCATTGGCGTAGCCAGATCGTCCGGCGCTCCCGAAATCATTGTCGTTGGGCTCAACTCCAAGCTGTCGCACTGGATGGTCAATGAGTACAACCGTCGGTGCCAAGCGGGTGAGAGGTTTCAACCAGGCGTGCTGTACCTCGACTTCCTGGAAGGGTTCGCGGTCCAGTTTCGCCAAGTTGCGCGTGAGCATCGCGCTGAATACATGCGTTCCGCCTGTTGGCTCCACGACGGGCCAGACTTTGACGCGGTGCAGCTAGTCTGGCCAAGCACGTCCGGAGTGTGGCCATGGGATGCCGAGGCCTCAGATTGGTTCCGCAGTAACCAACCTTTGCTGGCGGGTGAGGCGGCGTGACGCCCGCTAACAGTTCATTCAAACCGAATCCGCTTCGCGGATCAGCTTGATTCAAGCACTAGGGCGTAGATGACCATCCGCGAAGAACTAGTGAGAGCCCGACGACGCTGCTTGGCACTTATGCTCGGCGGTACAGTTGCCTGGGGCGCACTTGTTCTTAGCATTGCCATGCTATCGAGCAACGGCTCGCCGCCATGGATCTTCCAAGCAGCTGTTCCGCTGTTCGCAGCCGTTCTTCTTGGGGTGCTCGGTATCAATTTCCTTGTTCGCCGCCCCAAGTGCCATGGGAACCTTAGGTGAATCGGCCCCTTTTCCGCGCGCCCTCTCTTGGGCGGGCCGGCGCAGAGTTGCCCTTTCTGCAAGGTCAGCCTAGATGCGCCGGCTGCGCCCTAACGGTTCATTCAAGCCGAACGCGCTTCGCGGCTCGGCTCAAACCCGGTGCCGCACTGCATGAAGCGCACATCAGAAGTGGCGCCCCGCCTGGACCTGATCGCACGCATCATATGCATCGGGCTCGGATCCGCGCTTGCCGCAGGTGCGTGGATCGCTTACGACGCAGATGGCTTCCGTTTCGCCTGTTGGCTCTTTGGCTTCGGGGCGGCCACCCTGCTGGCGGTCGGAACGGTCGGGCCGCAGCGCATGCGCATTGGACTGGTCACATGGCTGCCCTGGGTCTAGGCGTTTCGGTCCAGCCGTCCCTCCGGCAGGATCTGCCGGCGACATCGCGTCGATCGCGCGTAGGAGGAATCGAGTGATCCAACTCCCTGTCAGAGACCCCTGCGATCTGTGCGTCGCCGCCCGCGACGAGCCATGGAAGATCATCGATGAGAGCGCACATACGCTGACCGTGATCAATCCGTGGCAGTTCGAAACCGGACAGTGCTGCGTGATCACGCGACGGCATGTCGCGACGCTGCTCGATCTTTCCGACGAGGAATGCGCGGCCATCATGACTTCCGCCAAACGCGCCGCCGAGGCGCTGGTCAGGACCTACCGACCGCTCGGCGTTCTGACGTTCCAGAACAACGGTGTGTACAGCGGACAGGAAACGCCCCACTTCCATTTCCACGTCGTGCCCCGCCAACCAGGCAGCGATTGGGGCATCGGGCCACCGCAGCTTGCGACGTTCGACGGTGCGGGGCGGGAACGGGGCACCGTGCACGAGCGGGACGGCGATGCGGAGCGGATGACGCGCGTCCGCGTTCCCGTCGACCAGCTGGTCGAGACCGTAAAGCGGATCCGTTCAAATCTTCCCGCGTGAGCAAGCGGCGATCCGACTCCGGCGTTAAGCGCCCCTCGCGCTTTGTCACCGCGCTCAGGCGGGACCTACTTCCCTTACGACGCCGCATGCGCTTGAATGATGCGGTCAACAGGGGACATCTCATGCCACTCCATCGCCTCATGGCGGCCGTCGCGGCTGCCGGTCTGCTGGCGTGCGCCGGCGTTGCCGACGCCGCCGACCGCCGCGTCCAGCTCGAACTCGTCAACGACAGCGATGCGCCCATCGTCGGCGTGTCGGTCGAGCGCACCAGCGTCTTCTCCAGCAAGACGTTCGGCGGCGGGGAGATCGAGCTCGACCGACCGCTGGCGCCCGGCCAGTCGCGCACCTTCACCGTCGAGATCGGCGAGCACCACGACACGATGCCTTACGCCATGCGCTGGCGCTGGACACCGTTCGGCAGCTGCCACGGCAGTGCGGGCGTCCCCGCGCAGGGAGACGCCTTCAGCGTGAAGACCGGTGCCGCGACCTGCCGCGGCGGCAAGCCGTTGCCGGGCCGCCGCACAGACGGGCGCGATGCGGTGCTCGCGGATGCACGCCGCACGGGGGACGTCGATGAAGCGCGCGACCTGTACGCGGCTCTGCTCGCGCGCAATCCCGAGGACGTGGATGTGCTGCATGCGCGGGCGCATTCGCTGATCGAGCACAGCAAGGGCGAGTTCGCCGGCTATCTGAGCGATGCGGCCATCGAGGATCTGCAGACGGCGCTGCGCCTCAGCACCGCACCCGCCGCGCGGCTGCACTACCACCGGGACCTGATGGTCCAGTTCCTCAACCACAAGCGCTGGAAGGATGCGCTGCCGCATGCCGATGCCCTGGTGGCCGGTCAGCCTGACACGCTCGACCACCTGATCTACCGCGCCTTCACCTATTGCGAGCTGGGCAATGTGGCGAAGGCGACGCAGGACGAACAACTGCTGGCCGAGAAGGCGGGACAGGCGATTCCTGCCGACAAGACATGCGCCGCGCGGAAAGCCGCCGACAAGCGCTGAGCTCCCTTCGCGCGACTACTCGCCTTCGTCGGGCGGCAGCACCAGGCCGTCCGGATCGACCGCCAGTCGGCCGGCGGCGAGTACCGCCTGCGTACGATTGGTGACGTGCAGCTTGCGCAGGATGGCGGTGACATGCGCCTTGATCGTGGCCTCGGACACGCCCAGGTCGTAAGCAATCTGCTTGTTGAGGCGGCCCGCGCCGAGCATCTGCAACACCTTGAACTGCTGCGGGGTGAGGTCGCGCAGGCGCTGCGCGGTTTCCTGTTCGTCGCGGGACGTGGCCGGCGCGCTGTGCGCTTCGTCCGGAACCCAGCGTTCGCCGTCGAGCACGGCCCCGATCGCCTGGCCGATGGTGTCCGAATCGGCGGACTTGGGAATGAAGCCCAGCGCACCGTGGTCGAGTGCGCGGCGCATGACCGCCGGCTCCTCGCGCGCGGACACGATGACCACCGGCAACTGCGGGTGCAGCGCGCGCAGGTGCACCAGCGCATTGAAGCCGTGTGCGCCGGGCATGTTGAGGTCCATCAGCAGCAGGTCGGCGTCCGGGTGCGCGTCGACGAGCACGTAGAGGGCGTCGACGCTGTCGGCTTCATGCAGCCTGACCCCGGGCATCACGCGTTGCACGGCGCCGCGCAGCGCCTCGCGGAACAGCGGGTGATCGTCGGCAATCAGCAGGGTGGGCATGGCGGTGCGGTCCATCGTAAGGAGAAAGGGTAATCCGTGATGCGTTGCCTGCACAGGGCGGCGTGTCCCGCTCCGTGCAGCCCGCCTGCCCTCCCCAGCAAGCGGGTTACTTCACCTTGCGTTCGGCCACCAGCGATTCGACCACCGACGGGTCGGCCAGCGTCGAGGTATCGCCCAGCTGCTCCGGCGCGTTCTCGGCGATCTTGCGCAGGATGCGGCGCATGATCTTGCCCGAACGCGTCTTCGGCAGGCCCGGCGCCCACTGCAGGTGGTCCGGCGTGGCGATCGGGCCGATCTCCTTCCGAACCCAGGCCACGAGCTCCTTCAGCAGCTCGTCGCTCTGCGCTTCGCCGGCCTTGAGGGTGACGTAGGCATAGATGCCCTGGCCCTTGATGTCGTGCGGGAAGCCGACCACGGCGGCCTCGGCGACCTTCGGATGCGCGACCAGCGCGCTTTCCACCTCGGCGGTGCCGATGCGATGGCCGGAGACGTTGATGACGTCGTCGACGCGGCCGGTGATCCAGTAATAGCCATCGGCATCGCGGCGGCAACCGTCGCCGGTGAAGTAGGTGCCCGGATACGTGCGGAAGTAGGTGTCGATGAAGCGCTGGTGGTCGCCGTACACGGTGCGCATCTGGCCGGGCCAGGAATCCAGCAGCACCAGGTTGCCTTCGGTGGCGCCATCCAGCTGCTCGCCATTGGCATCGACCAGCGCCGGCCGCACGCCGAAGAACGGCAGCGTGGCCGAGCCGGGCTTGAGGTCGATGGCGCCCGCCAACGGGGTGATCAGGATGCCGCCGGTCTCGGTCTGCCACCACGTATCGACGATGGGGCAGCGTGCGTCGCCGACCACGTCGTAGTACCAGCGCCAGGCTTCCGGATTGATCGGCTCGCCCACGCTGCCCAGCAGGCGCAGCGACGCCCGCGAGGTCCTCTTCACCGGCGCCTCGCCCTCGCGCATCAGCGCGCGGATCGCGGTGGGGGCGGTGTAGAAGATGGTGACCTTGTGCTTGTCGATGACTTCCCAGAAACGCGACACGTTCGGGTAGTTCGGCACGCCTTCGAACATCACCGCGGTGGCGCCGTTGGCGAGCGGTCCGTAGACGATGTAGCTGTGGCCGGTGACCCAGCCGACGTCGGCGGTGCACCAGTAGATGTCGTCTTCGCGCAGGTCGAACACGGCCTCGTGCGTGTACGCCGCATACAGCAGGTAGCCGCCGGTGGTGTGCAGCACGCCCTTCGGCTTGCCGGTGGAACCGGAGGTATAGAGGATGAAGAGCGGGTCCTCGGCGTTCATGCGCTCGGGCTCGCACTCGGCCGGCTGCGCGTCGACGACGGCGTCGAACCAGCGGTCGCGCGGCATCTGCATGTCCACGGCGCCGCCGGTGTGGCGCACGACCAGGACGGTTTCCACCGAGTTCGTGCCCGGCAGTTTCAACGCGGCGTCGACGTTCGCCTTCAGCGGCACCTTCTTGCCGCCGCGCAGGCCTTCGTCGGCGGTGATGATCAGCTTGCTGCCACAGTCGGCCACGCGGTCGGCGATGGAATTGGGCGCGAAGCCGCCGAACACCACCGAGTGGATCGCGCCGATGCGCGCGCAGGCCAGCATGGCGACCGCGGCGTCCGGGATCATCGGCAGGTAGATGGTGATGCGGTCGCCCTTCTGCACGCCGAGCGCGCGCAGCGCGTTGGCCAGCTTGCAGGTGCGCTCGTACAGCTCGCGGTAGGTGACGCCATACGACGGCGTGTCCGGACCGTCCGGCTCGAACAGCAGTGCGACCTTGTCGCCGCGCTCGGCCAGTTGGCGGTCCAGGCAGTTGACGCTGGCGTTGAGCTCGCCGTCGGCGAACCAGCGGATGTGGAAATCGTCCAGCGCGTAGCTGACGTCCTTGATCCGGGTCGGCTTCTTGAACCACTGCAGGCGCTCGGCGGCCTGGCCCCAGAAGGCCTCCGGATCGTCGATCGAGGCCTGGTAGTCGCGCTGGTATTGCTCGCGCGTGATGCGGGCCTTGGCCGCGAATTCCGGCTTGACCGGATACAGGTCAGTCATGAGGTCCTCCCGGGACGTTCAAGTAATGCGTCGATTCTGAGGCATGGACGAAGACCGGGCGAGGTGGCAAAGCGCGTCGCGTGGCATGTCCGACGCAGCGAGTTTGACGCATACGGGCGTGCGGCATTGCAGCATCCGGCTTAGACGATGGTCTTAAAGCGCGGGGTGCGCGGCGTGCGACCGAACGTCGCACCCCTTTGCTGGCAAGGGTTTGTGTTTTTTGCAGTGCGGTTACGACTAATGGCGAATAGGCGCTGCCGGCATGCAGGCGCAAGTCTCCGTCAGCCGCGCAACGCGGCCATCAACCTTTCGGGAGGGGTTATGACCCAACGTTCCGCACTCATCGCGCGACGGCCACTGGCCGCTGCGCTTTTCGTCGCCCTCATCGCGCCGGGCATGGCGTTCGCACAGACCGCCAAGGAGAAGGCGCTGGAGGCCCGCGTGGCCGACCTGGAGCGCCAGGTGCAGCTGTTGCTGTCCGCGCAGCAGCAGCAACAGACCCAGATCACCACCACCCAGGAGCAGGTGACGCAGGTGCAGGCCAAGCAGGCCGCGGCACCGGCCGCCGTGCCCGCGGGCAAGCAACCGATCCAGAACACCACCATCCTGACCGCGTCCAATCCGGGGAGCACGTTCTCCTACGGCGGTTTCATCAAGATGGACGCGATGGTCACCGACACCAGCGATGGCCGCATCGCCGATGGCTCGTCGGGCCGCCTGTTCTACGTGCCCAGCACCATCCCGGTGGGTGGCCCGACCGCCGACGGCGGCGATGCCTATGCCGACTACCACGCCCAGTTCTCGCGCTTCTGGTTGAGCGCGGACCACGTGACCGAAGGCGGCGACAAGCTCAAGGGCTTCGTCGAGATGGACTTCTTCGGCGGCGGCAGCAATGCGCTGGCCGGCAACGAGACCGCGACGAATACCTACGCCGTCACCCTGCGCCATGCGTATGTCAGCTGGAACAACTGGCTGGCCGGCCAGACCTGGTCCAACTTCATGGACGCGGCGGCGCTGCCGGACGCGGTCGACTTCGTGGGCCCGACCGACGGCACGATCTTCGTGCGCCAGGCCCAGCTGCGTTACACCAAGGGTCCGTGGTCGTTCTCGATCGAGAACCCGCAGACCACCGTCACCCCCTACCTCACCGGCGCCCGCTTCAACAGCGGGGACAACGCCGCGCCGGACGTCACCGCGCGCTGGCTGACCAAGGGCGACTGGGGCCACTTCACCGTCGCCGGCATGGTGCGCCAGTTCAAGCTGCTGGACGAAACCGACACCGGTGCCTCGGTGAGCGTCTCGGGCAAGTTCAACATGGGCAAGAGCGACGACATCCGCTATGCGGTGAACGCCGGCCAGGGCATCGGCCGTTACCTCGCCTTCGGCGTGGGCAGCGATGTGGTGACCGAAGCCAACGGCGACATCAATGCGCTGGACGGCTACGGCGGCTTCGTCGCCTGGCGCCATGTGTTCAGCCCGAAAGTCCGTACCAACCTGATGTACTCCGCCTCGCACTTCGACAACGACGCCGGCATCACCGGTTTCGGCGTCACCGAGCGCACGCAATCGATGCACGCCAACATCATCTATTCGCCGTTCCCGAAGCTGGACCTGGGCGCCGAACTGATCTACGGCCAGCGCTCGCTCGAGGATGACCGCGAAGGCGACCTGAAGCGTCTGCACACGACCGTCAAATACACTTTCTGAGGGGAATCCACATGAGTTCCACGACTGTGCAGCATTCGTCGTCGGGCGAGCTGACGAAGGGCCACAAGAAGGTCATCTTCGCCTCAAGCCTCGGCACCGTGTTCGAGTGGTACGACTTCTATCTCTATGGTTCGCTGGCGGCGATCATCGCCAAGCAGTTCTTCAGCGGCGTCAATCCGACCACCGGCATGATCTTCGCGCTGCTGGCGTTCGCGGCGGGCTTCTTCGTCCGTCCGTTCGGCGCGGCGTTCTTCGGCAGCCTGGGCGACCGCATCGGCCGCAAGTACACGTTCCTGGTCACCATCCTGATCATGGGCATCTCGACGTTCCTGGTCGGGGTGCTGCCCAACTACGCGTCGATCGGCATGGCCGCCCCCGTCATCCTGATCGTGCTGCGCCTGGCCCAGGGCCTGGCGATGGGCGGCGAGTACGGCGGCGCGGCGACCTACGTGGCCGAGCACGCGCCGGACGGCAAGCGCGGCCTGTACACCGCCTTCATCCAGACCACCGCGACGCTGGGCCTGTTCCTGTCGCTGCTGGTGATCCTGGCGTGCCGCCTGTCGCTGGGCACCGAAGCGTTCGAAGCGTGGGGTTGGCGCATTCCGTTCCTGGCGTCGATCATCCTGCTGGGCATCTCGGTGTGGATCCGACTGCAGTTGAGCGAATCCCCGCTGTTCCAGCAGATGAAGGCCGAAGGCAAGGGCTCGAAGACGCCGTTCCGCGATTCGCTGAAGGGCGGCAACCTGAAGCTGATGCTGCTGGTGCTGTTCGGCGCCACCGCAGGCCAGGCCGTGGTCTGGTACGCCGGCCAGTTCTACGCGCTGTTCTACCTGCAGAGCATCCTGAAGGTCGACTCCACCGTCGCCTACCTGCTGATCGCCGCCGCGCTGTTCCTGGCCACGCCGTTCTTCCTGTTCTTCGGCTGGCTGTCGGACCGCATCGGCCGCAAGAAGATCATCATGGCGGGCTGCCTGCTGGCCGCGGTGACCTACTTCCCGATCTTCAAGGGCATCACCCACTTCGCCAATCCGGGCGTGGAAGAAGCCAGCCGCAATGCGCCGGCCGTGGTGGTCGCGGACAAGAACACCTGCTCGTTCCAGTTCGATCCGATCCCGGGTACCCGCAAGTTCACCAGCTCGTGCGACCAGGCCACCGCCGCCCTCGCCCGTGCCGGCGTGCCGTACAGCGTGGAATCCGCTCCGGCGGGTTCGCTGGCGCAGGTGCGCGTGGGTGACGCCTCGGTGTCTTCGTTCGAAGCCGCGGGCCTGTCCGGCGATGACGTGAAGGCCAAGACGGCCGCCTTCGGTGGCGAACTCAAGACGGCGCTGGGCGCGGCCGGCTACACGGAGAAGGCCCCGACGGATCGCATCAACGTCCCGATGACGATCCTGCTGCTGTGGGTGCTGGTGATCTACGTGACCATGGTCTACGGCCCGATCGCCGCCTACCTGGTCGAACTGTTCCCGACCCAGATCCGCTACACCTCGATGTCGCTGCCGTACCACATCGGCAACGGCTGGTTCGGCGGCTTCCTGCCGGCCATCTCGTTCGCCCTGGTCGCGGCCACCGGCAACCTGTACTACGGCCTGTGGTATCCGATCGGCATCGCGGTGATGACGCTGATCATCGGCACGTTCTTCCTGCGCGAGACGAAGGACGTCGACATCACCAAGTAAGTGTCCTCCCCCCGCCGGCCCCTCCCAGGGCCGGCACTCCCGACGCCGGTCCTCGTGGCCGGCGTTTTCTTTTGCGTAACGCCCACGCGCTACGCTGGCGACCCCGAACGAGACCTTCGCCATGCCGTTGATCACCCTGACCGTCCGTGCGCCGAAGGACGAGGCCTTCAAGTCGTCGATCCTCGACGCGGTGCATGCCGCGCTGGTCGCCTCCGGCGTGCCGGCCGCCGACCGCTTCCAGCGCGTGCTGGAACTGTCCGCGGAGGACTTCCGTTACGACCTGGGCTATCCGGACGTGGCCGGCGCGCGCGACGACGACTTCGCGCTGATCGAGATCCTGTGGTCGGTCGGCCGCAGCGTGAAGGTCAAGAAGGCACTGCTGGCCGACCTGATGCAGCGCCTGCAGGCGGCGGGACGCAATCCCGAGAACGTCATGGTCTGCTTCAAGGAAACGACGTGGGAGAACTGGGCGTTCGCCGGCGGTCGCCTGGTCCACACCTGAGGCGGATCAGCGCGGCGGTGCCGCCAGTTCCTTCTCGCTGAGGAAACCGTCGCGGTCCACGTCCTGGCGCTTGAAGCGCTCGGCCAGCTGGGCGAGGTGCGCCTCACGGGTGATGGGCTTGCCGCGACCGCCGGGCAGTTCGTCGACGGAGAGCACGCCATCGCGGTTGCGGTCCATACCGTCGAAGGCATAGCTCATCCACGCCTGGTACTCCGCCAGGCTGACGCGGCCATCGCGATCGGTATCCATCCGCGCGAGGTAGTCGCCGGTGGCGGTGACCTGCGCCCATGCAGCACACGGGAGGCAGGCGAGGACAAGCGGGATCAGGCGGCGGTGCATGGCCGCATTGTAGGGCGATGGCGCGCACGGCGGCCGCGCCGGGGATTCAGGTACGCTGCACCGGCACGCCCCCGCCCCGCCCCACGATGAACCTGCCCGCCCCGCCCGCCGCGACGACGCCCGTCGCGCCCTTGTTCGAACTGGATCGCGCCACCGTGGTGCGCGGCGCCAGCCGCGTGCTGCACGACCTGTCGCTGCGGATTCCGCTGGGCCAGCACACCGCCATCCTGGGACCGAACGGCTGCGGGAAATCCACCTTCATCAAGCTGATCAGCCGGGAGCTGTATCCGCTCGCGCGCGAGGGCGATGCGCCGGTGAAGGTGTTCGGCCTGCGCCGCTGGAACGTGAGCGAGCTGCGCAACCGTCTCGGCGTGGTCACCAGCGACCTGACCCGCGACCTCCAGCAGATGCCGTACCTGCGCGTGGAAGATGCCGTGGTCACCGGGTTCTTCTCCAGTTTCGCCGTGCCGGCGCACCGGCAGGTGGACGCCGGGATGCGCGCGAAGGCACGCGCCGCGCTGGAGCAGGTGCGTGCGACGCCACTTGCCGACCGCCAGGTCGCCGAGCTGTCCACCGGCGAGATGCGGCGGGTGCTGATCGCGCGCGCGCTGGTGCACGAACCCGAGGCCCTGCTGCTGGACGAGCCCACCGCAGGGCTGGACCTGGTCGCACGCCGGCACTTCCTCGGCCTGATGCGCAGCCTCGCCCAGCGCGGGATCACGCTGGTGCTGGTCACGCACCACATCGAGGAAATCATTCCCGAGATCGACCGCGTTCTGCTGCTGCGCGATGGCGCGGTCTATGCGGACGGCGACCGCGCCGGCACGCTGACCGAGGCCCACCTGAGCCGCGCCTTCGGCGGACCCGTGCAGGTGCGCCAGGATGGCGACTACTACGGAGCCGTGCCCGGCCATGCCTGAGCTGCCCGAAGTCGAGACCACCCGCCGCGGACTCGCCCCGCATGTCGAAGGTCGGCGCATCCAGGCGGTGACGCTGCGCCGGCCCGACCTGCGCTGGCCGATCCCGCCCGAGGTGGTCAGCGAGCTGCCCGGCCAGCGCATCCAGTCGGTCCGCCGCCGCGCCAAGTACCTGCTGATGGACACCGAGGCCGGCAGCGCCCTGCTGCACCTGGGCATGTCCGGCAGCCTGCGCGTGCTGCCGGCGACCACGCCGGTGACGGCGCACGACCATGTCGACATCGCCCTGGCGGGCGAGCGCGGCGGCGCGGGCCGGGTGCTGCGCTTCAACGATCCGCGCCGTTTCGGCTCGCTGCTGTGGCAGGCGCCGGGCGAGGTCCACCCGCTGCTGCAGGGACTGGGGCCGGAACCGCTTTCGGACGCCTTCGACGGCGACTACCTGTTCGCCATGAGCCGCGGCCGCAAGGCGCCGGTGAAGACCTTCCTGATGGACCAGGCGGTCGTGGTGGGCGTGGGCAACATCTATGCGGCGGAAAGCCTGTTCCGCGCGGGCATCTCGCCGCTGCGCCCGGCCGGCAAGGTCTCCCGCGAGCGCTACGGGGTACTGGCCGACGCCGTGAAGGCGATCCTGGCCTACGCCATCACCCGCGGCGGCACGACGTTGCGGGACTTCCTGAGCCCGGACGGGGCGCCCGGCTATTTCGAACAGGAGCTCTCGGCCTACGGCCGGGCCGGCGAGCCCTGCCCCCGCTGCGGCCGGCCGATGAAGCAGGCCATGATCGGCCAGCGGACCACCGTCTGGTGTGGCCACTGCCAGCGCTGAGCCGCCCGCCCGTGTCGTTGGGCGGATGTCCGACCTTCGTCGAATAACGTTATATTCGCGCTCTTGGCTTCGTGGGGAACACGGATGGCGGACGCACCCGACATTACGCTCTGGCTGGATTCGGCCCGCAGCGGCGATCGCGCCGCGCTGGACCGCGTGCTGGCCACGCTGTACCAGGAACTGCACACCATGGCCCGCCGGCAGCTGTCGGGCCAGCACGGCTACACCCTCGACGCGACCGCCCTGGTGCACGAGTCCTACCTGAAACTGCTGGGCTCCACCGGCACGGCCAAGTTCGAGGACCGCGCGCACTTCTTCGCGTACGCCGCCTCCTCGATGCGCAGCGTCGTGGTCGACTACGCGCGCAGCCGTCTGGCCCGCAAGCGCGGCGGCGATCTCAAGCGCGTGGCCGACATCCCGGAAGAGGTGGAAGGCAACCTGCGCCTGGACGAGGACATGCTGGCGCTGAACGATGCGCTGGAAAAGCTCGCCGCCGCCGACGAGCGCCTGGCCCAGGTGGTCGAGATGCGCTATTTCGCCGGCCTGTCGGAACTGGAGATCGCAGAATTGTTGAAGCGCTCCGAACGCAGCATCCGCCGCGACTGGCAGAAGGCACGCATGTTCCTGCTGTCGGCCATGCAGGACAGCTGAGCCCGCCGCATACCGCACCATGGACGTCGAACGCTGGCAACGCCTGTCACCGCTGCTGGACGTCCTGCTGGAGCTTGACCCGGAGGCACGCGCGCAGCAGCTGGAGATCCTGCGCGCGGACGATCCCGACACGGCGCGCGAGCTGGAGAAACTGCTCGCGCTGGAAGAGGAAGGCGACGATTTCATCGACCAGCCCCTGGTCGACAAGCCCGGCCAGCTGAAGCCCGGCATCCGCATCGGTCCCTACCAGCTGGAGTCCCTGCTCGGCGAAGGCGGCATGGGCATGGTGTGGCTGGCCTCGCGCGCGGACGGCCTCTACCAGCGCCGCGTCGCCCTGAAGCTGCTGCGCCCCGGCCTGGCCGATCCGAACCTGCGCCTGCGCTTCACCCGCGAGCGCGAGATCCTCGCGCGGCTGGAACATCCCAACATCGCGCGTCTGCTGGACGCGGGCATCGGCAGCGAGGGCCAGCCCTACCTGGCGCTGGAGTACGTCGAGGGCGTCTCGATCACCGACTACTGCCAGGCCAACAACATCGGCCTGGAAGAGCGGCTGAAGCTGTTCCTGCAGATCTGCGAAGCGGTCAGCCACGCGCACGCCAACCTGATCGTCCACCGCGATCTGAAACCGTCCAACATCCTCGTCACCCCCGGCGGCGAGGTGCGTCTGCTGGACTTCGGCATCGCCAAGCTGCTCGACGATCCGGAACCTGCGCCGGTGCATCCGCGCACCGAGGTCCGCGCGTTCACGCTGCACTATGCGGCACCGGAACAGGTGCGCGGCGAACTGGTCACGACGATGACCGACGTGTACTCGCTCGGCGTGGTGCTGTACGAGCTGATCGCCGACACCAAGCCTTACCGCCTGCGCCGGCAGACCGACGCGGAATGGGAGCAGGCCATCCTCGCAGTGGAGCCGCTCAAGCCCTCGGTCGCCACGCTGCGCACCACCGACGGCAGCCGCAGCCGCTGCCCGGATGCCCGGCGCAATGCGCGCAAGCTGGTCGGCGACCTGGACAACATCGCGCTGAAGGCGCTGCAGAAGCTGCCGGAGCACCGTTACCCGTCGGTGGAGGCGCTTTCGCTCGACCTGCGCCGCCACATGGAGGGCCGGCCCATCCAGGCGCGCCCCCAGAGCGTGGGCTACCGCGTGCAGAAATACCTGGTCCGCCACCGCTGGGCGCTGGCGGGCAGCGGGCTGGCCGCCAGCGTGCTGATCGCCGCGCTCGGCATGAGCATCTGGCAGGGCCGCCAGGCCATGCGCGAAGCCGCGCGCGCGCAGGCGATGCAGGACTTCGTGATCGGCCTGTTCGACAACGCGGGCGCGTCGCAGCAGGGCAGCACCTTCGATGCGCGCGAACTGTTGGCCGCCGGCGAACGCCGCGGCGAACGCGAGCTCGCCAACCAGCCGCTGGCGCAGGCGGAGCTGCTGGGCGTGATCGCGCGCCTGCGCCTGGGCCTGGGCGACTACCACGAGTCGCTCGCGCTGCTGGAGAAACAGGCGCGCGTGCTCGCCATCGCCGACGATGCGCCGGATAGCCTGCGCCTGCAGGCCGCGACGCAGCACGGCCGCGTGCTCCGCCTGCTCGGGCGCTCGCGCCAGTGCGTGCAGGCGATGGCGTCGATGGAAGCGCGCCTTGCGACGCTGCAGTCGCGCTTGCCGCTGCCGGTGGCCGAGTTCCAGTCGCAGAACGGCCGCTGCCGCGCCGACGCCGGCGAGAAGCAGGTGGCGCGGCAGATGTTCGACCGCTCGCTGACGATCCGCCGCAACCTGAAGGACGAAGCGGGCGTGGCCGAGAACCTGCGCGACCTCGCCCAGCTGGACGTCGAACTGGGCAATGCCGATGCCGGCGTGCGCGGTTATCGCGCCGCCCTGGCGCACCTGCAGGCCCACGGCCATGCGCGCCACCCGCTGGCGGTGGAGATCCAGCGCAGCCTGGCGCTGCTGTACCGCAACCGCGGCGAGACCGACGCGGCACTGGCCTCGTTCCAGCGCGCGCGTGAACTGGCGGAAGACATCCATGGCCCGCGCCACCCGCTCACGCAGGCCCTGCGCCGGCACATCGCCGCCGTCCAGGTCGACCTCGGCCAGCTGGTGGAGGCCGACGCGGAACTGCGCCGCCTGCATGCGATGACCCTGGAATCGCTGGGTCCCAACCACCGCGACGCGGCATCGAGCTGGAACTCGATGGGCATCATCGCGTGGGAGCGCGGCGACGACGACACCGCGGTGCGCGACGTCGCACGGGCGGTCGGGATCTGGCGGGCGAACGAGAGCCTGCAGATCCTGCCCGGCGGCCTGTTCAACTACGGCATGGTGCTGCACAGCGCGGGGCGCTACGACGAGGCGCTGGCCGCGCTGGAGGAATCCCGCCAGATGCGCGTGTCGACGATCGGCGCCAGCCACGCCCTGATCGGGGAGACCGACCGCATGATCGGCGAGGTCCTCGCGTCGAAGGGCGACCTGGCCGGTGCCACCGAACGCTTCGACCGCGCGGTGCGCCTCACCCGCGTCGGCTTCGGGCCGGATCACCCGCGCACTTGGTTCGCGGAACTGTCGATGGCACGCCATCTGACCCGGCTCGGTCGCCCGCAGGACGCGCTCGCGCCGCTGGACGCGCTCACCCGCCACGACGGCAGCGGCAGCGAGGCGCCGAAGCTGCGTTGGCTGGCGCGCGGCTACATGGCCGAAGCGCGCTGCCGGATGGGCGAGAAGGACCGTGCGCGCCGCGAGCTGGATGCCCTGACGGGCGAGCTGCGCAATGCGCTGCCCGATGGCGGGATCATCCCGCGCGAAATCGCCGCGCTGCGTGCCGCCTGCCGCTGAGGCGGCCTTATTCCAGCGGCAATCCCGGCTGCAGGGGCGCGATGCGCCCTTCGCCGCGCGCGATCCTCTTGAACTCGGCCCGGCTCACCGACACGTAGCGTTCGTTGCCGCCGATCTCGACCTGCGGGCCATCCTGCACGGCCAGACCCTGCTCGTTAACGCGCACGGTCATGGTCGCCTTTTTGCCGGTGTGGCAGATGGTCTTGATCTCGCTCATCTCGTCAGCCCAGGCCAGCAGGTATTGGCTGCCTTCGAACAGCTCGCCGCGGAAGTCGGTGCGAAGCCCGTAGCAGAGCACGGGAATGCGCAGGGCATCCACCACCTCGCTGAGCTGCCACACCTGCGCGCGGGTCAGGAACTGCGCCTCGTCCACCAGCACGCAATCCAGCGTGCCGTGGGCGGCGATGTCGTCGCGGATCCAGCGCTCGAGATCGTCGCCGCGCTCGAACGCCACCGCATCGGCACGCAGGCCGATGCGCGAGGCCACCACGCCGGCGCCGGCCCGGTCGTCCAGCCGCGGGGTCAGGATCGCCACCCGCATGCCCCGCTCGCGGTAGTTGTGCGCGGACTGCAGCAGCGTGGTGGTCTTCCCGGCATTCATCGCCGAGTAGTAGAAGTAGAGCTTGGCCATGCGCGGATTCTACCGCGCGGCGCTACCGGTCCTTGGCGGGCGGGTTCGCCGGCGCTGCGGGAACGTTCTCGAGGTCGCCCACCCTGACCCGGCCCTTGAGCGGGGCTTTCCAGATGGTGTCCTGCAACCGCCAGTACTCCTCCGGCTGCCAGTACTTCGGCGCGTAGTACTGATCGCCGGTCAGCGTCATCCCGGTGCCCGACAACGGGCCGGTGAACGGGACGATGGTGAGGTTGCCGACATATCCGACCCTGCTTCCGGTGACCCTTCGCCGTTCGCGACGCAGGATCTTGTCCAGGCGCGGTTTGGCCGCATCGTCGCCGTACTCGGCCATGAGTGCCTGGCCGCGCGCGATGGCGTCCTGTTGCTCCGCCGGGTCCAGCGCGCTCCAGAGGCCTTCGCGGCGCACCAGGAAGTCGTGATAGAGCCGCTCCGCCGCCAGGTCCATCCAGGCATACGCCAGCGGCCGGTCCATCGCGACACCGATGCCGCTCCAGTACATCTCGGCGATCATCGCCTGTGCCGGCTTGTCGCCGTGGTATGCCGCGCGCTTGAACTCGGCCAGCGCCACCGCATAGTCCTTCCGCTCGTACGACCGCACGCCCTCCGCGCGCCAACGCAGGTCGGGGTGCGCGGCCAGGAAGCCTTCCGTCAGCACCGCAGGATCGATCTTCTCCTGCTGCGCCCCGGCAGGCACGCTGGCGAACGTCAGGATTGCCATCAACGCACTGAGCGGGAAAGCCTTCATGTGACGAGCCTGCCGCGGGAAGGATGGACCTCATGCTAGGAGAAGGCAGCCGCCGTTGTCTGTAAACTGATGGCCTACGCACACGCTCCCTCCATGCACGGCCTCAACCCCCCCCAACGCGCCGCCGTCCTTCACAGCAAGGGCCCCCTGCTGGTGCTCGCCGGCGCCGGCAGCGGCAAGACGCGCGTGATCGTGGAGAAGATCGCCCACCTGATCTCCGGTGGGCATGTTCCGGCCCGCCGGATCGCGGCGATCACCTTCACCAACAAGTCCGCCAAGGAAATGCGCGAGCGCGTGGCCAAGCGGATCAAGGGCGATGCGGCCGAAGGCCTGACGATCTGCACCTTCCACGCGCTGGGCTTGAAGTTCCTGCAGATCGAGCACGCCGCCGTGGGCCTGAAGCGCGGCTTCTCCATCTTCGACGCCGACGACGCCAGCGCACAGGTCAAGGACCTGATGTACGGCGCCAAGCCGGACGAGGTCGAGATGGCGAAGAACCTGATCTCGCGCGCCAAGAACGCCGGCCTTTCGCCCGAGGAAGCGCTGGCCGAAGCCCGTACCAACCGCGAGAAGGAAGCCGCGCTGCTGTACCAGCGCTACCAGGACCGGCTGACGACCTTCAACGCGGTCGACTTCGACGACCTGATCCGCCTGCCGGTGCAGGTGCTGGAGAACGATCCCGAGGTCACCGCCGCGTGGCGCGAACGCATCGGCTACCTGCTGGTGGACGAATGCCAGGACACCAACGACGCGCAGTATCGCCTGCTGAAGGCGATCGCCGGTGAGCGCGGCGACTTCACCTGCGTGGGCGACGACGACCAGAGCATCTATGCCTGGCGCGGCGCCAATCCGGACAACCTGCTGCAGATGGCGAAGGATTATCCGGCGCTGCAGATCGTCAAGCTGGAACAGAATTACCGCTGCAGCAACCGCGTGCTGCGCGCAGCCAACGCGCTGATCGCCAACAACCCGCACGAACACCCCAAGAAGCTGTGGAGCGACCAGGCCGACGGCGAGCGCATCCGCGTGTGGGAGTGCCGCGACAACGAGCACGAGGCGGAAAAGGTCGCGGCCGAGATTTCCTTCGTGCACGCATCCAAGAGCGCGGCCTGGAGCGATTTCTGCATCCTGTTCCGCGGCAACCACCAGTCGCGCGCCCTGGAGAAGGCGCTGCAGCTGCTGCGCATCCCCTATCACCTGACCGGCGGCACCGCGTTCCTGGAACGCCAGGAAGTGAAGGACGCGCTCTCGTGGCTGCGCCTGCTGGTGAACCCGGACGACGACGCAGCCTTCCTGCGCGCGGTGCAGTCGCCCAAGCGCGAGGTGGGCGCCACCTCGCTGGCCAAGCTCGCCGAGATGGCGCAGCACGCGCACCTGCCGTTGTCGCGCGCGGCCGAATCGATGGGCGCGCTGAAGGCATTGCCGCCACGCGCGGCCAATGGCCTGAGCGCGTTCAACGACATCCTGCGCGACCTGCGCCGGCACGCCGAGGAACTGCCGCCGGCCGATCTCGTGCGTCGCCTGAGCGAGCGCTCAGGCCTGCTGGCCGACCTGCGCGCCCAGTGCAAGGACGAAGCCTCGTTCCAGCGCCGGCGCGCCAACCTGGACGAACTGGCGGACTGGTTCGAGGGCGGTCCGCGCGGCAGCTCCGCCGGCGACCTTGCCGCACAGCTGGCGCTGTTGTCGCGCAACGACAAGGACGACGGCGGCAACCAGGTGCGGCTGATGAGCCTGCACGCCGCCAAGGGCCTGGAATTCCCTTACGTCTTCATCGTCGGCTGCGAGGACGGCACGCTGCCGCACGAGACCAGCGTCGAGGAAGGCAACCTGCAGGAAGAGCGCCGCCTGATGTACGTGGGCATCACCCGCGCGAAGGCGCAGTTGTGGCTCAGCCACAGCCGCGAGACGCGACGCTTCGGCGAACGCCTGCGCCTGCAACCCAGCCGCTTCATCGACGAACTGCCCGCCGACGAACTGCAACGCGACGGCGCGGACCCGGTAGCCGATGCGGAACGCAAGAAGGAGCGCGCCAGCGCGGGCCTGGCCGCGATCCAGGCGATGTTCGACTGAGGCCACGCCCCCATCGCGCGCGACGCGGTACGCTTGGACGGCATCCCTAGGAGCACAGACGATGACGCGCAACAGCCGGATCTGGTGGCTGGTGGGTTTCCTGATCGCCCTGGTCGGCGTGGGCTTTCCGTACTGGCGGGCGCCTTCCGCATTGACGGCCCTGCCCGGTGCGTTCTACGGCCCCGGCCTGGCCGCGCTCGCCGTGGTGGCGATGATGCTGCGTGCGTTCGGTACCGGGCGCTTCCTGCCGCTGTGGCTGCTCATCGCGGCGGCAGCGCCCGTCGCCGTGGTCCTGCGGATGCTGATCGGCGACGCCGCGGCGACGCCGGTGTCCTGGCCGCGCGAGCTCTTGATCGCAAGCGCACTGGGGCTGGCGGCGTCGCTTGCCGGCATGCTCATCGGCAGCCTGTTCCTTTTGCGCAGCAGCCGTCGACCGACCTGATCACGCCGGAGGTTCCGTGATGACCATGACGCTCTCCACCATCCGCCAGATCGCCATCACCGTGAGCGACGTCGAGGCCGCACTCGCGTTCTACCGCGACGCCCTCGGCCTGGAGTTCCTGTTCCAGCCCGCGCCGACGCTGGCGTTCCTGGATGCCGGCGGCATCCGCGTGATGCTCACCACGCCGCAGGGCGCGGGCGCGGTGGGCGCCAACTCGATCCTCTATTTCAGCGTGAACGACATCGAAGCGACGCAGGCCGCGCTGGTCGCGCGCGGCGCCACCGAGGAGCGCGCCCCGCAGCTGGCCGCGCGCTTGCCGGACCACGCGCTGTGGACCGGTTTCCTGCGCGACCCGGACGGCAACCTTGTCGGCCTGATGGAAGAGAAGCGCTGACACCCGGCTTGCACGCTTATTCGTCGTCGCCGGCATTCCGATAGCCGGACAGGGATTCCACCCTGACCAGGGACGTGCGCAGCGTCAGCACGACCTCGCCCGCCGCGAACGTCACCATCCACCCGTTGTCGATCGACCGTGCCGACAGCTGTCCGCTCAGGGTGGCGGCGAAGCCGGTGAGCGCGAATGCCTGCACGCCGAAACAGGCAAGTCGCACCTGCGTCCGATTGACGTCTTCGTCCCAGCGCGCGGGCAAGACATCGGGCACCACGGCGAGATCGAAGCGCAGGCGCACGCTGGGGCCGTCGCGATGCAGGATCACCTCGTGCAGATCGACCGGCAGCGCGCCGATGCCGGCGGGAAGCGAAGCCAGCGCTTGCGGATTCGCCACCGCTGCCGTCCAGTCCATGGCGCAGCTCAGCCCGGGGTGCGCTCGGCGAGCACGCGCTCGACCTGCTCGCGCAACGCGGCGACCTCGGCTTCCAGTGCGGCGACGCGTGCTTCGAGTTCCGCATTCGCGGGTTCGCCCGCAGGCGACGACGGCGCGCGCGCGGCGATCGCCGCCACGTCCACCGGGCCGCTCAACAGGTGCGCGTAACGGTCCTCGCGCTGGCCGGGACCGCGCGGGATCTGGACGACGAGCGCCGCTTCGCGCTGCATCAGTCGATCCAGGTGGTGGCGCACGTCTTCCGCGTCGTTGAACCGGCACAGGCGCTCGGCGCGTGCGAGCAGCTCATGGACCGTCTGCGCGCCGCGCAGGGCGAGCAGGCCCAACAGCGCGACCTGCTGCTGCGGGACGCCGAAGAACGCCGCGGCGCGATGTTCGTAACGCTCGGCGCGCGAGGAGAACACCTGCTTGGCCAGGCCCTTCTGTTCCAGCTGGCGCAACGCATGGTTGACCGCGCCCGCATCCAGCGCCATCACCGGATCGCGCGCCGTCTTCTGGTTCGCGGCGGCCTGTGCGGCATTGACGGTCAGCGGATAGGTCTCCGGCGTGGTCGCCTCTTTCTCGATCAGGCAGCCCAGCAGGCGGGCCTCGGCGGCATTCAGCACGATCGTCGTGTCGTCCATGGGAGCGGTGGCCTCTGGCGGGGCCGGCAGGATAACCCGCACACGCCGCACCGCCGAACGACGGGTGTAACACCGGTCGGCTAGAATTCCCGCACTTCGAAGACCGGATCTCCCATGCGCGTTTCCCTGCTCGCCGCCGGCCTGGCGGCTTCGTTGCTGACCCTGTCCGCGTGCAAGCGCACCGAACCCGCGGCCCCCCCGGCCGACGCCGCGGCACCCGCCGCGCCCGTCGCCGACGCCAAGCCAACCGGCGCGCACGACAATCTCAACGCCGTGGCGTGGGTGCAGACGTCGGTGGAATACCGCGCGATCACCACCCAGACTTTCCGCGCCGCCGCCGACCATCTGGACGTCGCGCTGAAGGAGAAAAACTGGGACGCACTGGTGCCGGACGAGCGCGGCAACGCCGCCACCGGTCTGAAGCCGGCCGTGGTGATGGACGTGGACGAGACCGTGCTGGACAACTCGCCTTACCAGGCCCGCCTGATCCACGACGGCAAGGAGTACGACGAGATCAGCTGGGACCAGTGGGTGGCCGAGAAGAAGGCCAAGCCGCTGCCGGGCGTGGTGGATTTCGCCAAGGCCGCGGCCGCGAAAGGCGTCACCATCCTGTACATCTCCAACCGCGCGGTGCACCTGAAGGAAGCGACACTCGCCAACCTGCGCGAAGCGGGCCTGCCGGTCGCCGACGACAGCGTGTTCTTCGGTCTGGGCACGGTGCTGGAAGGCTGCGAGCAGAACGGCTCCGAGAAGAACTGCCGCCGCCGCCTGGCCGGACAGCAGTACCGCGTGCTGATGCAGTTCGGCGACCAGATCGGCGACTTCGTCCAGGTGGAAGCCAACACTCGCGAAGGCCGCCAGGCCCTGTTCGACGAATACGACGACTGGTTCGGCGAGCGCTGGTGGATGCTCCCCAACCCCACCTACGGCTCGTGGGAGCCCGCGCTGTTCAACAACGCCTGGGACCAGCCGGCCGCCGCACGCACCCAGGCCAAGCGCGACGCGCTGGACTACGCGCCGTGAGCCAGGGCCCCGTCGCCCTCGCGCCGCGCGAGCGCCTGATCTTCGCGCTGGACGCCCCGTCCGGCGCCGACGCGCTGGCGTGGGTCGACCGGCTGGGCGATGCGGTGCAGTTCTACAAGATCGGCATGGAGCTGCTGGCCAGTGGCGATTACTTCACCGTGCTGGATGAACTCGCCCGCCGCGACAAGCGGGTGTTCGTCGACCTGAAGTTCTTCGACATCCCCGCCACTGTCGCCGGGGTGATCCGCGGCCTGTCGCGCTGGCCGGTGACCTACGCGACCATCCATGGCTGGCACGCCGGCATGATGGAAGCGGCGGCGGCCGCGCGTGCCGGCGACCTCCGGCTGCTCGCCGTAACCGTGCTGACCTCGATGGACACACGCGATCTGCGCGCCATGGGCATCAACAGCGGCGAATCGGCCGACATCGTCGTGCAACGTGCGCTGGCAGCGCAGGCGGCCGGCATCGACGGCGTGATCTGCTCGGGCCAGGAGGCCGGCATGATCCGCGCCGCCACCGCTCCCGGCTTTTCCATCGTCTGCCCCGGCATCCGCCCCGGTGGCCCGGTGGGCGACGACCAGAAACGCACGGTGGGCGTGGCCGAGGCCTTCGCCCTGGGCGCGGACGCCATCGTGGTCGGCCGGCCGATCAGTCAGGCGGCTGATCCCAGGTCCGCCGCGGAAGCGATCCAGGCCGAAATTGCTACGGTCGTCCATTAAAATCAATGGTTTATACAAAGTTATTTCAGGTATTGCCTTAGCATTCGGGCGCAGGTAGGCTGTGCGCATCCGGCCTTCGGGCCGGAGATGTGCCACAACACTTCGTCCTCCGGCTTCGGCCGGATTTCAGGGGACCCGCGGCGTCGCAAGACACCGGGTCCCCTTTTTTATGGCCGATCGTCGGCAACTTGCGACGGCGATGCTTGCCGCCCCGCCCCGCCAGCCTTGAAGATGCGGGGCGACTGGGGAGTCACCGCATGAAGCCGAAGCCGTCCGCGTCCGTCCTGCGCGTGCTGGCAGCCCTTGGGCTGTCACTCGTCCTGCTGGCCGGCTGCAAGAAGCGCGAACCCGAGGAACTCGCCGGCGCCGCCAGCGAGCCCGCGGCCGCCGTGCGCCAGCTCGCCTCGCACCTGCAGCGCAACGACCTGGTCGCCTTCGCCCGCGACGCCGTGCCGCCCGACCTGCATGCGCGCCTGGAAGCGGCGTGGCGCCAGGACGGGGCGCGCTGGCCGCTCACCGAGTTGCCGCTGGAGGACAAGCTGGTGCCGATGCTGGCCGCGCTGTCGGCGAAGGACGCCGAACGGACCCTGCAGCGCAGCTTCGACCGCCAGTTCGCCCGCCAGGACCGCGACCTGCGCGAAGCCGCGCGCACACTGGGCCTGTTCGGCGTGCAGTACGTGAAGAACGAGGGCGACTACACGCAGGAAGAACGCGACCACTACGCCCAGGTCATCGCCGCCCTGGGCGACTGGGCGCAGCAGGCGCCGCTCGGCGATCCGGCACTGGCCCGCGCCACCCTGGCCAAGCTCGGCCCCGCCGCCCGACGCAGCGGCCTGGCCACCGACGAGGCGCTCGGGCAGGCCGGCATGCAGGGCAGCCTGCACCGGCTGACGCCGCTCTTCATCGAAACGAAGGCCACCTTCGCCCGCTACGGGCTGCCGCTGGACACGACCTTCGCCGACCTGCGCACCGGCCTGGTCCAGCAGAAGGGCGATACGGCCACCGTCCGCATCCATTACCCCCTGGGCGAGCACGAGATCGACACCGTGGTCAGCCTGGAACGCCGGGGCAAGCACTGGTACCTGACCGACTCCTTGCGGCACGCCGAAGAAGTGCTGGCGGCCGTGCAGGCCGACGTGGAGGCCGAGCCGGCGAAGACAACGTCCGAGGGCGACCCCGAGACGCCATGAGACACGGCGCGCACCCCGCGATCCGTCGGACACTGTTGGTCGTCATGTCCACCGCCTTGGCGACGACTGCGCAGGCCCATCCCGGGGGCCTGAACGACGAGGGCTGCCATAACAACCGCAAGACCGGCGAGTACCACTGCCACCGCGGCGCCCCCTCCCACACCGCCACGCCGGCGCGTCCGCAGGATGACGAGCCCGCCCTGCTTGCACCGAAAGGTCCAGCGCGAACGGAATCTCCGCTTGGCCGGCCTTTCCGCAACTGCGCCGAGGCGCGCGCGCATGGCGCGGCTCCAGTGCGGCGAGGCGACCCGGGCTACGGGCCCCATCTGGACCGTGACAACGACGGCGTAGGCTGCGAACCCTACCGGGGCCGCTAAATCCCGCCCGATCAAGCACTTGGCCCGCGGGCGATGCTGTTCGCCCGTCGCGGCAGGCGGACAACGGGCGGGCGCTGGCGTCTGTAACCGCTTTCCAGCCGCCCACGGCCGTGCGCCATAATGCGGCCGATGCCTGAACAAGATCCCCTGCCGTTCCCGGACGCTTCCGCGTCGACGCCCCCGGAGAAGAAGCCGGTCGTCGAGCCTGCGCTCGCCTCCGGAACGACGGCCGACGATGATGCGCCGCTGACCGCCGGCGCCCCGATGACGCCGCCGCCGCCCCCGCGCCAGGCCAAGCGCCCGCTGTGGGCGCGGCTGCTGAGCCGCTTGGCCGATCCGTGGCTGGCGCTCTCGATCGAGCCGGGTACACCCGGCGAACTGCTGGATACCCGTCCGATCTGCTACGTGCTGGAAGACTACGGCCTCTCCAATGCGCTGATCCTGGACCGGGCCTGCCGCGACGCGGGCCTGCCCTCGCCGCTGCTGCCGCTGCCCGTGCCCGGCAATCCGCTCGGCCGGAAGCGTGCGTACGTGGCGCTGTCGCGCCGCAACGCCAGCACGCTGATCCCCGACCAGGTCAGCGCCAAGACCCACTCCGGCTCCCTCGCCAAGCTGCTGCAGGCGCATCGCGCCCATCCGGACCTGGACGTGCAGCTGGTGCCGGTCTCGATCTTCGTCGGCCGCGCGCCGGACAAGCAGAGCGGCTGGTTCTCGGTGCTGTTCTCGGAGAACTGGGCCATCGTCGGCCGCTTCCGCCGCCTGCTGGCCATCCTGCTCAACGGTCGCGGCACCATCGTGCGCTTCGCGCCGCCGGTGTCGCTGCGGAACACCGTCGACGAGGGCCTCGAGCCCGAACGCACGGTGCGCAAGCTGTCGCGCGTGCTCCGCACGCACTTCCACCGCATCCGCGAAGCCATCATCGGCCCCGACCTGTCCACCCGCCGCCTGCTGGTGGACCAGGTGCTGGCCGCCGAGCCGGTGAAGGAAGCCATCGCCGAGCAGGCCAAGCGCGACAAGTCCAAGCCCGAGGACGCGTGGAAGAAGGCGCACGCCTACGCATGGGAAATCGCGGCGGACTATTCCAATCCGGTGGTGCGCTCGGCCAGCTTCCTGCTGAGCCACGTGTGGAACCAGATCTACGACGGCGTGCTGGTCCATCACCTGGACAAGTTCAAGCAGGCCGCACCCGGCCATGAAGTGGTCTACGTGCCCTGCCACCGCAGCCACATGGACTACCTGCTGCTCTCGTACCTGCTGTACGAACGCGGCATCGTGCCGCCGCACATCGCGGCCGGCATCAACCTCAACCTGCCGGTGGTGGGCACGCTGCTGCGCAAGGGCGGTGCGTTCTTCATGCGCCGCAGCTTCCGCGGCAACCCGCTGTATTCGGCGGTGTTCACCGAGTACGTCGCGCAGCTGGTCTCGGGCGGCTACTCGCTGGAGTACTTCATCGAAGGCGGTCGTTCGCGCACGGGCCGCCTGCTGGCGCCCAAGGGCGGCATGATCTCGATGACGGTGCGCGCCTTCCTCCGCCAGCCGCGCAAGCCGGTGCTGTTCCAGCCCGTCTACATCGGCTACGAGAAGCTGCTGGAAGGCACGAGTTACCTGGACGAACTGAGCGGCCGGCCGAAGGAGAAGGAATCCATCTGGGCCGTGCTGTGGGGCATCCCGAAGGTGCTGCGGCAGAACTACGGCCAGGTGGTGGTGAACTTCGGCGAGCCGATCCTGCTCAACGATGCGCTGGCCACGCACGCGCCCGAGTGGGACGGGCAGCCGGTGGGCGAGGAAGAGAAGCCGGCCTGGCTCTCGGACACCGTCGACGCGCTGGCCCAGCAGATCCACGTCAACATCAACCGCGCCGCGGACGTGAACCCGATCAACCTGCTCGCGCTGGCGCTGCTGTCCACGCCGAAGCATGCGATGGGCGAAACCGACCTGATCGCGCAGATCGAACTCTCGAAGACGCTGCTCGCCGAGCTGCCCTACTCGGACCGCGTGACCGTCACCCCGCATTCGCCGGAACGGATCATCGCGCACGCCGAGGAGATCAACATGCTGCAGCGGATCAAGCATCCGCTGGGCGACGTGCTGAGCGTGGACGGCGACACCGCCGTGCTGCTCAGCTACTACCGCAACAACGTGATCCACCTGTTCACGGCATCATCGTGGATCGCCTGCTGTTTCCAGAACAACCGCCGCATGAGCCGTGCCGGCGTGCTGCGTCTGGGCCGCACGCTGTACCCGTTCCTGCAGGAAGAACTGTTCCTGCCGTGGAGCGAGGACGAATTCGCCGAACGCATGGAGCGCACCATCGAGGTGTTCATCCGCGAAGGCCTGCTGCAACAGGTCAACGAGGACGACGGCGGCATCCTGGCGCGCAGCGCCGGCCAGACCGACGAAGTGTTCCGCCTGCGCGCGATCGGGCATTCGCTGCAGCAGGCGTTCGAGCGTTACTACATCGCCATCTCGGTGCTGGTGAAGAACGGCCCCGGCACGCTGGGCGCGGCCGAACTCGAGAGCCTGTGCCAGCAGGCCGCGCAGCGCCTCAGCCTGCTGTACGCGCCGGCCGCGCCGGAATTCTTCGACAAGAGCCTGTTCCGCAGCTTCATCCAGAAACTGCGCGAACTGAAGCTGGTGTGGCCGGACGAGAACAGCAAGCTGCTGTTCGACGACCGCCTGGACGCCTGGGCGCGAGACGCCAAGGCGATCCTGGGCCGCGAACTGCGCCACACCATCGAGAAGGTCAGCCCCGAGGCCGCGCGCCCGGCCGAGCCCGTGCCGACGCAGGACTGACGCGCGTCAGTAGCCGAGGTTGAAGCTGCGCGTCAGCCACGCTTTCGCGGGCAGCGCGCGCGACGGATCCCGGACGAGGCGATGCAGCGGCGAACCGCACTCGGACAGGTGCGGTTCGTCGTCCAGCACGAGCACCATGCGCAGCAGGTCCACCCCGCCCGGCAGGATCGCCGGCGGCAGGTACTCGCGGAAGCCGTAGTGCTCGAAGACATCGTGCAGGAAGGGTTCGCAGGCCAGCAGGCAGAACTGGATCCGCGACTCCTGCGCCCAACGGTAGGCGTCCTCCAGCAGCCGGTCCACGACGGGCTTGCTGCGCTGGTCCGCCTGGACGGCGAAGCGCGTGCCCACGGCGACCTGCGACAGCGGCCAGGTGCGTGCGAACGCGTCGATCTGGAACAGGCTGCCGTACTCCACCTGCACGGCGAGCGGCGAGAAGTCGTGCAGCCGCAGCGTGGCGATCGAATGGGCGCCCTTCTCCACCGAGAGGGTCGTGCCGCAGACGTCGAGGCCGTCGGTGACGCGCTTGCTGCGGTCGCCGGCCTGGCCCTGTTCGTGGAAGTACACCTCGCGTCGCAGGCGCGGCACATCACCCAGCGGGTCGCCCGGTGCGATCCGCCGCACACGCAGGCCCAGTCCTGCCGTCGCCTCCTCGGCCGAACCCGTGGCGGCCAGCGCTTCGCGCAGGCGCGGATCCATGCGGTGACTGAAGGGTTTGTCCTGCTCCATGCCGCTCCCTCGCCACGGCGCGTGGGGCGCGCATGGCTTGTCGTTGGGAACCGTGGCGCCGGCAGGACGGCATACGGGTCGTGGGTCGTAGGGGAAACCCCCACATCCGGTACTGAAGCAAGCATCGGGCCAACTGTGAGCAGACCGCGTCCACGCCGCTGCGACGGCGCGTCACGCCCGGTTTTCAGTCACTTGGCGGGAACCACATGCGGATGCGTCCCGCCATGGATGGCCATGGGTGACGCCCCGCGTCAGATTCGGCCGGCACGGGTGCCGGCGGCGGGGGTCAGGCGGGCTCGTCCGGAATCAGCGCGCTCTCGAGCCGTGCGATGCAGTCCTTCAGCCACAGCTTGCGCTTCTTCAGGCGCTTGATGGCCACCTCATCGGCGTCGGCGTCGTCCACCAGCTTCGCGATGGCCTCGTCGAGGTCCCGATGCTCCACGCGGAGTTCGGCGATCTTCTGGGCGACATCGGAGGGGTTGCTGGCTTCCATTCGGCGAGCGTACACCGGCCGCGCTGAGCCCGTCACCGCGCCCCGGTACAATGTTGCCATGAGCACCGTCCTACCCCTGCCCGACCCCATCCTGCGCCGCCCGGCCGCCGATCCTCGGCGTGCGGTGCACGAGCAGGGCAAGCTGGGCAAGCGCCTGCGCCGGCAGGTGGGCCAGGCCATCGCCGACTTCGGCATGATCGAGGAAGGCGACAAGGTGATGGTGTGCCTGTCCGGCGGCAAGGACAGCTACACGATGCTGGACATCCTGTTGCAGCTGCAGAAGAAGGCGCCGGTCCGCTTCGAACTGGTCGCGGTCAACCTGGACCAGAAGCAGCCGGATTTTCCCGAACACGTGCTGCCGGCGTACCTGGCCTCGGTAGGCGTGCCGTACCACATCATCGAACAGGACACCTATTCGGTGGTCAGCCGGGTGATACCGGAAGGCAAGACGATGTGCTCGCTGTGCTCGCGCCTGCGCCGCGGCGCGCTGTACAGCTACGCCGAGGAGAACGGCTTCACCAAGATCGCGCTGGGCCACCATCGCGACGACCTGGTGGCGACGTTCTTCCTCAACATGTTCTTCCACGCCAAGCTCTCGGGCATGCCGCCCAAGCTGCTGTCGGACAACGGCAAGCACGTGGTGATCCGCCCGCTGGCCTACGTGCGTGAGGACGACATCGCCGAGTACGCCGAGGCCAAGGCCTTCCCGATCATCCCCTGCAACCTGTGCGGCAGCCAGGAGAACCTGCAGCGCAAGCAGGTCAAGAAGATGATGGACACCTGGGAGCGCGAGACCCCCGGCCGCATCGAGACCATCGCCCGCGCGCTGGGCGATATCCGTCCTTCGCAGCTGAGCGACCCCAACCTGTTCGATTTCCTGTCGCTGGGCCACCGGGACGGCGCCGCGCTGCCCGATGCCCACGCCTGGCTGGCCGGCGAACCGCACGCCGACGCCGAAACGCTGGCCTGACCCCACCCGTTCCGTTCCCTCCGTCCTGCACGGGCGGAGCGACCTTTCTTCATTTTGGATAGTCGATGTTCTTCCGCAATCTCACGCTGTTCCGCTTCCCCACCGCCCTCGATTTCTCCCAGCTCGACGAGCTGCTCCCCGAAGCCGCGCTCAAACCGGTCGGCCCGCTGGAGCTGTCGTCGCGCGGCTTCATCTCGCCGTTCGGTCGCGGCGAAGCGGCACTGTCCCACCGCATCAACGACGCGATCTGGCTGAGCGTCGGCGGTGAGGACAAGATCCTGCCGGGCGCGGTGGTCAACGACCTGCTGCAGAAGAAGCTGCTCGAGATCGAAGAGAAGGAAGGCCGCAAGCCCGGCGGCAAGACCCGCAAGCGCTTGAAGGACGACCTGCTGCACGAGCTGCTGCCGCGCGCCTTCGTCAAACCCTCGCGCACCGACGCGCTGATCGACCTGGAGCACGGCTTCATCGCCGTCGATGCATCCTCGCGCAAGACCGGCGAGAACGTGGTCTCGGAAGTGCGCCGCGCGCTGGGCAGCTTCCCCGCCCTGCCGCTCAATGCCGAAGTCGCGCCGCGCAACGTGCTGACCGGCTGGATCGCCGGCGAACCGCTGCCGGAAGGCCTGTCGCTGGGCGAGGAGTGCGAGCTCAAGGACGCGATGGAAGGCGGCGCGGTGGTGAAGTGCCAGAACCAGGAACTGCAGAGCGACGAGATCGCCAAGCACCTGGAAGCCGGCAAGCAGGTCACCAAGCTGGCGTTGGTGCTGGACGACCACGTGTCGTTCGTCCTCGGCGAAGACCTGATCGTGCGCAAGCTGAAGTTCCTCGACGGCGCGGTCGACCAGTTGGAGAACACCGAGCACGACGACCTGCGCGCCGAGCTCGACGCCCGCTTCGCCCTGATGGCCGGCGAGCTGAAACGATTGTTCCTGGTGCTGGAACACGCACTGAAGCTCAGCAAGGCGGACTGAACCCCGCCCGCGCCACGTCGCGGCTATGATGCGTCCATGCCGTCCCTGCTCCATCGCCTGATCGCCCGCACGCCCCGCAGCGTCGAGCGCGACACGGTCACGCTGGCGCTCGACGATGGCCGGTCGCTGGAGGTGCAGCGCGTGCGCGACCCGCGCGCCAAGCGCCTGAAGCTGAGCGTCGACGAACGCGGGGCGCGGCTCACGCTGCCCTGGCGCGCCAGCCTGGTATCGGGCGACCGCTTCCTGCAGCAACATCGGGACTGGCTGGCCGAGCAGCTCTCGCGATACGCGCCGGATGAAGAGATCGCCGCGCTTACGCCGGGCGTCACCGCGACCCTGCCGTTGCGCGGCGACGATCTTCCGCTGCACTGGCACGAAGGGCGCTTCACCCGCATCACGCGACACGAGGACGGCATCCACGTCGCGCTGTCCGCACGCACCGGTGACGCCACGCTGCGCAAGACACTGCGTGCGTTCTACGAAGCCGAGGCGCGCGCCGACATCGGTCGCTGGCTGCCCGGCTATCTCGCCGGCCTGCCCCGCGCGCCGCGCCAGATCCGGCTGAAGGTGATGTCTTCGCAGTGGGGCTCGCTCGCACCCGACGGTACGCTCACCCTGGACCTGGCCCTGGTCCTCGGACGTCCCTCGGCGTTCGAGTACGTGCTGGTCCACGAGCTCTGCCATCTGCTGCAGGCCAATCACTCGCCCGCGTTCTGGCGGGAAGTGGAGGCGCGTTTCCCCGGGTGGCGGGATGAGCGCGCGTATTTCCACGCCGAAGGACGGCGCCTGAAGTCGCGCCTGCATCGGCTGTTGTCCGGCGACTGACCGACGCGACACGACACGATGCGCTGTCCTGCGTGGCACGCGGGTCGCGAATGGAAAGGAGCCGGGAGCCCGGTGGCCCGCAAGGAACGGGGGCCACGCTCCCGGCGCCCGTCTCCCAACCGACGCTCTCCATGTCACACGCCGCGCCTTCCGCCGAGCGTTCCCTCGACCGTGCCGCCCAGGCCGAATCCAGCGACGCCACGCCGGCACTTACACCGTTCTCGCCGTGCGCAGCGCCGTCATCGGAGAACGCCACCACCATTGCGGCGCGACGGGCCTTGATGAGCCGCAAGGGACTGACGGTGGAGGAAGCGGCGCAGCGCGCGCATGCCCGCCGACGCGATGCCGGCACGTCGCGCCGCATGGGTCGCAACGACTGGCTGATGATCGCCGCCGCGGCAAGCGGCGGGTGGCTGGCCTGGCGGGGTAGCACCCTCTCGTCGCAGGCCCCGTTGCTGATCGGATACGCCCTGCTCGCCCTGGTGCTGGTGGCGCTGCTGGCCCGCGCGACGCGCACGCCTTCACGGTCGCCGCTCGACACGTTCTATCTGCCGGACGAAATGCCCGCCACCTCCGAGGACATCGCCCTGTTGCGGCGCCTTGCCGGCGAGGATGCGGAGCTGGAAGCCATCACGAACGCGTGGTGGCGCAGCATGGCGCCGATCCGCAAAGGCGACATCCGCCTGGCCCTGGAGCTGCGGCGCGCGAAGCGGGGTTGATCAACCGCGCAGGAAATCGCCGATCATGTCGGCGACCGCGGCAGGATCTTCCATGTGGAGATGGTGGATGCCGGCGATGACATGCAGACGGCCGTCCGGCAGCAGCTGCGCGCGTTGCGTGCGCAGCGGCTCGGGGAAGTAGGCCTGCGGCGGATCGGCGTAGACCACCGTCGTGGGACAGGCGATGCCGGCAACGAGTCGCGCGAGCTGCGGCTCGCTCAGGCGCTGCGGCGTGGGCAGCGTGAGCCGGGGATCGCTGCTCCAGACATAACCGTCGTCCACCGCGCGCACGCCGCGCTCGACCAGCAGCCGTGCCGCGGCTTCGCTCAACTGATTGGCCTGCATGCGGGCACGCACCGGCGACGCGAGGTCGGCGAACACGCGCAGCTTCTTGCCCGGCAGCGCACGCGCCGCGGCGATGGCCTCGCGCCAGCGGTCGGCGGTGCGTTCGACGGTTTCCGCCAGCCCGCCCAGCGCTTCGATCACCACCAGGCGCTGCACGCGCTCCGGCACCGAGGCCGCCACCAGGCTCGCGATGCCGGCGCCCATCGAGTGGCCCAGCAGCGAAAACGTCTCCCAGCCCAGCGCATCGGCGATGTCGAGCACGGCATTCACCGCCACACCGCTGGTGTATTCCGCACCGGGCGCGAGGTGGGCACTGGCGCCATGTCCCGGCAGGTCGGGTGCGACCAGCTGCACGCCCGCCAGATAGGGTGCCAGCGGGACGAAGCTCGCCGCATTGTCGAGCCAACCATGCAGCGCGATCACGCGCGTGCCCTCGCCCTCGCTGCGCAGGCCGGTGATGCGTCCCAGCGGGATCTGCAGCTCGAAGTCGCGCAGCATCATGCTGCGGCACCACCCGCGGCGCGGCGCGCCAGCGTCGCCAGCGCATCCGCGTGCGCATCGCCGTCGTTGAGGCACGGCAGGTAGCGCAGTTCGCCGCCCGCGTGGGCGAATTCCTCCGCCAGGCCGAGGCCCACTTCCTCCAGCGTCTCCAGGCAATCGACAGCGAAGCCCGGGCAGACGACATCCACCTTGCGTACGCCGCGTGCGGCCAGCGCGCGGAGCGTGACGTCGGTCGCCGGCTCCAGCCAGCGCTCCTTGCCGAAGCGCGACTGGTAGGTCAGCGTCCATGCGTCGTCCGGCAGGCCCAACGCCTGCACGATCGCGCGCGTGCTGGCTTCGCACTGCTGCGGATACGGATCGCCCGCGCGCGCCACGCGCTGCGGCAGGCCATGGTAGGAGAACAGCAGATGCTCGCCCGCGCCGCGCACGGCGCGCCATGAACGGATGGAGGCGACGACGGCCGCCAGCCAACCGGGATCGACGGCGTACTCCTCGATGAAATGCACCTGCAACCCGCCGCCGTCCCGCGCCACCACATCGCGGACCGACTCGGTCGTCGTCGTCGAGTATTGCGGATACAGCGGCAGCACGACGACCCGTTGCACGCCGTCCTTGCGCAGGGCCTGCAGGCGGGACGCCAGCGAAGGTTCGCCGTAGCGCATCGCATCCACCACCCGCCACTGCGGCAGGCGGGCCTGCACCGCCGCGGCCAGGCGACGCGTGTAGACCGCCAAGGGCGAACCTTCGGGCAGCCAGATGCTGGCGTACTTGGCCGCCGCCTTCGGCCCGCGCAGCGGCAGGATGAGGCCGTGCAGCAGCGGCAGCCACGCAATGCGCGGAATCTGCACGACCCGACGATCGCTGAGGAACTCCCCCAGATAGCGACGCACCGCCGGTGCGGTGGGCGCCTCGGGCGTACCGAGATTGACGATGAGCAGGGCGGTGGCAGGCGTATCGGGCATGGGCGCTATTGTGTCAGAGCGCCGGCACGCGTCAGCACAGATTCATGCGGTCACGCCTACTTTCAATCGGTTGCAGCATCCTGCTGCGAGACCTTCTCCGGAGTCCGCCATGAACCGCACCTCCCGCCGCCTGCTGCCGCCCACCGCCCTCGCCCTGGCCGCCGCCCTGTTCGCAGGCCAGGCCATCGCCGGGCCGAAGGAAGACGAGCGCGCGACCAACGCGGTCCGCGTGCTCAACGAGATCCAGCGCATTCCCGAGAACGGGATCCCCGACAAGCTGCTGGACGAAGGCAAGGCGATCATCGTCATCCCCGACACGCTGAAAGCGGGCCTGGTCATCGGAGGTCGTCGCGGCCATGGCCTGATGTCGGTCAAGACGGGCGACGGCAGCTGGTCGCAACCCGTCTTCATCAAGCTCACCGGCGGCAGCATCGGCTTCCAGGCCGGCGTGCAGTCCTCGGACGTGGTGCTGGTGTTCCGCAACGACCGTTCGCTGGACTCCATCGTCAACGGCAAGTTCACCCTCGGCGCCGATGCCGGCGTGGCCGCGGGTCCGGTGGGCCGCAACGCCACCGCCGCGACCGATGGCCAGCTGAAGGCCGAGATCTGGTCGTGGTCGCGTGCGCGCGGCCTGTTCGCAGGCGTCGCCCTGGATGGCGCGGTGCTGCAGATCGACGACGAAGCCAACACTTCCGTCTACGGCAGCGCCGCCACACCGCGCGCCATCTTCGAGAGCCGCGCCGGCCAGCCCTCCGATGCCGTGGTCGGGTTCCGCGACCAGCTGGAAGAAGTCACCGAGCTGGCCCGCGGCAATCGCGGCACCACCGGCGCCGTGGCGCGCGCCACGACCCCGGCGCCGGTGATCGCGCCAGTCGTGGTGGAAGCCCCGGCGCCGACGCAGACGCAGGGCTTCCAGCCGGTTCAGGAAGGCGAAGTCCGCACGGAGCCGCTGGACGGCACGCCCTGACGGAAGTCATGGGGTGTGGGTCCACATCCTCACCCCCCGGCTGCGCTATCCTGAGCGTCCCTACTTTTCTGCGAGCACACCATGGGCGGTTTGAGCATCTGGCATTGGATCATCGTGCTGGTGGTCGTGCTGCTGGTCTTCGGCACCAAGCGTCTGCGTAGCGCCGGCAAGGACCTGGGCGAGGCCGTGAAGGGCTTCAAGGAAGGCATGCGCGACGACAAGGCGGCCGGCCAGCTGGGCGACCAGTCCCGCAACGAAGAGTCCAGCGCCTCCAAAGAGCGCGACCGCGACGCCAGCTGATCCGGCGGGGCACCCGCCGCGACCATGTTCGACATCGGTTTCAGTGAACTGCTGGTCATCGCGGTCGTCGCGTTGATCGTGCTCGGCCCCGAACGCCTGCCCAAGGCGGCGCGGTTCGCCGGCCTGTGGGTGCGCCGCGCGCGCGCGCAGTGGTACTCGGTCAAGGACGAACTCGAGCGCGAGCTCGCGTCCGAGGAACTGAAGCGCAACCTCAAGGACGCCCAGGACGCATTGCGCGACACCGAGCAGCGCATCCGCGACAGCGCGCGAGAGACCGAGCGCCAGTTCGAGGAAGTCCGCACGGCCGCACGCGACGATGCCAGGGCGCTGCGCGACGATGTCGAGTCCGCGATCACCCCGCCCGCGCTCGCCAAGCCGCAGGTGACAGCGGACGCGCCGGATCCGGTGATGGAGGAGGAAGGCCGCCTCGCGTCGACGACCGATACGCATGACGACGTGCCGGCGGATGAAGCGCAGGCGCCCGACATCGGTACCACGGCCGACCTGTTCCCGCCGAAGGAGTCGCGATGAACCGCGAGGCGCCGGGGCAGGAAGCCGAAAGCAGCCTGATGGAGCACCTGCTGGAGCTGCGTACGCGGCTGGTGCGCGGGCTCACAGGCACCGGCCTCATCCTGCTGGCGCTGCTGCCGTTCGTGCGGCAGCTGTACGACCATCTCGCCCGTCCGCTGATCTCCCAGCTGCCCGCCGGGCAGGCGACGCAGATGATCGCCAGCGATCCCACGTCGGGGTTCTTCGCGCCGATCAAGCTGGCGTTCTTCCTGGCGTTGTTCCTTTCTTCGCCCTGGTTGCTGTTCCAGGCGTGGAGTTTCGTGGCACCCGGCCTGTACAAGCATGAGAAGCGGCTGGCCATGCCGCTGCTGGTCTCCGCGATCGCGCTGTTCTACGCGGGTTGCGCGTTCGCGTACTTCCTCGTGCTGCCCAGCGTCTTCCATGCGCTGACCGTCTTTACGCCGGACATCGTGACGCTGGCACCGGATCCGGCGAAGTACCTGGACTTCGTGATGGTCATCTTCCTGGCCTTCGGCGTCAGCTTCGAGCTGCCCGTGGCCCTGGTCATCATGGTCCTGCTGGGCTGGGTGACGCCGCAGCAGCTGCGTGAAGGCCGCGGCTACGCCATCGTCGGCGTGTTCGTCATCGCCGCCCTGATCACCCCGCCGGACGTGGTGTCGCAGCTGATGCTCGCCATTCCGATGTGCCTGTTGTACGAAGTAGGCATCGTGGCGGCCGGGTGGCTAAAGCCGCGCCCCGTCGAACCCTGAGCCTGCGCTACGCCGCAGCGCGCCCGGGTGGTGAACCCTCGGTCTTCCGTACCTAGGCCGTCGCGACTTGCGACTGACGTATCTCAGACTTCGATATGGCTGGGCGCGGATGCGGAGGTAGCCGACGCGACGTGGCCCATCATCTGCCGCCATGCGGCATACGCCGCACCGGCCAGCACCGGCATTACGACGGCCATCAGCACGAACTGCCACAGGCCCATCGCGAGCGTCGGGCCCAGTACCAGCGACAGCAGCGAGGCCACCAGCAGCGAGCCCGTGCCGACGGCGAAGATCGCGATGCCGGCCAACAGGTAGAACACCAGCATCGCGGTCCAGTTGTGGGCGCAGGCGCGCAGGCTGTTGCGCATCGCGTCGACGACATGCGTGTTCGAGAACAGGATCTGCGGCGACGCGATGAACGTCATCCACTTCACCGCCACGAACACCACCGCGACCAGCAACAGCCAGAGCAGCAGGCGTCCGGCGGGCAGTCCTTCGACCAGGGCGGGATCGGGCTGGCCGCCGGCCGCGGCGATGGCCTGCATCTTCTGGTAGACGTCCGCCAGGTGCTGCAGCTGTTCGGTGCCCACCATGACGAAGAGGAGCGCACCCATCACCAGTGCGGCCGCCAGTTGGGGCAGCAGCGTGATCACCAGGGCCAGCGCATGGCCGTCGCGCACCGGCTGCAGCAGGTTGGACGGCGTGGCGTGGCGACCTTCGTCCACCTCGCGCACGGCCCACAGCATGCCGGCGAAGAACAACGGACCCGCCAGCACCAGCAGGAACTGCATCGCCAGCAGCGTGGCCGGCAGCATCACCGCCACCAGCATCACGACCATCGAGAGCATCCCCCACAGGACGGCCAGCGTCGCCAGCGGCACCGGCGCCCGCTTCAGCAGGGCGCAGCCCGCCAGCAGCCATTCCGCGCCGGCACTGGCCGGCACCTTGTTGATCGTCGACATCGGGGTTCTCTGGGGAGGGTGCGGCGGTGGACTCAGCGCGCGTGCAGGCCGCGCGCGTGGCGGACGAACCGCCGCAATAGTTTGCGGGCTTGCGGCGCCGCCGTCACGCCACGGGCGATGGTGCCCGGGCAACGGCCTTCGCTGCGCAGGTGCTCGGCACGGGCGTGCACGTAGCCGCGCATGTGGTGGGTGGCGAATTCGGGATGGAACTGGACCCCCCAGGCGCGGTCGCGCCAGCGGAAGGCGTGGCAGTCGTCCTGCTCGGAGCGGGCCAGCACGGTGGCGCCTTCCGGCGGCCGCGCCACGGTCTGCACGTGGGTCGCATGGGCGGTGAACTTCAGCGGCAGCGCCGAGAACAGCGGGTCGTCCTGCGCATGCGGATGCAGATCGATATGGACGGTGCCGGATTCGCGGCCGGCCGGGTTGTAGGCCACTTCGCCGCCCAACGCATGCGCCAGCAACTGGTGGCCATAGCAGATGCCCAGCAGCGGCAGGCCTTCGTGGGCGGCGTCGCGCAGCCATTCGGCGCTGCGTTCGCTCCAGTCGGCGCGGTCGGTGACCATCGCGGCCGAACCGCTGACGATCACGCCGGCGAACCCCTCGCGTCCCGGCAGCGCATCGCCGCGTTCGACGTTCGCCACCACGGTCTCGTGGGCCTCCAGGCCGGCGGCCACGCGGATCCAGTGAGGGAAGCCGCCATAGCGCCGCATCGAGCGCACCGGCTGGCCGGTTTCGACGATGAGGAAGGGGGCTTTCACTGGGGCATCCACGACGGCAAAGCAGCGGCAGGACAAGGGCTTGCCCGTATACTAGCCCGCTTTTCCGCAGTGCACGATAACGCCATGGCCGGACAAACAATTTCACCGGTAACCTTCCAGGGCCTGATCCAGACGCTGAACCAGTACTGGGCCGAACAGGGCTGCGTTCTGATCCAGCCGCTGGACCTGGAAGTGGGTGCCGGTACGTTCCATCCGGCCACCTTCCTGCGCGCCCTCGGCCCGGAACCGTGGAACGCCGCCTACGTGCAGCCCAGCCGCCGTCCCACCGACGGCCGCTATGGCGAGAACCCGAACCGCCTGCAGCGTTACTACCAGTACCAGGTGGTGATGAAGCCCAACCCCGACAACCTGCAGGAGCTGTACCTGGGCTCGCTGAAGGCGCTGGGCATCGACCCGCGCGTGCACGACCTGCGCTTCGTCGAGGACAACTGGGAATCGCCGACGCTCGGCGCCTGGGGCCTGGGCTGGGAGGTCTGGCTCAACGGCATGGAAGTCACTCAGTTCACCTACTTCCAGCAGGCCGGCGGCCTGGAGTGCCGCCCGGTGCTGGGCGAGATCACCTACGGCCTGGAACGCCTCTGCATGTATCTGCAGAACGTCGACAACGTCTACGACCTGGTCTGGACCACCGGCCCGCAGGGCGTGGTGACCTACGGCGATGTGTACCACCAGAACGAGGTCGAGCAGAGCACGTACAACTTCGAGCACGCCGACGTCGCCGAACTGTTCCACCGCTTCGACGCCTGCGAGAAGGAAGCACTGACGCTGGTCGAGGCCGGCCTGCCGCTGCCGGCCTACGAACAGGTCACCAAGGCCAGCCACAGCTTCAACCTGCTGGATGCGCGCCGCGCCATCTCCGTCACCGAACGCCAGCGCTACATCCTGCGCGTGCGCAAGCTGGCGCAGGCGGTGGCCGAGGCCTACCACGCGCAGCGCGAGAAGCTCGGGTTCCCGGGATTGAAGAAAGAAACCGCATAGAGCCCCTCTCCCGCCGGGAGAGGGGTTGGGAGAGGGTCCGGCGACATCCGGACGGTCGGCCGCCAAGGACTTCGCCGCACCCTCATCCGCCCTTCGGGCACCTTCTCCCGAGTGGAGAAGGGAAACGCACCACAAGGTTTGACGACATGAGCGAACAAAAATCCCTGCTGGTCGAACTCGGCACCGAAGAACTGCCGGTCAAGGCGCTGCCCGGCCTGGCGCAGGCTTTCTTCGACGGCGTGATCGCCGCACTGGAGAAGCGCGGCATCGGCTTCGAGCGCGGCGATGCCAAGCCGCTGTACACGCCACGCCGCCTGGCGGTGCTGCTGCCGGCCGTGGATGTCGAGCAGCCCGAGCAGAAGTCCGAAGTGCTGGGCCCGTACCTCAACATCGCGCTCGACGCGAACGGGGCGCCGACCAAGGCCCTGGAAGGCTTCGCCGCCAAGGCCGGCATCGACTGGACCGCACTCGAGCGCACCACCGACGGCAAGGGCGAGCGCTTCGTCCATCGCGCGGTGAAGCCCGGCGCGAAGACCGCCGATCTGCTGGCCGATGTCGTGCGCGACGCGATCGCCGGCATGCCGATTCCCAAGCCGATGCGCTGGGGCGCGCACGAGTACGCGTTCGCGCGCCCGGTGCATTGGCTGGTGCTGCTGCTGGGCAAGGACGTGGTGCCGGCCGAGGTGCTGGGCGTGACGTCCGACCGGATGAGCCGCGGCCATCGCTTCGAACACGACAAGCCGGTGTGGATCAACGATCCGGGCGACTACGTGATGGCGCTACAGGGCGCGAAGGTGCTGGTCGACCCCGACGCCCGCCGCGCCCGCATCGTCGCCGAAGTCGAGAAGGCCGCGACGCAGGCCGGTGGCACCGCGCGCGTCACCGACGACAACCTCGAGCAGGTGGTCTGCCTGACCGAATGGCCGGCGGCCGTGCTGTGCAGCTTCGAGTCCGCGTTCCTGGCCGTGCCGCAGGAAGCGCTGATCGAGACGATGGAGATCAACCAGAAGTTCTTCCCGGTGCTGAGCGACGGCGGCAAGCTGACCGAGCACTTCATCGGCATCGCCAACATCGAATCGCAGGACGTGGCCGAAGTCCGCAAGGGCTATGAGCGCGTGATCCGTCCGCGCTTCGCCGATGCGAAGTTCTTCTTCGACGAAGACCTCAAGCAGGGCCTGGCCTCGATGGGCGACGGCCTGAAGACCGTCACCTACCAGGCCAAGCTGGGCAGCGTGGCCGACAAGGTGGCGCGCGTGGCCGCGCTGGCGGAAGCCATCGCTCCGCAGGTCGGCGCAGATCCGGCGCAGGCGCGCCGCGCCGCTGAGCTGGCGAAGAACGACCTGCAGTCGCGCATGGTCAACGAGTTCCCCGAGCTGCAGGGCATCGCCGGACGCCACTACGCCATCGCCGCGGGTGAGCCGAAGGAGATCGCGCTGGCCATCGACGAGGCCTACCAGCCGCGTTTCGCCGGCGACGACATCGCGCTGTCCCCGCTGGGCAAGGTACTCGCCATCGCCGAGCGCCTGGATACGCTGGCCGGCGGGTTCGCCGCGGGCCTGAAGCCGACCGGCAACAAGGACCCGTTCGCGCTACGGCGCAATGCGCTGGGGTTGGCGCGGACGATCATTGAAAGCGGCTTCAATCTCTCGATCAAGGACCTGATCGCGAAGGCCGTGGAAGCCATCGGCCCGCTGCCGACCGGCAAGGACGGCGCGTCCGCCACGGCGGACACGGGCGAGCTCTATGACTTCGTCATCGACCGCCTGCGCGGCTACTACGCCGACAAGGGCGTGCCCGCCGCGCACTTCACCGCGGTGGCGGAACTGAAGCCGGCTTCGCTGTACGACTTCGACACCCGCCTGGATGCCATCGGCACGTTCGCGACATTGCCGGAAGCCGAGGCGCTGGCCGCGGCGAACAAGCGCATCGGCAACATTCTGAAGAAGGCCGACATCGCCATCCCGCATACGATCGACCGCGCGCTGTTGAACGACCCGGCCGAAAGCGCGCTGGCCGAAGCGGTGGAGGCGGTGCTCGGCGAGACCGACGAGGCGCTGCACCACCACGACTACGTCACCGTGCTCAATCACCTGGCACGCCTGCGCCCGCAGGTGGACGCCTTCTTCGACGGCGTGATGGTGAATGCGGACGACCCGGCCGTACGCGCGAACCGCCTTGCGCTGCTCAAGCGCCTGGCCGATCGCTTCCGCGCCGTGGCCGCGATCGAGCATCTGTCGAACTGATGCTGATTGCCTTCTCCCCGCGTGCGGGGAGAAGGTGCCCGGAGGGCGGAGGGGCAGGCGCGGCGCCGACGGCGCGCCGACATGCCCCGACGCCGTTCGCCCCTCACCCGCCTTCGGCACCCTCTCCCCGCACGCGGGGCGAGGGACCGTTTCACACTCGGCGTTCATCCTCGTTTCGCGTGAACCATGCCGCGCGGATCGCGGCGTACTTTCACCGCGCTTAACCTGCACCGGTTATCCTCCCTGCATGCGACGACTCCCCCGCTTCGCCATCGTCCTCTGCATGTTCGCCGCCGCCGGCCCCGCCTGGGCCGCGGCCATCGTGGACAAGGTCCGGATCGAGGGACTCGACGACGAACTGATGATCGAGAACGTCAACGCGGCGCTCTCGCTCAACGATTCGCTCGGCAACCGCCTGGGCGAATCGCGGCTCGAGTATCTGTTGGGCGAAGCGGCTGCCGAAACCCGTGAGGCGCTCGAGCCGTTCGGCTATTACTCGCCGGAGATCACCGTCGATGCGCCGCGCACCGAAGGCGCCGATGACGAGCGGCTGACGGTGACCGTGCGCGTGTCCCTCGGCGAGCCGGTGCGCGTGCGCAGGCGCGACCTGTCGATCGAAGGCGAGGGCGGTGGCGACCGCTACCTGAAGGAAGACCTCGAGGCATTCGCCCCGGACGTCGGCGACGTGTTCGACCACACGACCTACGAGGCCAGCAAGCTGGCCATCGTGCGACGGCTGGCCGACCGCGGTTACTTCGACGCCGACTTCACCCATCGCCGGGTGGAAGTCACCCGCGCCGACCATGCGGCAGACATCGCGCTGGGCTGGGTCAGCGGCATCCGCTACGACATGGGCCCGACCACCTTCCACCAGGACAAGTTCGACCAGGGCCTGCTGGACAAGCTGGTGTACTGGGAAGAAGGCAGCTACTTCCACCAGGGCAAGCTGGACCGCCTGCGCGAATCGCTGGTGGGCCTAGACTACTTCTCCAGCATCGATATCCAGGCCAACCCGGACAAGGCCGAGGAAGGCCGCGTGCCGATCGACGTGAAACTGGAGCTGGCCAAGCGCGACATCTATACCGCGGGCCTCAGCTACGGCACCGAAAGCGGCCCGGGTATCCGCCTGGGGCTGGACCGCCGCTACGTCAACTCGCGCGGCCACAAGCTGTCCACGCACCTGGATTACGCGCAGAAGCGCAAGACGCTGCTGACGCAATACCGCATCCCCGCGTTCAAGTGGCTGGATGGTTGGTTCACCGTCGGCCTGCAGGCCAGCGACGAGCAGACCGACTACATCGACCTGCGCCATGTGGAGTTCACCGGCAGCCGCAGCGGCCAGGTGAGCGAGGACTGGACCGCCATCGCGTCGATCCACACGCTGCGCGAACGCTGGCGCTACGTGGAAAACGACCCGCTCACCGGGCTGCCGGACACCACCGTGCAGTACGCCACGTTCACCTACCCCTCGCTGCGCGCGGACTACACCAACTCGCCGGTCGGCTCGAACCGGCCCGACCAGCTCGCCGGCTCCATCCTGCTACGCGGCGGCGCGGAAGGCGTGGGCTCGGACGCCAACTTCCTCCAGTTCCACATGCGCGCGCGCTGGTCGCAGCGGTACAAGGCCAACAGCGCGTTGATCGTGCGCGGCGAGTACGGCCACACGTTCACCAGTTCGCTGGTGGCGATGCCGCCGTCGCTGCGCTTCTTCGCCGGCGGCGACCGCAGCATCCGCGGCTATGCGTGGCGCGAAGTGGGTCCGCGCCGGGGCGACTACGCCCTGGGCGCGAAGAACGTGCTCACCAGCAGCGTGGAATACGAGTTCTATCCCAAGGGCGGTCCCTACGGCGGCGCGGTGTTCGTCGACACCGGCAGCGCCTTCGACGGCACCCGTCCGCAGCTCAGTACCGGCATCGGCGTCGGCCTGCGCTGGCGCTCGCCGGTGGGCCCCGTCCGGCTCGACATCGCGCACGGCCTGGATGATCCGGATTCGAGCTTCCAGATCTACCTCAACATCGGGACGGATCTGTGAGGAAGTACAAGCTGCCCGACGACCTGACACCGGAAGAGCGGGAAGCCCGCATCGCCGAACTGCGCGCGCGCCGGAAAGCGCGGATGCGCACGCTCGCGATCCGCAGCGCGATCGGCACCGGCGTACTCGTCGTGCTGCTGTGCATCGGCCTGTACTGGTTGCTGCAGACGGTGGCTGGCCGCGACATCCTGCTCGCGCAGATCCAGGCGCGCCTGCCGGCGGACGCGTCGCTGACGTACAAGGAAGTGGACGGCCCCATCGCCGGCCCGCTGACGTTGCGCGGCGTGGATTTCCGCTGGGACACGATCCACTTCACTGCCGACGAGGTGTACCTGGAGCCGGACCTGCGTCCGTTGCTGGGCAAGCGCCTGCGCCTGGACGTGTTGCGCGTGCGTGGCGCGATGCTCGACGTGCCCGAGAGCGACGAGCCGTTCGAACTGCCGCATTGGCCCGACCTGCTGCCGCAGATCGAGATGCCGCTGGCGATCCAGGCCGACCGTCTGGAAGTGGACCGCTTCCTGATCCGGCAGAGCGGCCAGCCCGTCATCGACATCGCCCGCGCCACCGGCGGCCTCGACATCGGCAACGGCTACGTGCATGCGCAGAAGCTGGCCATCGCCAGCGACCGTGGCGCCTTCGGCGTGCACGGCAGCTATGCGCCGCGCGACAACTACACCACCGACCTGACCGCCACCGGCGTGTTTCCCGCCGCCACCGGACGCACGCCGGCCCGCATCGGCCTGGTGGCGCGCGGCAACCGTGCGCGGATGAACGTCGGTGTGGCGGGCGCCGCACCGGCGCCGCTACGCGCGACCCTGACCCTGCGCGGCGAAACCAAGCCGACCTGGAACTTCGCTGCGAAGTCCGAAGCGCTCGACCTGTCGTTGCTCGGCGTGATGGACGACAGCACGCCGCTCGCGTTCGACCTGGTCGCCAAGGGCGCCGGTGGCGCCGCGGACCTGCAGGGCACGGCACAGCAGGGCGACATCGCCGTGGTGATCGAACCCTCGCACGCCCGCATCGACGGCGAGGTGCTGACCGTCGAACCGCTCGCCATCCGCGCCTTCGACGGCTACGCCGCGCTGCGCGGGCGCGCGGACTTCACCGTGCCGGAGAACCCCGAGTTCCGCTTCGCGGTGAACGCGCGCGGCCTGCGCTGGGGCACGGAGGCGGAGAGCATGATCGGCGCCGAAGGCGACTTCGGCCTGGCCGGCAAGCTCGAAGCCTGGGCGGCGATAGGCAAGGCCACACTGACGCGCGGCGACGACAGCGCGGTGCTGGAATTCGACGGCCGCGGCAACGCCGAGCGCGTGCAGCTGCAGACGCTGCGGGCCACCATGCCGACCGGCACGCTGGACGCGACCGGCACCGTCGGCTGGGCACCCGTGCTCGATTGGGACGTGAAGGCCACGCTCGCCGGCTTCGACCCGGGTTATTTCGCCGCGGGATGGAACGGCAACATTTCCGGACAGCTCGCCTCCAAGGGCAGGCAGCGCGAGGACGGCCGGTTCCAGGGCACGCTGGATGTGCCGAAGCTCGGCGGACGCCTGCGCGATCGCGCGCTCGATGCGCGCGGCACGTTCGCCCTCGACGGCGACGCGGGCCAGGGCGAGCTGGATCTGTCGCTGGGCGGCAGCCGGGTTGCAGCGAAAGGCAAGGTCGGCGACACGCTCGATGTCGACGCCACGTTCCGTCCGCTCAATCTCGCCGACCTGCTCCCGGACGCTAGCGGCACCCTCGCCGGCACGCTGAAGCTGACCGGCGCGCGCACCGCACCGAACATCGATGCCGACCTCGGCGGCGAGAACCTGCGCTGGGACGACTGGAGCGCCGGCCGCGTCAGCCTGCGCGGCCGCCTGCCCTGGCGCAACGGCGCAGGCGAACTCGCGTTGCAGGCCAGCGCCGTCGACGTCGGTACCGTGCTGGACAGCGTGCAGCTCAACGCGCGCGGCGCCGTGGAAGACCTGCGCTTCGACGGCGATGCGCGCAACGCGATGGGCGCGGTGGCGCTGGCCGGCAGCGCGCAGAAGCGCGGCGCGAACTGGCAGGGCACGCTGGACGCGCTGCGCATCGCGCCCTCGAAGGGCAATCCGTGGACGCTGCGGCAGCCGGCGCGCTTCGCCCAGAACGGCACCACGTGGACCCTGTCCGAAAGCTGCCTGGGGTCCGATATCGGCGGCGCGCTGTGCGCGACCGCCAACTGGCCGCGGCAGGGCCTGGTGGTGCGCGGCGAAGCGCTCTCGCTCGCTCTCGTGCAGCCCTGGCTGCCGCCGAGCAACGGCCGCCCGCTGACGCTGCGGGGCGAGTTCACCCTCGACGCCACGCTGCGGCCCGCCGGCAACGCCTGGGCAGGCGAAGTGCACCTGGCCTCGCTCGATGGCGGCCTGAAGATGGGCACCAGCGCGCGCGGCGAGATCATCCGCTACGACAACTTCACCTTCGACGCCGAGTTCACGCCGCAACGCATCCAGGGCCGCCTGGGCACCGGCTTCAAGGGCGACGGCTACGTCGATGCGACCTTCAACACCGGCTGGGATGCGTTCGCACCGCTGAAAGGCGATCTGTACTTCCACAACTCCCGCTTGTTCTGGATGGAGCTGTTCTCGCCGGATCTCGTGCGTCCGCGCGGCAAGCTGGCCGGCCACATCGGCGTGGCCGGCACGCGCGGCCGTCCGTTGTTGAGCGGCGAAGCCACGCTCACCGAGTTCACCGGCGAGCTGCCCGCGCTCGGTGTCTCGCTCACCGACGGCAGCGCGGACCTGGTCGCGCTGTCCGACGGCAGCGCGCGCATCGACGGCAGCATGAAGACCGTCTCGTCCACCGGCGGCACCGGCACCGGCGGCGTGCTCAACGTGTCGGGTACGCTGGGGTGGAACAACGACACCACGCCACTGCAGTTCCAGGTGCGCGGCAACAACGTGCTGGTCGCGGATACCACCGACCTGCGCGCGGTGGCTTCGCCGAACCTGCAGGTCGGTTTCGCCGACAACACGATCCAGGTACGCGGCGAAGTGGGCGTTCCATCCGCCACCATCGACGTGGAGAAACTCGATGACGGTGTATCCGCGTCGGACGACGTCGTGGTGCTGGACCCCGCCGATCCGGAGCGCGCGCCGAGTTCGCGACTCGACCTGGACCTGGCGCTCAAGGTCGGCGACCAGGTCAACCTGAAGGGCTACGGGCTGGAAGGCACGCTGGCCGGCACCCTGCACGTGCGCTCGCAGCCGGGCCGCGAAATGCTGGCCACCGGTCGCCTGGACGTGGACGGCCGCTACGAGGCCTACGGGCAGAAGCTGCGCATCACCCGCGGCGAGCTGACGTGGAGCAACAACGCGGTGTCCGACCCGCGCATCAACATCCGTGCCGAGCGCGAAGTCGTCAGCGCCAGCGTCACCGCCGGCATCGACGTGACCGGACGCGCCAGCCAGCCGCGTGCGCGCGTGTGGTCCAACCCGGCGATGTCCGAATCCGAGGCGCTCGCTTACCTGGTGCTGGGCCGCTCGCTCAACACCGCCAGCAGTGACGAAAGCCAGCGCATCAACGCGGCCTCGTCCGCACTGGGCGCCGGCGCGGGCCTGCTCGCGTCCCAGCTCGGCGCGAAGATCGGCCTGGACGATGCGGGCGTGCTGGAATCGCGCACGCTGGGCGGCTCCGTGTTCGGCGTGGGCAAGTACCTGTCGCCCAAGCTGTACGTCAGTTACGGCGTGTCGATGATCGGCTCGGGCTCCGCGGTGACGCTGAAGTACCTGCTGCGCAAAGGCTTCGACGTGGAAATCGAATCGAGCACCATCGAGACCCGCGGTTCGATCAACTGGCGCAAGGAAAAATGAGGCCACGCCTCCATCGCGGCCGCCGCGCTGCCCGATGACGCCCGCCCTGCTCCGGCATCGCCTGCAGCGGCAGGGCATCGCGACGCCGGTCGCCGACAGCGTCGCCGCGACGGTCCGCCATCTGGCGGCGATGCAGGCCCAGGACTACGCCGCCTCGTTGTTCGCGATCGGGCTGCGTACCTCCGGCGCGACGCTGGCCACGGTGGAGGCCGCGATCGCGCGCGGCGAGATCGTCCGCACCTGGCCGATGCGCGGCACCCTGCACTGGCTCGCGCGCGAAGACGTGCGCTGGATGGTGGCGCTGATGGCGCCGCGCGTGCAGGCCGCCAACGCCGCGCGCATCGCCCGCGACCATGGGCTGGACGAGCACACGCTTGCGCGTTGTCGACGCGCGATCGAGGCAGCGCTTTCCCACGGCCGCCCCGTCATGCGCGGCGACCTGTACGCGCAGCTGGACGCGATCGGCGTGGACAGCGGCGGACAGCGCGGCCTGCAGGTGCTGGGCTGGATGGCCCACGAGGGTCTGATCTGCCAGGGCCCGCGCGAAGGCCGGCAACCGACCTTCGTCTGGCTCGATGCGTGGATCCCCGCAGCCGCCACGCTCAGCCGCGAGGAAGCCCTGCATCGCCTCGCGCTGCGCTACCTGCAGGGCCACGCGCCCGCGAGCGCGGCCGACCTGGCCTGGTGGTCCGGCCTGACCCAGAAGGACGCGAAGCTGGCGCTCGAGAGCGCGTCGTCGTCATTGCTGCGCGAGACGCACGCAGGCGATGTGCTGTGGCATGCGGCCGCACTGCCGGCGGCACGCGCTGCGCGCAGCATCCATCTCCTGCCCGCCTTCGACGAGTACCTCATCGGCTATCGCGACCGCAGCCCGGTGGTGGCGGACGAACAACTGCGCCGGGTGATCGGCATCAACGGCCTGGTCAACCCCACCGTGATCGTGGACGGCCGCGTGGTGGGCACATGGAAACGCGACGCCGATGCGCGCGGGCACGTCCGCATCGCACCATTTCGTCCTCTGGCTGAGAAGGAACGACTTGGCATCGGCAAGGCGGCGGCGCGGCTCGCGCGGTTCCTGGGTGCGCCTGCGCCGGTCGCGTCCTGAACAGCGCCGCTCTGTAACCCGGCATTTGCCGCATGCGGGGCGGCCGGCTATCGTCGTCCGTCCTGTCATTGCGATATCTCCGATGCGCCGCCGAATCTCCGCCACCACGCTCGCCCTGGGCGTTGCCCTCACCCTGCCCGCCCATGCCGACGAAGGCATGTGGATGCCTTCGCAACTGCCGCAGCTGGCCAAGCCGCTGCGCGAGGCCGGCTTCAAAGGCGACCCGAAGACACTCGCCGATGTCACTGCCGCGCCGCTGAGCGCGGTGGTCCGCGCGGGCGGCGGCACGGGTGCGTTCGTCTCGCCGGACGGCCTGATCCTGACCAATCACCACGTCGCCTACGGCGTGATCCAGTACAACAGCAAGCCGGAGCGGAACCTGATCGACGACGGCTTCACCGCCGCCGACCGTGCCGGTGAGCTGCCGGCGAATCCGGACTTCCGCGTGTTGGTCACCGTCGGCTACGACAAGGTCACCGAGCGCGTGCTGAAGGACACCTCCGGCAAGACCGGGCGCGCGTACTTTGATGCCGTCGATCGCGCCAGCAAGGCTATCGTCGCCGAATGCGAGCAGGAAACCGGCGTGCGCTGCAGCGTGGCGAACATGTACTACGGCACCGACTTCTACCGCATCCGCCAGCTGGAGCTGCGCGATATCCGCCTGGTGTACGCACCGCCGCGCGCGATCGGCAACTACGGCGACGAGATCGACAACTTCATGTGGCCGCGGCACACCGGCGACTTCACCCTGCTGCGCGCCTACGTCGGCAAGGACGGCAAGCCGGCGGCCTACAGCACGGACAACGTCCCCTATCGCGCCCCCGCCCACCTGTCGCTGGCGAAGGACGGACCGAAGGCCGGCGACTACGCAATGCTGGCCGGCTATCCGGGCACGACGTACCGGCATCGCACCGCCGCCGAGTTCGACGAACAGGTCAACTGGACGCTGCCCGCGCGCGTGGCCGTGTTCGACCAGCTCATCGGGGTGATCGAAGCGGCCGGCAAGCAGGACGCCGATGCCAAGACCCGCTACGCCGCGCAACTGCAATCGCTGAAGAACAACCGCAAGCGCGCGGCCGGCGAGCTGGAAGGCCTGCGTCGCAGCGATGCCGTGCGCGTCCGCGCGGAAGACGAACGCGGCATGCTGGCCACGGCGGCGGCGAAAAAGGAACGGGCGGACATCGACGCGCTCGCTGCCTCGATCGCCGGCGGCTCGGCCGTGCGCGAGCGTGAGCTGCTGCTGTCGCTGTTCGGTTCCCAGTCCCAGCTGATGCGCACCGCGATCACCCTGGAACGGCTGCGTATGGAGTCGGCCAAACCGGATGCCGAGCGCGAGAGTGGCTACCAGGCCCGCGACCACGCCCTCATCGAAGGCGTCCTGAAACAGGTGCAGCGGCGCTACGCGCCGGACGTGGAGAAGGCGCTGTTGACGGTGCTGTTGACGCGCTATCAGCAATTGCCGGACGCGCAGCGCCTGCCGGGCTTCGACGCCGCGTTCGGGCGCACGCCTACCGCGCTGAAGCAGGCACTGGACACGCTGTACGCGCGCACGAAACTGGGCGATGAAGCAGAGCGCCTGTCCCGGTTCGCCGCCGCCCGCGAAGGCAAGCCGGTGGCCGCCGATCCGTTGATCGACCTGGCCGCCACGCTGGTGCCCGTGCAGCTGGCGTTGGAGCAGGAACGCAAGACGCGCGAGGGCGAGCAGCTCCGCCTGCGCCCGGCGTACATGCGTGCGCTGTTCGCATGGCGCCAACAACAGGGGCGTGCGCTGTATCCCGACGCCAACGGCACGCTGCGCGTCAGCTTCGGCAAGGTGGATGGCTTCTCGCCGCGCGACGGCGTGCAGTACACTCCGGTGACGACCGTGGCCGGCATCGTCGAAAAGAACACCGGCGACGTGCCCTTCGATGCACCGAAGCCGTTGCTGGAAGCGATCGTGAAGGGCGATTTCGCCGGCACCGAAGACCCCGTGCTGAAGACGCAGACGGTCAACTTCCTGACCAACCTGGACACCACCGGCGGCAACTCCGGCTCACCCGTGCTCAACGCGCGCGGCGAACTGATCGGCCTGAACTTCGACAGCAACTGGGAATCCGTCAGCGCCAGCTGGATGTTCGACCCGCGCTACAAGCGCGCGGTGCACGTCGACATGCGGTACCTGCGCTGGCTGATGGGCAAGGTGTATCCGGCGCCGCACCTGCTGGAGGAGATGGGCGCGCAGTGAAGCCCGACGACGACCCGCGCCCGGTCGAACCCGAACCGCCGCTGCCCAGCGATTGTTGCAACAGCGGCTGCCCGATCTGCGTGCACGATCTGTATGCCGAACAGCTGCAGCACTACCGGCAGCAGTTGGCGGACTGGAAAGCCAGGCACCCCGATTCGCCAGCCTAGACGACGCCCAGTGCCTCGCGGAGGAAGGCGTCCAGTTCCGCATCGCTGCAGTCGCGGCCGGGCAAGTCAGGTGCCGCGGATCGCATGCGCGCCAGCTGCTCCGCCAGGAAATCGCTGATCACCGCAATCCGCGGTGCATCAGCCACCTCCTTGCTGGCTCGTTTCGCCACCAGCAGGTCGTCAATGGCCTCGCGCAATGGACCACCGGGGCAAAGGCGATCAAGAAGGTGCTCGAACGCCATCGGCGGCGGCTCCCCGTCCGCCTCGATCCAGAGGCAGGCGAGCACGGGACGGATGGCGTACAGGTACTTTTTGGTCCTGATGCGCTCGCCCTGCAGATGGCCGTCAAAGGTGGAGGCCGCCATGCTCAGGTAGTGGTGCCAGCCGGCACGGCGCGAATAGGCGCGCGTTGCCAATGCTTCGAGCATCGGTGCCAAGCGCTCGTCACGGCGATAGACGATCGGCGACCGCATCCACTCCAGCAGTGTGGGGTTGGATTTCGAAAGCAACCTCAGTGCCTTCCGCAGATCCCATCCACTGACGTCCAGGTCGGTTTCGATCGGCAGCTCGATAACGTCACGCTGCGGTTCGCCGGGCCCCGTGCGCTCACTGACGCTGAGATACCACGGCGCGCGATGCAGATAAACGAAGCGTGCGTCGTAGTCGCTGTCGGGCGACGAGAAGCCCCAGCCACGGCTTCCGGATTCGCAAGCGAAGAGGATCCGCACGTCGTGTTCGCTTTCGATCCGCGCGAGCGCTTGCTCGATCGCGGCGCGTTTCTCCGGCTCCACTGGATGGATATTCATGCCCCTCCCCTTTTTTGGAAAGGGAGTATCGCATCGGAACACCTCGGCTCACGCCACCCGACTACGCCGCGCGCGCTCCAGGTGCACCAGCAGCAACGAGATGGCGGCGGGCGTCATGCCGGGGATACGCTGCGCCTGACCGATCGTTTCCGGTTGCACGCGCTCCAGCTTCTGCTGCACTTCGGCCGACAGGCCGCGCACGCCGGCGAAGTCGAAGCCCGCCGGGATCGGCGTGGATTCGTTGCGCTGCTGGCGCTCGATCTCGTCGCGCTGGCGGTCGAGATAGCCGGCGTACTTCACGCCGATCTCCACCTGTTCGGCCACCTGCGCATCGTCCACGCCGGGCCCGATCGACGGCACCGCCATCAGCTTCGCGTAATCCAGTTCGGGGCGCTTGATCAGGTCGAGCACGTTGGTCTCGCGGCTGACCTGCACGCCCAGCGTATCGGCGACGTCGCGCCCCATCGCATTGGCGGGCGTGGCCCACAGCGCGCGCAGGCGGCCGGTTTCGCGCGCGATGGCCTCGCGCTTGGCGTCGAAGCGTTGCCAACGCGCATCGTCGACCAGGCCGAGCGCCCGACCGGTTTCGGTCAGGCGCAGGTCCGCATTGTCCTCGCGCAGCTGCAGCCGGTATTCGGCGCGGCTGGTGAACATGCGGTACGGCTCCTTCGTGCCATGCGTGATCAGGTCGTCGACCAGCACGCCTAGATAGGCTTCATCGCGACGCGGCGACCAGGCCTCTTTCTGCTGCGCGAAGCGCGCGGCATTGAGGCCGGCGAGCAAACCCTGCGCGGCGGCTTCCTCGTACCCGGTGGTACCGTTGATCTGGCCGGCGAAGAACAGGCCCGCGACCGCCTTGGTCTCCAGCGACGCCTTCAGGCCGCGTGGATCGAAGAAGTCGTACTCGATGGCGTAACCGGGACGCGTGATGTGCGCGTTCTCCATGCCGCGGATGCTGCGCACCAGCGCCAGCTGCACGTCGAACGGCAGCGACGTCGAGATGCCGTTGGGATAGATCTCGGTGACGTCGAGGCCTTCCGGTTCGACGAAGATCTGATGGCTGGCCTTCTCGGCGAAGCGCACCACCTTGTCCTCGATGGACGGGCAATAGCGCGGACCGATGCCCTCGATCTGGCCGGAGTACATCGGCGAGCGATGCAGCGCACCGCGGATGATCTCGTGGGTCTGCTCACTGGTGTGGGTGATCCAGCACGACACCTGGCGCGGGTGGTCGGCCACATCGCCCATGAAGGACATCACCGGCAGCGGATCGTCGCCGGGCTGCTCTTCCATCACCGAGTAATCGAGCGAGCGTCCGTCGATGCGCGGCGGCGTGCCGGTCTTCAGGCGATCGACGACGAAGGCGCCCTCGCGCAGGCGCTGCGCCAACGCCGTGGCCGGCGGGTCGCCCGCGCGGCCGGCAGCGTACTGCGTCTCGCCGACATGGATCTTGCCGGCGAGGAACGTACCCGCCGTCAGCACCACCGCCTCGGCGTGGAACCGCAGGCCGGTCTGGGTGACCGCGCCCTTCACGATGCCGCCTTCGATGATCAGATCGTCGACGGCCGCCTGGAACAGGGTCAGGTGGGCCTGCGCTTCCACGGCGCGCCGGATCGCGCTGCGGTACAGCGCGCGGTCGGCCTGGCAGCGGGTCGCACGCACGGCGGGGCCCTTGCTCGCATTGAGCGTGCGCCACTGGATGCCCGCGCGGTCGGCGGCCCAGGCCATCACGCCGCCCAGCGCATCGATCTCCTTCACCAGATGGCCCTTGCCGATGCCGCCGATGGCCGGATTGCAGCTCATCGCACCCACCGTCTCCACGTTGTGGGTCAGCAACAGCGTGCGCGCGCCAGTGCGGGCGGACGCCAACGCAGCCTCGGTGCCGGCATGGCCGCCGCCGATGATGATCACGTCGTAGTGGTGGAAGCTGGGGCTCATCGTGGATTCCGGGCCCGCGATCATGCGGGTGGGGGTTCAGGCTAACGAGGTCGGGGTGCAGGGCAAAGTTGGCACGCTTCCTGCTGTATTCCCATGCACCCGTCGTGGCAAGCGACCAGGGGCGCCAAGCTGGTAATGGAACAGGGGCCAGCAATGCGCACGCCGGGGATGCCGGGGGCCGGTAGTCGGGGGACTGCCGGCCCCTTTTTTATGCGCGCAGGATACCAGAGCAAGAAAAAAGCCCGGCAAAAGCCGGGCTTTTTGTTAGGCGCCGACGCCCGGCAGGGCCGGAACAGGGGGGATCCAGATTTCCCTACCGGACGTCGACATTGAACCTTTATTGCCGCTTACGTCAGAAAGCGACGCAACCGGTCAACCTGTGTTCGCAGCCTGCGACGACCTACGTGGGAAAGCAACGGAGAACCCGCCCGAAGGCGGCCGGATCAGCGCTCCTGCTGACGGATGGCGTTGTCCGAACGCCTTTGCGGCCTGGGCGCCGGTTCCGAACGTTCCATCCGGGACGGCGCGGACCGTTCCATGCGCTGCGGGCGCTCGGCCGTCCGCGGCGCCGATGGCGACGGCGCCACGCGCGGCTGCCGGTATCCACCCTCGCCCACGCGCGGCTGGCCCGGGGCGGGTACGCCCTGCGGGGACTGCTGCGGGATCTGCGGGTGCGAACCCCTTTCATGCCAGCGCCCCGTCGGGTCGCGCCACGGCGGCGGACGATTGCCACCGCCACCGCCGGGCGGCTTGGGCGTGTCGGGACGCGGCGGGCGCGGATGGGAGGGATAGTAGGGGTAGTACGGGCCGCGGTACCCGTAGTACGGATAGCTCGAGTAGCCGCCGTAGCGATAAGGGCCGTAGTAGCCGTAGCCGCTGTAGACGCCCCCGCCCCCGTAATAGCCGCCGTACGGGTCGTAGTACTGGGTACTCGGTCGGCCGTGGTAGTAACCGCCCGGCGCGGTGTCGCCTACGTAGTCGTAGGTCGCGCAGCCGCCCAGCGCCAGGCTGGCGAAAGCGACTGCGGTCAGATAGATGCGCTTCATGGCGGAACCCCCGTTACTCTGTGATCGCAGCATCGGCCCGCCGCTTTGAATCCGTGCTTAACCCTGCCTGTCGCCGTCGCCACGGCTCAGCCCCCGGAAAGCTTGGCCGGCCTGCCCGCCGGGGTCGTCGCCGACCTGATGCGTTAACCTTTCCCCATGCCGATGCCCCCGCCTACCTTCGACGACATCCTCGCCGCCGCCGCCCGCATCGCGCCCCACGCCCACCCCACCCCCGTGCTGCGATCGAACACCCTCGATGCCCTGGCCGGCTGCCGGCTGTATTTCAAGGCCGAACCGCTGCAGCGGGGGGGTGCGTTCAAGTTTCGGGGCGCCTGCAACGCCGTCTGGGCTCTGGATGAAGCCGAGGCCGCCCGGGGCGTGGTCACGCATTCCTCCGGCAACCACGGTGCGGCGCTCGCATTGGCCGCGCGTACCCGCGGTATCCCGTGCCACGTGGTCGTGCCCGAGGGGGCCAACGCCGCGAAGCTGGCCAACATCGCCCGCTATGGCGCCCAGATCCACACCTGCGCCCCCACGATCGCGGCGCGCGAGGCCACCGCCGACCGCGTGCAGGCCGATACCGGCGCCGTCCTCATCCATCCCTACACCCATCCGCACGTGATCGCGGGCCAAGGGACGGCGGCGCTGGAGCTGCTCAACGCCCACCGCCACATCGAAGCCGTCGTGGCGCCGGTGGGCGGCGGTGGCTTGCTGTCCGGTACGGCGATCGCGGCCGCGGCGTCCACACCGGGATGCCGCGTCCATGGCGCCGAGCCCACCGGCGCCGCCGACACCGCCGCGTCGCTGGCAGCCGGCACGCGCAAGATCGATTTCGTACCCGACACGGTGTGCGACGGGCTCCGCGGCACGCTGGGCGAACCCAACTTCGCGGTGTTGCAGGCTCATGGCGTGACCGTGCATACGGTTCCCGACGATGAGACCCTGGCGGCCATGCGGCTGATATGGCAATGCCTGAAACTGCTGGTGGAACCGTCGTCGGCGATCGCGCTGGCGGCGATCCTGCGCCATCGCGCGCTGTTCGCGGGCCAGGATGTCGGTGTGGTGCTCTCGGGCGGCAACGTCGACCTGGATGCGCTGCCTTGGGCGGTGGCCGCATGAACGCGCGTCGCGGGAAATCCAGGCGTGGCGTGCTGGGCTGGGCATGGCGCCTGCTGCTGCTGGTGCTGGTGTGGCTGGCCGGCGTCGCCGCCTACATCATCTGGGTGGGGCAGCGCGACGACGCCGAGCGCGCGGACGCGATCATCGTGCTGGGCGCGGCGGCCTACGACGCGAAACCGTCCCCGGTGTTCGAGGAACGCATCCGCCACGGCATCGATCTGTACAACCGGGGCCTGGCGCCGAAGCTGATCTTCACCGGCGGTTATGGCGGCAAGGGAGCGCGCTTCTCGGAATCCCAGGTGGCCCGCCGCTATGCGTTGCGCCAGGGCGTGCCGGACAAGGCGATCCTCATCGAATCGCTGTCGCGCAACACGCACGACAACCTGCGCCAGGCATCGCAGGTGATGCAGCAGCACAACCTGCACAAGGTCATCGTCGTCAGCGATCCGCTGCACATGGCGCGCGCGCTCCGCATCAGCAAGGAACTCGGCATCCGCGCGGTGGGTTCGCCCACGCCGACCAGCCGCTTCCGCACGTTCGCGACGCGCTGGCGCTTCCTGCTGCAGGAAGTCTATTTCTTCCATCGCGACCGCCTGCCGCGCTGAACGCGTGGCGTATGATGGCCGCGTTCGCCCTGTCACCCCGGACTCCCCCATGAAGATCGACGGCACGCGCAAGCAGGACCGCGCCACCGAACTGGTGCTGACCTACTACGCCGCGTTCAACCGGGGAGACTGGGAAGGCATGCTGGCCATGCTCACCGACGACGTGGTGCACGACCTCAACCAGGGCGCGCGCGAAACCGGCAAGGAGGCGTTCGCGGCATTCCTCGGCCGGATGAACGCGAGCTACCGCGAACAGCTGCGCAACATCGTGGTGCTGGCCACCCAGGACGGTAATCGCGCCGCCGCCGAGTACATCGTGCATGGCGAGTACCTGCATACCGACGAAGGCCTGCCGCCCGCGAGCGGCCAGACCTATGCATTGCCGGGCGGCGCGTTCTTCGACATCCGCGACGACGGGATCGCCCGCGTCACCAACTACTACAACCTGCAGGACTGGATCGCGCAGATTTCGCGCTGATCGAGCCGGTTCACTCGCCCCGTCGACGGATGGGAATCCGCGACAGCGGTACCGCCGCGATGTCCTCGCCCTGCCCGCGGATCGGTGCGCCGGGCGGCGGCGCCCACGCGTGGGCATACAGCACTTCCCAGGTACTCGGCAGCGTGCCGTCGTCCCGACGCAGCGGTTCGTAGGCGGCCGCGGCCGCGGCGAAGCGCGAGCGTCCGGTCAGCGTGTGCCGACGACGATGCAACGCATTCGTCGCGCCCATCGCGCGCAGCTCGCGCATCAGGCTGGGCAGGTCGTCGTAGGTCAGGGTGAAGCGGTCGCGGTCCAGTACGGGATCGCGGAACCCCGCCATCACCAGCGCGTCGCCGAACTGGGCGATGGGCGGGAACGGGCTCACGTGCGGCGAGGCGTCGCCCTGCGCGAACGCGTCGCGCAGTTCCTGCAGGGTTTCCGGGCCGAAGGTGGAACACACCAGCAGCCCGCCGGGCTTCAACACACGGCGGAAGTTGGCGAACGCCGCCGGCAGGTCGTCGACCCACTGCAGGCTCAGGTTGCAGAACAGCACGTCGACGCTCGCCTCCGCGATCGGCAGCGCGCGCAGGTCCGCGCAGACGCGCGCGAAGGGCTTCCACCACCCGGCCTGCTTCTTCGCCTCGCGCAGCATCGGCAGGGCCAGGTCCAGCGCGATCACCCGCGCCTTGGGCCAACGCTTGCGCATCGCAGCGGCGGCATGCGCAGGCCCACAGCCGACATCCAGCACGACGGCGGGTTCGGCGCCCTCCGGACCCGTGCGCAGCGCGAAGTAATCCAGCGATTCCATCAATCGCTTTTCCACTTCGTGCTGCAGGGCCGCCGCCGCGTCGTAACCGGCCGCAGAGCGCGAGAACGCGCGGCGGATGTGGCGTTGATCGAATGTACTCACGCGGCCGCCTCCAGCTCGGGCAGGAAGGCCTCCAGCGCATCGACAACGAGATCGGCGTGACCGAGGAACGGCGCGTGGCCACCGCCGGCGATCTCGACGTAGCGTCCGCCGGGCGTCAGTGCCGATGCGGCACGCATGGCCTTCGCCGGGACCAGCAGGTCGCGACGGCCGGCGATCCACACGCTGGGCACGCGGATCGCGGGCAGGTTCGCGCGCAGGTCGCTCTGCTCCAGCAGGCGCAGGCCTGCCTGCAGGGCCGATGGCGTGGGTTCGCCACGCGCGTACAGGTCGCGCTTGAGGCTGCGCAGTTCGCTGCGTGCGTGCTCCGAGCCCATCGTGTCCAGCGCCAGGAAACGTTCCAGCGTGCCGGCATAGTCGTTGCGCAGGTCGTCGCCGAACTGGGCGAACACATGCGCCTCGACCGCGTGCGGCCAGTCGTCGGCGCGCACGAAGCGCGGCGTGGCCGCGATCATCGCCAGGCCGCGCATCTGCGACGAACGCGCGGCCGCCTCCAGCGCGAACAGCCCGCCCAGCGACCAGGCCAGCCAGGCGGCGGGCGGCGTGCGTGCGAGCACCGCATCGACGGTCGCATCGAGCGATAGCGCGACATCGCTGTCGCGGCTATGGCCATGGCCCGGCAGGTCGACCAGATGCAAGGTGTAGCGGGAGGACAGGCGTTGCACCAGCGGCGCGAACACGCCGCCATGCAGGGCCCAGCCATGCAGCAGCACCAGGGAGGGGCCGCTGCCGGTGGTTTCGATATGCATGCGCGTATTGTCGCCGATCACGCACGGCGAGGCGCATCCCGGGCGGGAGACGCGCGCGCTAGGCGACGGCGCCGTGCACGCGCTGCACGGCGTCCCACGACCGCGCCAGCGTGGCGACCAGCGCGTCCACATCCTGCGGCGAATGGAGCGCGGACAGGGTGACGCGCAGGCGCGCCTTGCCGTCCGGCACTGTCGGCGGGCGGATCGCCGGCACCAGGTAGCCGGCGCTGTCCAACGCGGCGGACAGGGCCAGCGCATTGCCGTCGCTGCCGCACAGGACCGGCTGGATCGGCGATTCGGAGGCCATCAGCTGCAGGCCGGCACGTTGCGCGCCGATGCGGAACCGGTCGACCAGCATCTGCAGCTTCTCGCGGCGCCATTGGTCCTTGCGCGCGTGCCTGACCGCGACCCGCGTCGCGGCCGCCAGCGCGGGCGGCATCGCGGTGGTGTAGATGTACGGCCGCGCGGTTTCCGCGAGGTGCTGGATGAGCGTCTCTTCGCCCACGACCACTGCGCCGTACCCGCCGAGCGCCTTGCCCAGCGTGACCAGCTGCAAGGGCACGTCGGCCACGCCCATGCGCGCCTCGGCCACGCTGCCACGGCCCTCCGGCCCGCGCACGCCCACGCCATGGGCGTCATCGACGAAGAACAGCGCCTGCTGCATGCGTGCGACCAGACTCAGTGCGCGCAAGGGCGCGGTGTCGCCGTCCATGCTGAAGACACCGTCCGTGGCCAGCATCGCGGCGCCATCCGGTTGCAGTTTCAGCTGACGGAGTGCGCCTTCCGGATCGAGGTGCGGGTACCGGCGCAGCTTCGCGCCCGCCAGCCGAGTCGCATCGAGCAGGCTGGCGTGGTTCAGGCGGTCCTGGACGCACACGTCGCCGTCCTCGAGCAGGGCCTGCTGCACGGCCAGGTTCGCGAGGAAGCCGCTGCCGAACAACAGCGCGCGGGGGTAGCCGAGCCAATCGGCGATCTCGCGCTCCAGGCCTTCGTGCGCCGCATGGTGGCCGCTGACCAGGTGGGAAGCGCCCGCCCCCGCCCCGTCCCGGCCTGCCGCGTCCTGCAGGGCGGTGGTGACTTCGAACTGCTGGGCCAGGCCGAGGTAATCGTTGCTGCTGAATTCGGTGAGCCAGCGGCCGTCGACCTCCACCCGCACGCCGTCGCGGCGGTGGATGGTGCGCCGCGCGCGCTGGCGCGACAGCGCGACGCGTTGCTGGCGCTGGGCGAGGATGCGGTCGTGCAGGTCGAGACGGGTCATGGGGTCGGCACCGGAACTGGGGAACGTCGATGGACGCCCCCGGGACGCGGCGACGGCGACGCGCCGGGACGCGATGCCCGCGCCGGCGTGATGGCCTTCGTCCTGCCCCCTGGTGCGCCCCGACTACGCCGCCTGGCCGCAGGACGGCGCAGGACGGGTGATGTCGGCATGCACCGTACCGCTGCCGGCGGCTTCCATTCTGTGATGGTCGTGCACGTTTTCCACCTGCACCGCCATCGGCCGCAGGCCCAGCCGGGCGAACAGGGCCTGGTCGCGCTCGGTGTCCGGGTTGCCGGTGGTCAGCAGCTTCTCGCCGTAGAAGATCGAATTGGCGCCGGCCATGAAGCACAGCGCCTGCAGCTCGTCGCTCATCGCCTCCCGGCCCGCCGACAGCCGCACCATCGAGGCCGGCATGGTGATGCGCGCGACGGCGATCGTGCGGACGAATTCGAACGGATCCAGCGCGACCGTGCCGTGCAGCGGCGTGCCGGCCACCTGCACCAGCTGGTTGATCGGCACCGAGTCGGGGTGCGCCGGCAGGTTGGCCAACGCCTGCAGCAGGCCCGCGCGCTGATCGCGCGACTCGCCCATGCCGACGATGCCGCCGCAGCAGGTCTTCATGCCGGCATCGCGCACGTGCGCCAGCGTGTCCAGGCGGTCCTGGTACTCGCGGGTGTGGATGATGTCACCGTAGAACTCGGGCGCCGTATCCAGGTTGTGGTTGTAGTAGTCCAGGCCGGCATCCCTCAGCGCATGCGCTTGGTCGCCGCTCAGCATGCCCAGCGTCGCGCAGGTCTCCAGGCCCAACGCCTTCACGCCGCGGATCATCTCGGCGACCTTCGGGATGTCGCGGTCCTTCGGCGACCGCCACGCCGCGCCCATGCAGAAGCGCGAGGCGCCCGCCGCCTTGGCCTGTGCGGCCTTCGCCAGCACCTGCTCCGTGTCCATCAGCTTCTGGGCCGTCACGCCGGTGTCGTAGCGCTGCGCCTGCGGGCAGTAGGCGCAGTCCTCGGGACAGCCGCCGGTCTTCACCGACAGCAGCGTGGACACCTGCACTTCGGCCGGATCGAAATGGGCCCGGTGCACGCCGGCGGCCCGATGCAGCAGCTCGGGAAACGGCAGGTCGAACAGGGCCAGCAGCTCGTCGCGCCGCCAGTCGTGACGCAGACTGGGGGGCGGACTGGAAATGTGCAAAGACATCGCGGACTCGCGCGGATAGAGTCGGGGAAGTCTGGAAACCACGGACGGAGCTGTCAACCGCATGGATGCCGGTTTAGTTGACAGGTGGCGCATGGCCTGCCGATGGCTGCTGCCACCCCTGTAGGATCCGGGAAAAGGTGAGACTCGTTGGTGCAAAAAGCGAGACCGTTTCGCCGAAAAGACGAGATTTTTCGGGAGCTTTCAGCTGCGCAAACGTGCGCAAAATAGCCGGAGTTATGCACATTAGGCGTCTATTTCGCCGATCTTGACTCACTAGGCACCCTCCCCGCCACCTGAATCGACGTGTTGCTGGCAAGGCCGCTACCCGTGCTGCCAAAGCAGGGCATCGGGCTGGTTACATGGGCGGCCACCAAAGCCCATGCATACAGGCCGCAGCCAATACGCCCCCTACGAGCGAGCGCGCCGGACCGCTCGCGCGCCGACTTGCCGCGGGGGCCAGGGCGCTCAGCGGGTACGCTCCTCCCACGGCTGCCAGGCACTCATGCCGCGCGGCAATACCAGCAGAGTTAGCGTCGTGTCGTACTCAGTCGCGGAAATTTTCATCTCACGAACTGACAGCTGTTTCGGTGCGTGAGGAAACCATGTCGCCGCCGCAACCTCCATGCCAGCACGGTCATCGCTGATGGAGTCGTTAGCGGCTAAAGATCCTGCGGGGACTTCAACCAATTGCTTACGAGACCGGAAAAATGCTCCATTCCTTGCTGCCGCGGTGCTCGAGAATGCCCACTTCATAAAGCCATCGCGATGGACAATGAGAACGGCAGCCAAGTCCGTATGCTTCAACCATCGCAGCGTGACCGCTGTTAGCGAAACGCCGTACCTTGCGGCGCACGCACCCAATCCCTGGAAATCCGCGCACCCGCTCATCTGCTCGCGAAAATCGTTGAGCGGCATCAGCAACGTTGCTGCAAATGCATCTGCCTGTGCCTCAACCGTGACCTCGTCTGTGTCACGGTTTACAACATCGTCCTCTGCACAGCTGAACTGATCACGCTGCTGGCGATGAAGAACGTAGTGCCCCAGCTCGTGAGCTTGAGTGAACCGAATTCGGCCGGGCGACCTGATAGCTTCGTTGTATAGCAAACACCACTTGCTCTTTTCATCGTTAGCGAAAAGAGCGCCCTCAAACCCCGGTATGCGAGCCGCTTTCACCTCAGTGATAGGGTCCTTCCAACCCAACTGGTTGGCAGCGTCCTGAGCCAGCTCGCCCACATCCACAGGAAATCTCCGTGTGCCGTGGAACTGGGCAAACAGATCAAGAACATGAGTGAACTTGTATGCCGCCTTTGACGGCGTCAGCTCCACAGTCATCAAGGGCTCTTCTTGAACGACTCCATGATCTGGCGCATTACAGCTTTGCCGCTTGCATCAAGATCCTTGTAGTTACGAAAGAAGGCTTCGTCCACATGCGCTTCTGCAGGCGTTGTCACTTCGTCTTCAAGAAAGTAGGCGACCGGTTGGCCAAGGATCTTAGCGAGCGCATCGAGCTTCTCCGCAGAGGGCTTAGGAGCGGGACGATTTTCCAGCTCCCATAGGTAGCTCTTGCTCATTCCGGCCCCTGAGGCCAGCTCATCTAACGTCAACCCTCGCTCCTTTCGAAGCGCGCGGATCTTGTCGCCCAGTTTCGTGCTCATAACATTGTTAATATTTCGTTACATTCCCCGGTACCACTATACCGAACTTTCTGTTTGACAACACCGAACCAGCGGGGCACACTCAATCCCGTTCGTCAGACCGAACAAAAGTTGCCGGGGTCATGTTAGAAATCTGGCACTCCGTCACGCAGAGTGCTAGGCTGTTAAGCAAACGATAAGGGCCCGGCACTGTGGCCGAGCCCCTGATATAGAAGTTCACGCTCTTTCAAAACACAAGATCTTGAGGCCGACTCGTAATCGGCCGAATCCCAAAATCACACCTGCAAGGTATTCAGCTTGGTGTGGTCTTGCGGGGAAGAGCGGCTACCCGCCAGGGCAGACGAAGAATTATGTTTGCTCAAATCCTAGTCTGTCAACAGCCGCGCTAATTCCCTGTGAGTTCCTGGTTGGATACCTCCTGCCATGAGGATTCACGACGATGTCTTCCCAGACACCGACAACTCCCCATCGCCCTGGTTACAGGCTGATCTACCGGCCTGTCATTACCCTGAAGAACGGCAAGAAATTGCATGCCGCTTCCAAGGGTTTGAAGGCCTGGCCGATCTGGGTGCGCGATGACGGCAAGTAAGGCCGTTTAGTGCAATGGCTGGGTAGCAGCAATGCTACCCAGCCAGCGAGGTGAGGTGCCGACACTCGTCATGACTCCATACACTCTTCATCACCACAAGGAACCGCAATGGCTACTAATCCGCCGAAGGGAGACGGGCACCGCAACGGCGCTGTCCGCGAACGCTCCCAAACCCAGACTCCGTCTGGTCACTTCGTGAAACGCGACACCAACTCCGGGCGCTTCATGGACGTCAAATCAGATGGAAAGCCCTTCAAGGGTGTGCGCAAAGAAAAATAGCTGAGTGCTAGCTATGAGGAGGGGGCCATGCGGCCCCCTCTTTTTTTGCGCCGCAATAGCGCTCGTGGCTGCAGCCACTCATCTGCCCCGCAGGAGCATAGGCGCAGATCATGCTTCCGGAACGGAACCTACCCATCGAGCGCTCGAGTGCGCACTTATCGCGTAGTTGGCTAACATCAAATGCTGTTACTCGCATTGCTTCCAAGATAGGTGTGATCTTCGCAGCTGTTGCATTGTCTGCAGGACTTGCTAGATTTGGTCATGTGAACACTTCTTACCGCCCGCTCCGAATACCTGGCTGATCAGCAACTGATCAGCCCCTGTAGCTCAATGGTTAGAGCAGCGGTTTTATAACCCGTCAGCGCCAGATAAGCGGCTTGTGCCGGTTCGAGTCCGGCCAGGGGCACCATATCTGTTACCCCTGCCCCATAGTTCGGGCAGAACAGGTGATGTGGCCGAAGAAGTACGAGCCAAGCTGACGTCATGACCTATCTCTTCCTAGACACCGAATGGGCGGACCCGACAGGGTCCGAGCTAGTGAGCTTGGCGCTCGTCAGCGAGGACGGCATCCATAGGTTCTACGCCGAGCGTGATCCCCTGCCGGATGTGGCAACCGACTTTGTGCGGTCGGTGGTCTATCCCCTGCTGGAACGGGGTCAGTGGTGCATGCCCGACCAAGCGATGACAACGGGACTACGCGCCTTCTTGGCGGCTGTTGCCGACCCCATTGTGGTGGCTGACTACCCCAACGACTTGGCACTTCTGCAGTACGTGGTAGCGGGCTTCGATCTCCCAGACGATCAAGCTGCAGCATGTGGACCGATCCCTAAGCCCGTGATAACGAGAATGCTCAAGGAAGGTGCCATGGGCATGCTGATTGAAGACTACTTCGCAGGTCACCCCGATGCTGCGGCTCGGCGCCATCATGCACTCATTGATGCAGAGGCCCTGCGCATGGCCTGGCTGGTCGTTACGGGGCGTGTTTCTACACCGCCTTGGGCGACGACCATGCTCCGCCATAAGGCCCAACCTTAGATGATCCGGCTCTTCCTCGACTCCGAATGGGCCAACGACGCGCTGCGTGAACTCGTCAGCCTGGCTCTAGTCAGTGAGGACGGCGAGCATGTCTTCTACGCGGAGCGAGATCCGCTACCTGGCATGCCTTCCAGCTTCGTACGCGAGAGTGTTTACCCGCTCCTCGACCGTGGGGAAGCGGCGATGAAGGACAGCGCCATGACGCACGCGCTTCGGAGCTTTCTGGAACCCCTAGGTGACTGCGAGGTCTTCGCAGACGCACCGCTCGACTTCTCGATGCTCAGCCGGGTATGGAAGGGACGTGACCGGACATCGCCCGAACCGCCATTCCGCACGAGGCTTGCACGCGAAGGGAACCTGATGCCGAGCGTCGAGCGCTATTTTGAGCTCAATCCCGACCATAGGGCGCTTCGACACCATGCTCTCGTAGACGCCATGGCACTTCGATCAGCTTGGATCGTGGAGAACTACAGCCTTGATGGCGATGTGGGCAGCGCCACCTCATATGACCCCTGCTATGACGAATGGCTCCTCGCAAAGGTCGGGGCGGCGCGGGCAGATCCGCGGTCGTCCATCCCTCACGAGACCGTCATGGAGAAGCTCAGAAAGCGCCTCGAGGCCATGAAAGCTGAGCGAGATGACCACTAGCCAAAGATATGTCTGCTATCGACCCATAGCGGACATTCGGTGAGATAGGAGTTCGCACTGCCTGAAAAGGGTTGTCACGAATCAGCTCAACAAGTTGCGTCCAACATCACCGCGACTGGATAGAGCCTAAGTGGCGCCATGTCCGCCCTGAATGACCCTAAGCTAGCATTGAGGTCAATGTGAAGAAGTACCCGTTGGCATCCAGCATGTCGCGTAGCTTCTGCTCAGCCGGAATTCGGCTAATGGCCTGTCCCGCCCAAAGGCCGTAGCACGGACGGATGCCGTAGCCAGCATTGTCCTGGGCACGACGGCTTACGCTGACATCAGGCGAATCACAAGCCGTGGCCCATATCGCTGTCAATGCCGTTGGTCCAATGGACTGGCCAACGCCCAAACGAAGAACGAAGACCTGCCGTCTTTCGTTCCGAGCTTCTGTCCGATAGTAGCGCAGTGGCATTAGTTCTGATCGCTTAGATGGCGACTAATGGAAGTTTCCCGGCCAACGAGAATGGTGCGTAGATGCATACCATTGCTGAGCGCGGGAAAGAGCCTCCGGCTTAGTAAGATCGGCATTGGCGAAGAAGAGCCAGCAAACGTCACCTTCGAAGTTTTTCTGCTCATGAACAAGGCGAAATGAATTCAATCGCGAGTCCATCTCCGGATCAAGACGACTGTCGATGCACTCAACGCTTTGCGACGAAATAACTAACGAGATGCTATTCATGGCTGCGATACCGTGCACCCGAGGTCACAAGCGCCAACCCGCGTCGCGTGCTCGGTCCTACGCGACGAAGTTCCGTGGTTCTTCCTGACCAGAAGGACGTCTCCTCTTCGGCATACTTATCCCTTTGCTGCACGACGCACTGAACAAGATTGGACTTGGCTATCGCCAAGTAAGGTTCGACCGCATCTCTAAGGACGGGCCATCCCTCATTCTCGGCACACTGCAGCGCACGCTCTCTTAGGGCATGAGTGATGTTCTGAAACGGGGAATCGGTCGAAACGACACGGTGTCGTTTGATAGTCATGGCAGCTCCGGCAAATTGTGCGAGCCGGCACACTGCGGGCGCGAAAGCTAACCAAGCATCGGAATTCCGCGTTGTACGAAGCTACCACGTTACGGGCGGAATAGAACGTGATCTTGCGGATAGCGTCACACCAGACTAACAACCAAAGGCGCAGGGTGCGGGTGTTGCGGTGCAATACCGTATCGGCTGCTCAGCCGCGCTCCACCCCTCCTACTCTCCGCATTGAGCTCGCGCCTGGCATTTCGCCCGGCCACGGCTTTGGCCGTCCGCTTGACCCTGATACGGGTCTACTTCGTAGGAAATTCCCATGGAAATGCAACAGAAAGAAGGCCTCGCCCAGCAGAATCTGTTGGGTACGCTGAAGACCAACAAGTCCTTCTCGACCTTCATCAATGCCATCGACAAGGCGGGCCTTACGGCCTCACTGGCGGGGGATGAGCAGTTCACGCTTTTTGCCCCAACTGACGAGGCATTCTCCGGTCTACCGACAGGTGCGCTCGATCGGTTGCTCGAGCCTGCCAATAAGGATGAACTGACTTCAGTGATCAACTATCACTTGGTCAGTGGCCGCAAGACGACGACCGATGTCGGGAAGTGGCAATCGGCGCGCACGGTGCACGGCCAGCATGCGCCGATCAAGGTCACTGAAGGCAAGCTCAGCATCGGTGCCGCTCGTGTGACGCTCCCGGACATCCTTGCCAAGAATGGCGTGATCCACGGCATCGACAAGGTCAACCTCCCGGAATCCAAACCTAACTAAGGTGCGGATGCAAAGGACTGCCAGCGGCGGGGAGGAATTCCCGCCGCATCACTTCCTTCGGTGGTTGAACTCCCATGGGCCCATCTATCAAACACCACGTATCGGTCTCAATCGGCGCTGGGACGGACCGCGCTAAGACCGCTACCGCTCTTATGAACAAGATCGCCTATCAGCTGAGGCCAGCCAGTAAGACGACGATGTCGCCCTGCGCACGATGCTGCAGGCCCAGTCCGTGCGGTCAGCCTTGCGCAAAGTGTCTGACAGACGAGTTGGGCAGCCTCATTGAGAATTATGGTGCAGCGGCACGTTGGCTTGAGTCGACCAAACAAGCCACTCAAGACGAAGGCACGGTGCTCCGGTATGCAGGGCTCGCAACCGTAGGTTGAACGCTTCCAGTACCTCATAAGCGAAGAGCCCCTGTCTGGGGCTCTCTATGCTCAGCGCTTCTTCTGCTCTTGACCGCGTTTCTGGTCCTGCTGCGGCTTCGCCTGTTTGCCAGTCTCGTCTTTTGATTTCTGTTGGCCTTTCTCGCCGGGCTTACCCTGCGAATCGCGCTGCCCAATGTTGCTGCTCATCGGAACGTCTCCTACTCGGCGGAATGCCGAGCACCACGAGGCTGCGCCGCCCGATGTGATCGGGGTGTGCTCAACGGATATGGGGCGAAAATTATGCCGACGTGCCGCCCGGACGTGGAATGCCTTTCAGCGAGATGCAGGCAGGCTTTGCCAGCGAGTACCGGGGCCGGTAGAGAGTGACTACTATTTGGTGATAATGATGAGAACAGCATCAGAGCTCAGCGCTTGTCTACGAGAGAGCATGGCGAGGCTGCGCGACGAACAAGTCGGTTGTGACGCTCGGGGTTTCGTCAGAGCACTACGTGCACAGTTGCTGGCTGATGCGCCCGAAGAGATGCGATTTTCCATCTGGGTGCGCCTGGCTGCAATGGACAAGGTACTGGACCAGAGAGAAGCGGCCTTTCGAAGCTTTGCGAGGAGGACGGTTGCGCTAGACAATGCTGACGCTGATGCGGGCTGATCATCCGTTGGCGCCCGAACGGCCTTGGTGCGATTTTGGAGTGCTGCGTGATTCCAGTTCTGCGCGACATGCTGTCCGCTTATGGCCGGAAGCAGCGTTCGGACCACCTTTTTTGACCAGGGCAACGCCATGGGGGCTGGCAGCACAACATCACGCCATGCCTGTCGTGGCCTTACTTCAGACGCTTGAGCAATTCCTGCGCGACGCCAACCGCAGATGCCGGATTCTGGCCGGTGATCAACTCGCGATCGACGACGACGTTGGCCATCCACCGCTCGACGTTGCTGCGGTACTGGACCCCGGCCTGCTGCAGCGCGGTCTGCGGATAGAACTTCATCTCGCCGCCGCCGAGTTGCGGCTTGGCCTGTTCTTCTTCCTGGTTGCTGATCACAGTGACCTGGTAGCCGCTGTAGATCCATAGCGGCGCACGTTTGGCCTGACCTGATTCCAGTGCGGCAACGAAGCCACTGGCGTCCGGCAGCGTCGACAGCAACGCGATCGGGCCATGGCAGACCAGTGCGGTCGTCTTGTTGCGGCCATGGAAGTCGGCGAGCAGGCGCCCCAGTGCCGGACTCTTCAGCAGATCCTGCATCGGCGCGTGGCCGCCGGGAATATAGACCGCATCGAAACGGCCGTAGCCCATCTGTTCAATGCGCGCCAGGCTCACTACCGGGGACTTTTCCTTAGAGGTCAACGCCAGTTGGTTGAGCAGGTCCTGGTGCGCCCGCAAGTCCGCGGCGCTGTTGCCGAAGTACATAGGGCTAATCGACTTCGCGTCGACCGTCGGGGCCTGCCCCGTCGGCGTTGCGAAGGTGACCTGATGGCCGGCATCGAGCAGCATTTTGACCGGCTGCATCAGTTCGTTGAGATAAAAGCCAGTCGGGAAGACCCTCCCGTCTTTCAGGTCCAGATGATCGGCATCGGACAGCACGACCAGCACTTCACCGGCCTGGGCGGTGGTGGCCGCGAGGGTCATGACGATCGCGGCGGCGAGTGTTTGCATCAGCTTCATTGCAGTGGACTCCTTGCGGGATATCAGTTCGTTGGGGCGTTTGCGATCACTGGGCCAGGAGCGCTTCGCGCATCGCGGCGCCGACGCCGCTAGCCGACTGCGGGTTCTGCCCCGTGATCAGGCGGCCATCAATGACGACCTTGGCGGTCCAGTCCGGTGCGGCGTGGTGGTGGGCGCCACGCTGCTCCAGCGTGGAAGCCAGCAGGAACGGCACAACGTCATCCAGTTGCACGGCGCGCTCCTCGCTGTCGGTGAACGCACTGACGTTCTTGCCGGTCACCAGGTGAGCGCCATTGCTCAGCGTGATGTCCACCAGCGCGGCAGGGCCGTGACAGACTGCGCCCACCAGTCCGCCGGCCTCATAGATCTCGCGAGTGACGCGCTGTACGTCGGCGTTGCCCGGGAAGTCCCACATCGCACCGTGACCGCCTGCGAAGAAGATGCCGGCGTATCGCGAGGCATCCACATCGCCCAGGCGCTGGGTATGCCGCACCGCATCGCGGAAGCTGGCGTCGTTCCAATAGCGCGCATTGGTGGCGTCTTCCAGGTTCAGGTCATCGACCGGCGGCTCGCCGCCTTGGATCGAAGCGAATTCGACCGGGATGCCGGCTTCCTGCAATTCGGCTAACGGGTGGGTGACCTCGCCCAGGTAGTAGCCGGTCGGTTGGCCGGTACGGCCCTTGGTGCCATGGCTGGTCAGCACAAACAGCACGGGTTTGGTGGCGGGAGCGGAAGTGCGCTTGTTCATGGCAGTCACCCTGTGATGAGGAATGGCGCCACTGTATTCAGTCCTTTTGTGGCGATAAACTGGCCATCGAGAAAAACATTTGTTCCCACGAGGATAAGATGAGCCGCAAGTTCGACTACCTCGGCGATGTGGAGGCCTTCATGGCCGTGGTCGAGCACGGCTCGTTCACCGCGGGGGCGGTGGCGTTATCGACGACGCCCTCTGTGCTGAGTCGCGCCGTAGCACGGCTGGAGGCACGCCTGGGGCGGCAGTTGTTGCAGCGAACCACGCGCCGTCTCGGCTTGACCGAAACCGGGCGGCTGTATCTCGAGCAGGCCCGCTCGGCCTTCTCCCAACTCGACGAGGCCGAACGCGAGGCGCAGGGCCAGGAAGGCGAACTGGCCGGGCGCGTGCGAATGAGCGTGCCGACTACCTATGGCCATTACCGGTTGCCGCCGTTGCTTGCGCGCTTTACCCAGCTATACCCGCGCGTCCACGTGGAATTGAACATCACCAACCGCAACGTCGACCTTGTGGCAGAGGGATTCGATCTCGCCATTCGCCTGGGCCACCTGCCCGACAGTGGCCTGGTGGCGCGCAAGCTCGAAGACGCCGCGCTGCTGCTGGTCGCATCCCCCGATTACATCCAGCGGATGGGGACGCCGCAATCGCTGGATGACTTGCGGCAACACGTGTGCCTGCCCTTCGTGATGCCACGCACCGGCCGCCTCGCACCCTGGGTATTCCGCGATGGCGAGCGTGATGTCGATTGGCTGCCCGCGTCGTCCCTCGAAATCTCGGATGACGTCCTAGGCGTGGTGTCGTTGGCCGAGCAAGGTATCGGTATTTGCCAAAGCTACGAATTCATCGTCCGTGACCGGATGGAACGTGGTCGGTTGGTGGAGGTGCTGCCGCAGTTGCGAGGACGGTCGCGACCGTTCTCCGTAGTGTACGCGCCGCACCAACGCCAATCTTCAGCTGCGCGGGCAATGATTGATCTGCTAACCGCAAATGCGACTTCTCTTGAAGAGTAAGCTGAAGCCACCTCACGTTCGCGCGCCCTCTGGGTAAAACCTTGCAATCAATCGCAGAGTTTGAGCTAAGGCTTAGTGCGCCGCGTTCAACCCAAATACGGATGAGTGGGTATTGCTGATAGTTGGGTGAAGCGAGCCTCAACGCACCGGTCGCGGTTTCCATTTCATCTCGCCCTGTTGCGGCGGCGCAGCGACGGGCGTGCCACTAGGCTGGGCCGGAGCGCCACCTTTCAAGACGAAGTCGGCAATTTCATCGGCATGTCCCCGCAGCAGGCCACCAGCCGAGCCGACCGCAGTAGTATTGCCAGACTCCACGTTCAGTCGCCCCAGCTCCTGACCGGTAGCCGGGTCGAGGACCTGCACGGTGCTCAGTACTGTGTCCTTGCCCGCCATGATGCCAACTAGCGCGCGCGCCGCGCCGTGGCGCATGCGGTAGGCCGTGATCGTCACCTTGACGTGCACCGCATCGGGGCTGCCCTCGTCTGCTCTCACGCTCGCAAAGCGCTCGTCAAGACGCGAACGTAGCACTGCCATTCCCTCTGCCGTCATGCCTCCGGGGTTGTCGACGGTGTACCAAAGCTTCGCTCCTACGGCCGAGGCGTTCGGCCTAGCCACTTTGCTGGACGTGCCTATGCAACCAGTAAGAAGGATGCAACAAACGGCTACCGCGACCACCCACCCAGACTTGATCATGTCGCCCCCTTTTTCTGCTTAAGCCAGATTCTCCCGTATTCCACTTGCCGGTTGTCGGTCTGGCCGATGGCAAGGCTCAACCGACATCATGCCCTTACTAAGGCCGGTGCGTTTTCTTCATAACTCTTGCGCGACAAAGTATCAGCGCTCTATGTGACTGCGTAGGATTGTCTTGAGAACCTGATACTTGTCCGCGGATGCGCGAAAAGCGAGCAAATGCGGAATGTCTCGCTGCAGATGCCCATGAAAAGCAAGAATCTGGTCCTCGGTCCGCTGCCCGGCTGGTTGCTGTCGCAGCCACTCTTGCACGATCAAGGGCTCTAGATCACATCGCTTCGCCATGACGCCTCCCCAAGAGTTCTAATGTCTGAACTAAGCCGACCCACGGAGAGGGTTCGGCTTAAATGAACTGTTAAGACGCACCCGACGCAGCCTCGAGGCGCTCAAATTTGCGTAACTTCGAAACCAGTACTCTTGCACCGCTTTCATCAACGAAGTCCTCATAGAAGGTTGTACTTTCTTTGAAATGCAGGTTCAGACGGTTCATGATCGCGCGGAGCGCCGAGAGCATGGTCTCGACCCGCTCCCGACTGATGCCGCTCAGTGAGTTTGCCGCCCTATCAGTGGCGTATCCATGGTCTTGATGAGCGATACGCTTGTTTCGATGCTCTCTCGCGAAGGCGGCTTGAGCTAGCGCAGCACTACAGAGATCCTGCAGCTCCTTTCTTAACGCAGGATCGTCGACAAGGGGGGGCAGGGAATGAATCGTAAGGTTCTTCTTGCCGCGAGTCTCAGGAGGATCAGTCATCCGGGAAATGCCAAGGAGAACGCTGTCCCAGATTTCGTCTTGAACGATCTTGAAGAAGAGGCCGGCAGTTCGATTAAGCAGCGCCACCGTCTCATCGTCCAGCCCGAACAGTTGCCGGTATTGCTGCCACAACATATGTAGCTCGATAAGCTTTCCATGAAGAGTGGAGAACGCTAGACCAAGCTCGTCACCCTTCAGTGCCACGTAGTTTGCGTGCACCTCTTCCATGGACTGCGTGGAGGTCATTTAGTGCTCCCTAAAGCCTAAGTTAGGTCGCGCCGCGACCCGGGCTCTTATTGATGAACCGTCAACCATCAACCCCATGCGCCTTGTAAGAGTAGGTCGACGGTTGCACCTTAAACAAAACTCCAGCAAGGTCCATCTGCAGCGAAATCCGCTCCTTGCCAAGGCTGACTCGCATTTCGTCGCACAGGCTGCGGAAGGCCAGAATCTCCTGTTCCTTCTCTAGAGTGCCGCCTTGCAGCCAGAAGCGTTCTAGACTCTTGAGAACGGAGGTATCAGCCGACAGCAGAATGCGGGTTTTAGCGTCATTGAGGCGGGCTAGCTCTTCAATCTCATCTTCTGTGCGCCCCGCCCGCCTCGCTGTGAAAAGCAGTGACGTGGATCGCACGAAGTCCACGTAAGCCGTCATCCGCATTGCAGCCAGCTCATCTAGTCGCGCTCGTTTGGCGCTAAGGATGTGTCCTAGCGCAACGCCGAGAAGCGCCGCTACGCCGGACAGCATTGCAATGAGTAGTGCAGAAGGCATCGGCCGGGTCCTTGATCCGAAATTGCGATCGATTGCCCATCAAACGGCGGGCTATCCCCTTGATACGGTTTGATATTAGGGTCGCCAGGTCCGGCGAACAAGCCGACATATAGGCGGGCCCACATAGGCTGTGTCCAAAGGCGTTACCTGGGGCGCTGCCCGCTTCGAACCCAGTCAACCAAGACCTGGAACGCCTCGGCAATCTGCTTGGACGAGAATCCGCAATGCCCGTCACCGGCAGCGGGTAGTGTGAGTGGTCTTGTCGTCCCTCCCGCGTTGGAAAGGTCCGCGAAGATGGACTGGAAGTGCGGGGTGATCGTGGGGTCCGCGCGGTTGTACTGGAGTACCAAAGGCCGGGTTGGTTGGCCCGTCAACGCGGGTGCGGAGGCAACGTATCGTATAGCCTTCGCGTCGCCGGCGTAACGACGCACGCCGGCATTGAAGGCCTTGTCATCGTCGAAGCCACGATAGACGGTCGCCCGGTTGTCGACCGGCATCCCGCCGGCGCGCTGCGCGATGTCCTGGAAAACGAGGTAGTGCAGGCTGACGACGCCGGGCAATGCGTCGGAGGGCACCTGCAGCGCCCGGGCAAGCTGGTTGGTGACCTCAGGTTTGCCGGCGAGCGCACCGGCGATGGCCGACATGACCTCACCCTGGTTGGATGCGGCCTGAGGCGTCGACAGTCCACCTCCCTTGCCCGTTGCGTCGGGAAGGAAGTAGTCGAAGGACACCAGGGTGGTCAGCAGTTCCTGTGCGAGGCGCGCGCCGGGCACATTGGCGCCGCACAGGGACAGGGCGCCTTGGTAGTCGCCGGCGTGCTGTTCCAGGCTGGCCGCCGCGATCCCCCCTCCCATGGAGAAGCCTACGAGATAGGTGCGGCGGGCGGCCCCGTACTGTCGGATGAAATGCTGTCGCAGCCGTTCGATGTCGGCGATCGCGTCGCGCACAGCCCATCCCTGAGAGGAATAGCCACTCTGCGCCACGGCATAACCCCGCGACAGGAAGACGGATGTTGCTTCATTGGGTGGCATTGGCAGGGTGCGTGGTATTCCCACCGGCTCGAAACCGCGCGCGAGGATGACGAGTTCGCCGTTCCAGCGCTCGGGAATGTCGATCAGATAGGGCGCTTCGCCCAGCATGCCCGCCAGCTCGACCGGAGCCACAGTGCGGTGCATGGCAGGTTCCGCGGCGGATGCCTGGAACACCAATGCGCAGGCCATCGCGAGGCAGACTGATTTCCGCGGGTTCGACATGGCTCTTCCTGAGCTGGCAGATGGCCCACGTTACCAGAGACTGCACCAAGAACATGGCGGCGTCCCTGCTCCGGGGACCGCGCGAGAGGCCGAGGTGAGCCGACCGGAACGCACGGTCGAGTCCACCGTCCTGAGGCACGACACCTCTTTAACGACGGTGGGACAGTCCCACCGTCACAGCAAGCCATAGATAGCGAGGCCAGCGGTGAAGTACGTCGCCGAGAACATGCCCTCTTCAGGCGCGTTCCGAAGCCGCTCAATAGCCTCGCCAAGAACTCCATCCGGCAGGCTATTTGAAAGTATCGACCTGACCTGTTCTCGCCGCATCGTCGGAAGACGACCAATTGCGCTCGAAAGTGCGGCAAATGGCGCGAGCCCATTGCGCAATCCATCTCCAGTAAGATGGGACAGCACGAAGCTTGCGGTGTCGGAGATCTTCCACGCCCCTGCGAAAGCCACGGCGCGGCGATTGAGCAGGAACATGCCTGGGATGCTTACGGAGTCCGGCGTCCGGAAAGTCGTTTGAAAGTTCCGGTTGGACCTGGACCCCGAGTAACAAGCATTAAGAATCACCAGACCAAGCTTCAGAGAGGGAGCAGCCCGCTGGATCGCCTCAATGCTAATCAGATTCCGACCGTCAGGGCCTCCAAGCCGTGCAAAGTAGGCATCAGTGAATCTGCCTAGAGAGAACCCGTGCGTTGAAACCATCAGAGCGTCGGCATCCGCCAACAGAACACCCAGGTCCTCCCGAGCATTCGCCTGAACGATGCGAGTCAACTCCAAGCCTGCTGCGGCAGTAAATGCAGAACCTTCGTGAGGAGCTAGAAGCAACCCCTCTGCACTGTCGATCACAGACACCGTCTTCTCGATGTCACTAGGACTGCCCAGACTAGAGGCTATTGCAGGCACGATGCGCACATGAAAATCTCCGAATCGCATCCGCTCCAACAAGACCGCATTTCGCATCACGAACGGATTCAGCGGCAAATCACCACGGAAATCCTCCATGTAGCACACAGAGGCGCATTCTTCCTGCTCGATCTTCTTAAAGACCGAATCCATGGAAGGCGAGATCACTTCCACAAACCCAAGTATTTCTCGATCAAAGGTAGCCCTATTGATTGAGCCCTCAGAGAACCTATGCTGGGCCTCCATCCACTTCACAAGCCCTTGGACTGGAATAGCAACACGCTGGTACAGATCCCCGATGAACACCCATAGCTGCGCATTCTCGCCGGCGTAAGTCATGAACATCATGCAATGACCATCCCTTAGCTTGGACATGCACAGAGACGCCTGCGATCCACTGGTGGCCAGGGCCAAAGGCAGCGGCAGCCCCATATCTCTAAGTTGTGCACACAGCTCAGAGAGATCGTCCCAGGCCGAGCCTTCGATGTTTGGACTCCAAGGGTCGTCGTACTTCTCCCTGAATCCATACAAGTGTGGCGCACCCATCTCTCGGATCCTCGAGAGGATGGCATCCAAACGAGACAGTAATTGCGCCGGCAAGGAACTCTCCGCCTCAAGCCCCGCCCTCCAACTCAGGATGGCAAGCCAATCGCCCATGGCGTTCCCGTGGGTGCACACTAGGGGCTGCAGAACATCTGAAGCTCTCCCTTCGCCTGGAAGTGCCTGTAGAAGCCCTTCGATAGTCCTGATGTAGTGCTCTCGAATACCTCGCCTGTGGTGCAGCCTGAGCACCTGACCAAGAACGCCGTCCAGCCTCTCCGAAATAGCTTGTAACTGCTCCTGTAGACGTTTAACGTCAGAGCTTGCTATCGCGAGCTTTGCCGCAGAGATCGCGATCGCCATTTCCACTTCATGATCTTTCTCATCTGCTATCGCGGCCAGGGCCAGATTCAGGGCCATGTCAGCGTCCTCTAGTCGGCCACTCTTCCGGTAGCAGCTAGCTAGATTCAACTGGGCTGCGGACATCTCCTTCGACGCATCGTCGCTTTTCTCGACCACCTTCTGGAAGAAATCAATGGCAGACTCTAGATCACCGGAGTTCATGTGCGCATACCCGAGATTGCACAACAACCCGCTTGGCGGGCTTAGATCACAGTCCGCATATGCACTCATCGCTTTAGCTCCAACGTCTATTGCCCAAGAAAAGTCGGGCTCTCGACAAGAGACCTCCACAGCAGTGGCATAGCAATGAGCCAGCAACGGAATGGACCTGACCTCATGGGCGATAACCTCGGCATCATGAAGGATCCGGTATGCCGCCTGACTCGCTCCATGCGATGAGTAGATGGTGGCGCACAGAAGGTATGACCTCGCGATCTCCTCCTTCATCTGATAGCGAAGGTAGATGGCTTCAACCCTACTTATCGTGCGCGGCAGATGATCAATCCCGATACCAAATGACGCGGGTGACTCAAGCATGTCGCTGGCAATATCGAGCGCAATCGACTTGGCGGCAACAGAGTCGATCTCGATCATCTTCTCAACCGTTGCCAGCGCGCTATCCACGTCACCTGCCTGGAGAAATGATCTGGCAAGCAACTCCCGGAAGAGCAGTGCTTCCTGCTGGCTGTCCGCCTCCGTGAACACCTGAACTAACGTTTCTGCGATCCCTGCAACCAAAAGAGGACGCTCCTTGGCCACACCTACCAGCTCGTTATAGAGCTTCAGTGGGTCAAAGCTGCAACTTGAATCCAACTCTTGATTCAGCTTCTCCTTGAGTTCGGAAGCAGGAAGATCAATCCATTGATGAATGTCCATTGGGTATCTGCTATGCGCTTTTGGGTTAGTCGGCGATCTGCGCAGCGGCCGCCTTTTCGCTGATTGCTTCTTCCATTTTCGCCGTGATGACGCGCTTACATACTGCAGGGCTCTACGGGGCTGGTTTGACGATCTATTGGGTCGAGGCGCTCCATTGCACTGAGAGCACCTCCTCGTTAGGCAGAAGAACACGCATACTTCCCTTGTCGCCTAAGGTATTCGGTGCTGAAAGCAAGGTATCGGCCCCAACCCTTGTCCAGATATCCACAGCTCCAGTTGAACGCAGCCCTTCGGTGGATTTTGGATCCTTGCATCGAACATTGGCGGCCGCAGCAGCGCTTAGAATCGCGCAACCCTTTTCAGTGACGATCAGTTCCGCATTTCGCATCATGCCAAACTGAAAGAATGTACTGATTCGCTCGCTATAGAAGTTGGATAGCGAACTTGCCACGAGCAGCATCAGTGCCAAGCACCCCACCATTGCGGCGCGCACTTTCAGCGGTTCGCCTTGACTGAAATAGACGGCACACTGAACCAATAGCACTATCACCAGAATGATGCTGATGTTGAGCAAACTTCCCGCTTGCTGCCCAACATTCCCCAAGGCATACAGGAAGGTGAAAGACATGGTGCCAAAAAGCAGAAAACTGATGAAGAAGTGGAAGCAACTCCACCATCGTGCCTGCTTCAGTACGCCAAATCCAAACACTTCTGCGAGCATCCAGACCAGCAACCACACAACCATTGATGCCCATATCACCCCCGAGACCAACCAATCGGGGGGGTCACTTAGGACCAGTGTCGACATCGCAACGACAGCCGCGAAACTACCGATCGCCCAGTTGATCAGCAACGTCTTGCGCTTCTCCAGTACTGCCGTTCGATCCTCGGAATCTGCAGGCACGCGCCTTGGCATCTTCTCGATTATTCCCGCTTCGTCACTAAGCTGGAGCACAAGACCAGGGAGCACGAGGAGCATCGACATGACCATGAGAAACAGGAATCCAAGGCCGGCAACGCCCGCAATTGTTCCCATCAAGCTGGCAAGATCAAAGCGAGGGAGGTAGCCGATCTTGTAGAAGTGCGCCAACAGTAGCCCACCTCCAAACAATGCTCCCCACCAGCAAATCGCTTGGGCTGCAGCCGTGGCACGAGTGACAAATCCCGACTCCATGTCTGCTCCCCGAATCTTGTCTTTCGATCGAATCTCAGAATGTTGAGGTTCCTCGTCCAAAGCCTACTCCCTCACTGTGTCCAACGTTTTCGTGGCCTCTCTGAATGCAGCTTCAGCCTCGTTCATCTCGGCCATGGCCAGCACCTGTTCTGGAAACCACTCCCTCAGAAACCGCTCCGTGATGCTGTCTGGGACCGCAAAGATGGGCCTGAGTCGACCGCCGATCCCCTCGACATCCCAGATCTTCTTGGCCACCTCCTCTTGGAGTGTGCGCCAACTCACCAGCAGCTGCGGTTGGTTCATGGCAGCGAACATGAATTCCTGCCTTGTAATATCGGCTGCGTGCCTAGCTACCTTGGGCTTGCGCGCACGTTTTGCGATGAAGTAGCACGCCATAGCGAACACGAATCGATCCTGCGCTCTCAGTTCGCTGAAGTGCGGATCAGAGAAGGCCTCTTCGATGACACCCGTATCCTGGTAGATCTCGATGTTGGGATTGCCCGAGCCCGGTTCACTGCCGCTGTGCGCCCAAGGCCAGAAGCGCTCCCGCACGCGCCCCCATACCGAATCCACCGCATAGGTCATGACCGCACCGAATCTGGCGTCATGCTCGGTGCAATCGAGCATGTGGAAGATCGGGTGGTTCCCCCAGTAGATAGCGTCTATGTCCGGGCGGCCCTGCTCGATACTGGACACCGTGATCCAGCTGGGACCATGGCCGTTGCGTAGATTGCGCATCGTGCCGTTGGTGGGATGGGTCCCGCCCGCTGCTTTGCGTAGCACCAGGTCCAGCCGGTCCGGCTCCCACACGCCCACTTTCATGGCGGCTTCGCAGAAGACCGCCTTACCTACGCATGGGCGCACCCCCTCTCCCCAACGCTTCTTGCCCTTGAGCGCCTGGGGCAACGGGAGGGGCGTTACCACATAGCACGGGGCGTCTTCCCGATAAATTCTGTACAAGTTTCGGCCCCGCGCGCGGACGACTTAGCTATCGTCTCAGTACCGCACGATTCCGGACAGTAGGTTGTTTCCTGACAATGACATTGCCGCGCGCGGCCAGGAACTGGAGCGCTGGCTGCTGACAGAGTTCGGACCGGTTCTGAGTGGCCTGCCCCTGAGCAAGCTGCTCGGCCATCCCTCTCCTGGAGCATTCAGGCAGGCGGTGCGCCGCCATGGCGCCCCCGTTGCCTTGTTCCAACAGGGCGGCCGGAAGGGCTGGTGTGCCGCTACCAAAGAGGTCGCCTTCTGGATTGCCCGTACCGAGGCCGCCGCCCAGGCGCTCTCCACTCAAACCCCACCGGAGAAGACCCCATGAACTGACCCACATAGAGGCTTACACACTCTCCGGGCCAGAAACGCAGAAAGCCAGACTCACGTCTGGCTTTCCGGAATTGCAAACAAAAGCTTTGGCCGGCTTTGTTGCGATTCTGGACTGCGCGGCCGCCCCCTGTCAACGGGGTGAGCCCTCGTGCCCGGATCTTTCCTTTACCTGTGCCGCCATGCGGCACTAAGGATGATCCGATGTCCCTGTTTACCCCTGACTTGGGCGTACCGCGCCCCAGCTTTCCGATGGTCCTGCCCCGCTGGCCGGCCCCCGATCTTCACGATGCCCTGATCACCTGGTGGTGGCCCCCCGCTGGGGAGGTGCGGGCACGCAACGTGCTCAGCCGTGGCGCCATGCGGGCCATCTACCGCTTCAGCAGCTGGAAGCTGGCTCGAAGCGTTCACTTCGAATCTGCCCTTGAGGAGCAAGTCGCGCTGCAGCTGGATGCCTGTCCCACCGTGCGCGCCTACGCCGAGCAGCCAGTGCTCATGGAGTATGCGACGCCTTACGGCGGCTGGGCTCGCCACTATCCGGACTTCGCGGTGCTTCACCGCGGGTTGCGAGCCTTTGTCGAAGTTAAGTTCGCGCGTGACGTGGATGCGTCGGTTCTGGAGCGCACTCAGCACTTGAGCATGCTGCTGGCGCCCCTGGGCATCGCGTATCGGCTGGTGACCGAGGTCGACCTGCCGTCTCCTGCTCGTCTGGCCAATGCTTGGTCCCTGTTGTCTCGTGGACGTACTGCCATCACGGACCTCCAGGCCCTGCTGGTCCATCAACAGGCGCTAGACGGCGTATCGCTGGCTGATCTGGGCTGGGGACGAGTCGCTAACGCACGGTCACTGGCTCGCCAGATCATGGAGGGGCGCATCAGTGTGGACCTGTCCCGGCCGATCGGCTTGGACACCATGGCCTACACCTCCGAGCATAAGGAGGGTTGGCTGTGGGCATAGGACTCTTCAAGGCCGGCCAGCATTTTGATCTGGACGGCAAACGACAAAAGATCACCCGGCTGCTCGATAAAGAGCGTATCGAGTTCGAAGATCCGCAGTCGTCTCGCCGGCAAGAACTGACACGGAGTGAAGCGCTGGATCTGTACACCAGCGGTAACTTCGTCTTTCGGCCCATCATCAATGTCGAACCGGACAAGCGCGCCCGTTCGCGGGTCATGAGCAACACCCTGCTCGCCTCTGTGCCACCCCTGCTGCGGGACCTGGCCAAGCTGCGACTGCACTTTGTTACAAAGCTTGCCCACTTCCCGACCACGCGAGCTCGTCTGACGCCGCTAGTGCAAGCCTTGTGGGAAAAGCTCAAGCCAGCAGACCTTGCACTGATGCCTGAGTGTCCGCATGCCAGCAGTGTGGCGCGCTGGATGAAGCAGTACCGCGACGCGGAGAACAACATTGTCGCCCTGCTCGATCAGCATGCACTGAAGGGCCATCGCGATCGCATCCCGCAGAAGGTGCTGGACCTCATGGAGGACTGCGTTCGGGATGGCTATCTCACCCCTCATCGCAGAAACATCACATCTGTACTAAGCGACATCAATGGTCTGATCGATGACACCAATCTGATGCTCACCCCATCAGAGCAACTGTCCCCGATCAGCTACGAGCAGCTCCGCAAGTACATCAGCAAGCTTCCCGCCTATGAGGTCTATGCGGCCCGCTACGGCGAGCAAGCGGCGGACATGAAGTTTCGCAACACGGGCAAAGGGGCGTCGGCCGCCCTGCCCTTGCAGCGCGCTGAGATGGATCACTGCAGACTCGATCTGTTCGTGGTCGACATGGAAACGGGTCTGCCACTGGGTCGACCCTGGCTGACGGTGATCATCGATGCGTGCACCCGCATGATCCTGGGCTTCTCTCTGAGCTTCGATGCGCCCAGTAGCTTGACGGTCATGCGAGCCCTGCGGCATGCGGTACTACCGAAGACAGACCTGGACGATGTCACCCAGCCTTGGCCGACCTGGGGAATCATGCGCACCTTGGTGGTGGACAACGGCGTCGAGTTCCACGGCTCCAGCTTGGACTACGCCGCCGGCCAATTCGGTATCACGATTCAGACGTGCCCTCGGCGCCAGCCCTGGTTCAAAGGCAGGATTGAGCGGTTCTTCCGCACACTTCAGACCGATCTGATCTCTCTGATCCCGGGGCGAACGTTCTCTTCCATTATCGAACGCGGCGATTACGACAGCTCCAAGCACGCCGCGATCACCTTAGAGACACTGAATCGGGTGATCAACCTCTGGATTGCGGATATCTATCACCAGAGCACCCACTCCTCCATCAGACAAACACCCGCCCAGAAGTGGGAAAGCCTCATCGATAAGGTGGACCGCCACCTTCCCGACTCGGCCCAGTGGGTGGATGCGGCATTCGGGAAGCCGGAGACGCGCGTTGCTGGCCACGAAGGCATCTTGAAGGATTCGCTTTACTACAACTGCGCCGAGCTCGGCGTCATGCGGCAACAACTGGGCGAAAGGATCACGGTCGACATCATTACCAACGATGAGGACGTGGGCTATCTGTATGTCGTACATCCCGAGACTGGCGACTACATCAAAGTGCCGGCGATTGATGAGGACTACGCGAGCGGCCTGACCCGCTGGCAACACACCAAGTGCAAGGAGTACGCCAGGTACCTGTCGGAGAAGGGCGAGGATCGCGTCAGCCTGCGCGACGCGAAGCTGAAGATCGTCGAGATGATTGAAGAGGACATGGTGGTGAATCGCCGCAAGAGCCGCGCAGCGCAAAGCCGAGCCCGCAGCATGAGGAAGCAGAACTCTTCCAAGCCCGCTACCACTTCCGCACGGCCAACCTCGTCAGCTAAGCGAAAGGGAGGAGCCTCAGCGCGGCCTGCGGAACAGGACGCCATGCACTCGCCTCGCAACCCTTCAGTCGCTCGTGATGACGATCTTCTCGACCTCACCGTCACCGTTGCCGTGCCCTACACACAGGAGGCCGCCGCATGAACCACGTTCTTACTGTTCCGCCACAGCCCAACACTGACCTCACGCTCCACCTGAGCAAGATGGCTATGTTGAGGGTCGAGACACCGATATTCGTCGAATCACACGACATCTTGGATCGAGTGCTGAAAGAAGTTGGCACTACGTGTACACCCGCCTTCAAGCATTTTGTCGGTCATTCAAAAGCTGGCAAGTCCTACATATTCCGGCAATTCGAGATGAGGTTCCCAGCCGAACGAACTCCAACCGGAATACGCAAGGAGGTGATCTACGTCCAGGTTCCTTCACAGGGCACCATCACCGGCGTCGTTGAAGCGTTGCTTGAGGCGCTCGGAGACCCCAAGTACGCCGAGGGGCCAGTCAACAAGAAGACGGCAAGACTCAATAAGCTGCTCGTCAAGGTCGGCTGCAAGATGGTGATTCTTGACGAGTTCCAGGAACTCGTGGACAAGAACCAGAACAGGTCGCTCAGTCTCACCACTAACTGGCTCAAAGAGCTTGCTGAGATGGGCACCTTGAGCGTCGTATGTGTCGGCTTGCCAAGCTCCAGTCGGATTGTTCGGCATTGGGAACAACTGCGCACGCGATTCAGCCGCACCATCGAGATCCCCGTACACGACTGGACCGATGCACGATCCAGGAAGGTCTTCCGCTCTGTGCTTCGCGGCGTCTACAGCTCCATGGCACCTTTCAGTGTCCCAGACCTGACTTCAGAAGAGCTCTCGCTTCGCTTTTTCATTGCATGCGGCGGTCGCCTCGGTTTGCTGTGGCGCATCCTCGACCAAGCAGTGAAAGATGCAATCTGGGAGAGCCGGACCGAGATCTCGCTGGCGCACCTCGACGCGGCTTTCCAAGAGGCCATCTGGTATGCGGGCGAAATCCCCATGGAAGGCGGACCGTTCTATGGCTCCCTTTCTCCTGACCAGCAGCAGCGGCTATGCGGCGTCGCCATGTACTTGGCGCAAAGGCCACCCAAAGATCAGGAGGACGAAGAGCTGCATCTGGGATCCATGCAGAGGGATAAGGAAGAGGCCCCAGCCAAACCCTTGAGTAAGAAGCAGCTGAAGGCCGAGTTGAATCGGGCTCTGACATGAGCTTGCTCTCGGAGATTCAGGCAACCGATCCGGTTCGCCCCCTAGTGGTCACGCCGCTTCCCGATCCCCGGGAGGCGGCTATCGGCTACGCCCTACGGTTGTGCGATGAGAACTCCTACGACTCACCCACCATGTTTCTGGGTGGTGTAGGCCTAGACCTCACAAGTCAGGCGCTGGGTGGAACGGCGCCAGTCCTCTCCGCTTTGACTGTCAAAGATGAAGCCACGTATGAGCGGATCGTTATCCGCAAGGCAGAGGATCATTCCTATTTCCTGAAGGAGCAGCGTCTATCGGGACGACATGTGAACTTCCATCATCACAAGATCTGCCCGGTCTGCGTACACACTTATGGCGTCCACGATGCGAGCTGGCATCTCTCGCTGATTACACACTGTCCGGCACATAGAGTGGCACTAGCTAACGAATGTCGGCAGTGTGGCTCGGGCTATCGGATGAACCGGCCGGGTACTAATCGCTGCAAATGTGGGGCTCCGGTTTCCGAGCACCCTTCTGCGCAGCCGTGCAGCACCGAGGTTGCAACTCTCTTCGCCACTATGAGAGCGAAGCTTTTCAATGACACGTGTATCGCAACGCCGCCTCGCGAGCTTTCCGCGTTTGAGGATGCAAGTCTCAATGAGTTCCTGAACCTCATCAATGCTATGCACAAGTTCGTAGTCCAGCACTGCCGAAACCTGGTCGGGGATAAGCTTCTGACCCGTGAGCAGAGGGCCATGCATGTTGTCGCCACCGCGCTACTCCAGCTAGAACAGGGGGTTGACGTATTTCATGGAACATTGAGGGGCAGGCCTGTTGCATCGGATGAGTACGTGCCTGCAGCAGCCTTCCGTTGGTTCAAGGTGCACCATGCGGGGCTGATCAAGACGGCTGGACTTTCGTTCCTGGCAGGAAGGATTGATGCCTTCCTTGCCGAGCGACGCGTGCTCAGACCCAAGAGCGAAGCCCAGCGCGGGCCGAGATCCCCAGAGGCGGCGCTGCGGCGGGAGGAAGCACTGCGAGACTCAGAGGCCTTCAACAGAAAGTGGGTGCTAGCCGACAAAGCAGGCTCTCTGACAGACTGTGACGACGACTATGTCAGATGGGCAGCGCGCCTGAAGCTCTTCACTTGGGCGAAGGGCATTGGCAATCGCATGGTCGTGGCACGAGAGGAGATCTTGCGGCTGCGGCTCTCTGCCTCCATCGGATTGCAGCCCGAGGAGGCTTCCGCTCTCGCGGACATCCCCGTCCAACTGTTCAATCGCCTGGCGCGATCTAGGATACATGTCGCGCAGTTCATCCCTTCGACGGGGGGGCCGCACTCAAAAGAGGATGTACTACGCCTTAAAGGTTCTATCGATGACGCACGTCACGTCGTCATTGAGGGGCTTGGGCAGACCGTCCAGCAGTTCCTCAATCGAACCCCGAAGTCGATGCTGAACTCCACAAAACCTTTAGTGGAGACAATGGCCAAGCATAGACGCAGCACTCAGTAGGAGCTACGAGCTAGCTCTTTCGACTCAAGCGCCTCCCGAGCCGTAGACAGCGAGTTTTAACTCGAGATATTGCCTTTCGACAGTACTGAAGTCCGCGCTATCTAGCCACCGTCTGAAGTCGGTTCCCGGATCTGAGCTTGCTTCCCTCTCGACCTCCTTGACCAACCTAGGATCTCCGAACACGACAGAGAATCTGTTGGTTGAATCCTTGAACAGGAACAATTCAGCTGAAGCTTCGAGAACTACTGCCGCGTATGAGAACTCCGACAGATATGCCGTCAGAGCCAACTCGTTGGACTCCAGTGTCTCGACTGATATGAAATCCAGGCCATTGACGGCGAAAGCTTTAACGAGTTCGCCCCGTGTACAGCAAGATCGGACTAGGTCGTCGGAAGGGAAGTCGGGGAATATCGCGCTGCTCCAGCGCCTTGCTGAGATGACATCAACAGAAGGCTGCCCCTTCGCATCCATTAGCGCTGGATGCCCGCCTACCTTAATCATCATTCCCTCAGGTCAACACGGCCTATAAAGGCACACGCCCCACCTACCGTTCAAGCGACCACACTCCCATGGAGACCGCGATAACAACGATGGTTGCGACAACTACCCACAGAAGCAGTGTCGGTAAAGAACCAAATACGACGCCAACAAAGTCGCGATGCAAAGCTCCGACGAGCTCACTAGCGTCGTTGTTATACTTCTCTCGGAAGTAGCGCCACCTGTAGACAGAGTACAGCGTCGTCATCGCCCATGCGGCGGTTAGTCCGGCTGTTGCCGGACGCGAGCCATCTTGACTAAGGATTGCCACTACCACAACTAACGGGCCCATCGCCATCAAATACATTAGGGCGAACCGACCCCAACTCAAGCTAAATGCGCTGTCCGACATATCGTCATCTCACCATTGAAGTAGGTGGTCGGCGCAGCGCGCCGACCACCGAGAAGAATAGCGTCTATTTATTGCATGGGCACGGATCAGCGGCGTAGCGATCATTCAATGCCTTTCCTCCTTTGATAGCGTCCGCCGCATCTGACTCGTTGCCGATGCGCGACAGTATTCTCCGAACCCCTCGGAGCTTGCCACCCATCGTCATGCCGAATGACAGGACTTCTCCAGCCTCGGCGCCATGTGCGCCAAGGAGCGCACCGCCGACTACGGCGTATGCAGAGTCTCTGGGCTGATGGTCGATAGCGGTCATAATTCCAGTGACACCATCGTAGGTTGTCATTCCACCGTTTGCGATAACCAAGCCTCCTGCGCCGACGACGAGAGGATTCAGAGCCGCTGCGCCCATAACTGAGGCGTCGGCACCCACTCCCATCTCTGCGATCCCGCCAGCCACGTCGATGACACCCACGGCCAAGCCAAGATAGTCGATGCACAAGCCCGTTGGGTCAGTGTTCCACAGAGGGTTTCCTAGCGCGTACGCATAAGAATTCAATCCGCCACCGATGCCCACCGGATCACTCTGCAGGTACCGCCCGAGGCGGGCATCATAGTAGCGCTGGTTGTTGTACCAAAGATCGCTTTCTTGATCGTAGTACTGCCCGGGCAAACCGATATTCAAGCCACCAATCGCATCCAAGGTAACCCGTCTGTCGAACGGATAGTTGGCGGCTCGCCAAACCACGGCTCTTGCCGTGTTGGTGACTACTTCGGGCCTGCCCAAAGCATCGTTGTGAACATAGTAAACGCTGGCGGCACGAACCAGGCCGATAAGCTGGCCATCAAACCAAAGGTAGTTTGACCAAGCGCCGCTGTTGTCCGACCTTTCGGCCAACAAGTTTCCTTGGGCACCGTAGACAAATCGCGACCCTTGACCATTCGCCGCAACTTTCCTGACGCGCCTACTCAATGCGTCGTTGGTATAGGTACTAACCCCGCCTACGAGGCTAACATTCGCGTAGTTTGGCTGCGTGAAGCTTACCGCTTGACCACGGCTAATGCTCGCCAATCCATTGAAAGCATCATATGCATAAGCTGCACTTGAACCAGACCATGAATGAGATGCGACATTGCCCCTTGCATCGCTCGAGTACCCGTGACTACCCATACCGGAAACCCGATTGCTCTGGGCATCGTGTTGCAGGTATTCATCAAAGTTCCATATATGGCGAGTCTTGTTGCCATTGACATCCCAAACGAACTGCTGATTTCCTGAAGGGGATGAGAACGACGCAAGGCGGCTTTGAACGTCATACGTATATGTCTGACTTAAGGAAGAGTCAGTTGCGCTAGCGATTCCTGAAACGCGCGCATTAGCGTCGTAACTATACGTGAGACCTTGGACTACCTGGGCCCCATAGGCAACCTGAACACCTGTAAGGCGGCCATCCTGATCGGTGCCGAGAGTTCGAGTCAATCCATTACCAAGCGACATCTCCGCGATGCCGCCAAATGGCTCATACAGACTTCCAGCGACGATATTCGTAATCGTGCCACCCACGTTGACTGTCATCGTCGTGAGTTTGTCAGAGGCATATCCGTAGCCCACCGCAATGCCACTCGGATATGAAATAGCATTCAACCGGCCGAACTGATCATATTGGTAGCCCGTCCAGAACTCGCTACCTCCGGCAGAAGTGATATCGCGCTGCACGGCCATACGCCCGTCACTGAGGTATCCGAATATCGACGATGTCACCTCCACGCCGTTGGAAAACGACGCCACCCCACAGAGAAGTCCTTTCCCTGAGTTACACCAATCATAGCTAAGCGTCCTACTCTCGGCGCCCCCAGACGCCTGAACAAGCCGCCCGATTGAATCGTAGGAGTACGAGAGCGAACTCCCATCTGCGCGCGCCATTACACTCACGCGGCCGACGGCATCTCTCTGGTATGACGTGGCCCCCGTCTCTGCTGTGTATCGAGCCCACAGGCCACCAAAACCGTCATACACATAGGTCTGAACCCGGCCCAGTGGATCCGTCAGCTTGGTCAGCTTGTCGTTCTCGTTGTACTCGAACTGAATCACGCCTCCATCTGCATAGAGCGCGCTCTTCAACCGATTTAGCTCGTCATACGTGAAGCTCACGGCGTTGGAACCAGCAGAATTCCTGATGGTTTGTATGTTGCCATTCGGGTCATACGTGTATCGTATGTTCATGCCATAGCTTCCGCGGATGCCTCTTGGCCTGCTGAGCTCGTCGTAGTCCAACGAAGCTATCTTCTTCTGCACGTAACCCGGAATCCACTGCTCCTCCCAGAATGGCTCCATGCACTCCTCTTCCGGAGCGCCTACCGGCCCCATGCAGGTGAAGACGAATGTCTGAACTGTTTCGACGGATACGTCTTGGCTGAACTTCAGGTTGCCCGCTGAATCGTAGGTGTAGGACTGTTCTTCGTCCGTCGCAAAGTTGACCAGTGTTCCGCCCGACGCCCTTCTTGTCCTGAAAAGCCGCAGCGAAGACGTATAGTCGTAGTTGGTGGTAACTCCAGATGGCGACGTCACAGAAGCCAATGTCCCGTTCGGTCCGTACACATAAAGCGTATCCGCAGGATTGCTTCCATCCGGATATCTACGGAACCGTGTAACGCGGCCTTGAGCGTCATAGATGTAGTCGGTATGCGCGCCATTGACGCCCGTATGGCGCCCGGGGAGGCCAAGACCATTGTGGTTACTGTAGGTCTCGATGTGTCCGAGCGAGTTTGCACGCGACGTCAGATTTCCCAAGCTATCGTACGTGACCACGATGTTGTCACCGAGTCCCGCCATCGGCCCATCAACTTGTGCGGAGGCGAGCATGCCGCCTGCGAGCGCGCCACCGGATCCACCCCCGTAGTAGCTGTACGTGAAGTTGGTGGTCCTCACCTGGTTGGCAACACCATTCGCGGAGATGTTCTTCTCCGATACGGAAGATAACGTTCCAAGCGGGTGGTAGTAGTACGTAGTTTCCAGCTGTCCGACGACCGTCTTCTTGAAAACTTTGTCTTGAAGGTTGCCGCCATACCACTCGTAAGTAGTGGTACGCTGCCTCGGAGTTCCGTAGGCCTCGATCATCACTAGCAACTGACCTTTATCGCTGTATTGATAGGCTGTCTTGTTGCCATTGTGATCCTCCTGCATGGCCGGATGTCCATTCACGTCGTACTCGGTAAGCGCATATGTAGCGACCGGGCAGTTCGGACTTGCATGCCCCACCGTGCTGATGTGGCGACCGTTTTCAAACGCGAAGGTGGTTTGCTTCCCTAGCGGGTTAGTTTGCACCACGGACATTGCACCATTGGCGCCCGTTGTGTACTGAAAGGTGAACTTATCAAGCCCGTTGTGTTCGCTGCTCGTCGCACGGCGAGATGCGTCGTAGGTAAACTTTGAGTACCGTACGCCGTTGAAACTCTTACCAGTTAGCGCGGTGTTATCCGCTATTTCATAGTGGTAGGTAATTGTTGACGCTGGTACTCCCGGCTTTGCTGTAGCGACCAACCTGTTGTATCCGGCGCCAAATGTGTTCTCGTTGTAAGAGTAGCCATAGTAGTTGCCAGCGGGATCCCTAACAGCCGTCAGACGGTTTCCGGTCCAGCTAAATTCGACGTACCGCCCGGAAGTATGGGTGACTCGATAGGGGTAAGTCCCGTTGGTGTACGTGAATGTCCAGCCAACGTTAAACCTGTTGTACCTGGATTGAATGTAGCCAGCGGACGAGTAGACCTCCGTTTCACCATCTTCAGTGAAGAGAATAAAGCTTCCGTTCGGCTGCTGTTCAATTCGAGCGATCGGTCCCGGTCGATCCTCGTAGAAGATTCCGTTAGCGTCACGATCAAACTTTAGCGTCCTTCCATCAGGGCGCCATGCATAGATCGTGGTTTCAGCGCCGATGCCACAAGCACCGCCTCCTGGGCGTGGGTGACATGAGTCCAGCGCGATTGTCCCAAATGTTAGCTTGTAATCGAAGTTGCTTATCCAGTGCTTGCCGAAGAGGCCAACACCCGTCCAGTAGTGGTTGTATGTTCTAGCCAGACTTAGGCTCATGTCGCCACTGGTGGAGAAGTCCAGCTCCGGTTCGATCTTGTTCCCCGTCGAAATCACGATCGGATTTCCACCGCATGGAGCTAGCGCCGCGGCGACAGTCTCACCTATCGATCTAAGTAGATCTGGAAGATCATCTATTGGTGACATCGACTCCGATTCAACTAGGTCAGCTCGACTTCCTCCACCCGAGCTACCTAGCCCGCCCGCACCAGGGACACCAACGAAGCTGCACTCCTCCCTTACACCAACGACATTTCCCTGGTCATCTCGTACGGTTACGTAAGTCTTGACGTAGCCGACAGGGCATGCCGAAGCAACGAAGCTAGTACCAAGGATCATTAGCCCCGCCAATGCTGCGGCCCAGCGTCGTCTCATAGGACGTCCGCCAACCAGAATTCTGCGCCGCACGAATCCACCGACAGTCAGATCTGACGCCACTTCCATATAGATTTACCCCTGGTCGCCTAAGCGAGCGCGTCACCCCTGACGCGCTTCGACTTCAGGCTAAACCCATTCGCTCAGTACACGCATTTATCAAGGCACGCTGAGGTTTGGGGCGCACTGGCTACGCTTGAATGGCGATCGAGTTGAAGTTCCAGTGATTCTACGCATGCTTAGGATGAGCCGAACTGATCGCAGCCCGCCCCTTGGCATCGCATTGCTTACTTCGGCGGCGCATGCTGACACGAGATGCTGGGGCGCACTTGGGGAGGTTAGCTAACTTCGCACTTAGGTATCGGATACAAAGGAACAATGGGCGGCCGTCGGCTTGCGAGAGGGAACGCTTTCCTTCCCGTACCGCCGGCGGGAATCCGAGAGCACTATCCCGCTCGAATCTCCACTGGCGGTTCGATCCGCTGGCGTATCTCTTGATACAGTGGAATTTCGGAGTTGATTGCTACCTCCAACGACACGCATATGCAGAAGCGGATGGGCTCTGAGAAGCCTCCGGCATCCTCAGCGCAGTTAACTTTGCAAGTGAATTTTGCCCCATCAACGTAGGCGAGAGCACGCTCGCCCTCGAAGATCTGATGCTGCACTGTGCCTCGACGTGCAGCGTTATGCTCTGCTGAGTTCTCTCTTTCAACGCCAACTTCCGTACCGACGCCAGTCATCCATAGCCGGGCGCAGCGATAGCTTTGATGTGCGTGATTTGTTGGCGAGATCCAAGCAAGTGTCGCAGTCATTCGTCGCCACTCTGTTGTCCCAGCCAAACTGGGCGGTAATGGTGCTGAGAACTCGAATGCATTGTCGGCGCTCAATGCGCCCACACCGATAATCGTTGCTCGCTGAGCTGTGGAAGCGAGTGACCGCTCAGGGTTCAAAGCGCCGTAACCCAGCCACCTCGCTAGGAAGTCTTTCTCCTTCCTACGCCTTGCAGCTGTGTCCTGGATCTCCGCTATATCGGCTCGGAGCGCCAAGAGTGCGTTTTGAAGGTCACCCCATGAAGTGCCATGCACTAGCAGCGCCTTGATCAACACCGCGTCGTATTGAGGCCCCGGGGCAGATGGGATGGTTCGCCTCAAATCCTCAAGGCCCTCGTAAATCTGTACTGCGAGCCGGCTCGTTAATGCCGCAGCGTTGCTGGTTCCACGAGTGTATCCCGTGGGATCTGCGGCATCTGAGAGAGGCGGTACGGCAACTCGCTGACCTGGTGACCGGCGAACGGAAACGGGCACTGCACGAGTGATGTTCGCATCTCCACCAAACCCCTCAGCGTGCAGACATCTACCTCCAGGAGCTAGTAGGTCTGGCTTGATTGATCGCTTGTAGCCATGGCCTATTCTAGAAAGTGGACTTATACCCGGCGTGCTGAACAGATCGATGCGATCGACCACAGGAGTGATGTTTGCGGCATCGGAGTGGAGTGCTCCTATGGTCAGTGCATTCATCGCCTCTGCGGGCGATATAAAGCCTGCGACGATCCGCTTGCTGGAGCAGAGTAGCCAATGCGAGATCACGCCTCTGCGTTTCGAGCATGCCGGACAAGCTTCCCCGAGGCACTGGCATCTCTAGCTCGCTAGCATCGTTCCCCGCACTCACTATGAAGAGCACGTTATAGCGATGCGAAAGCCAGTCGATCAGCCGAGCCCACGGAGAAATGTCTCGTGAGAAGACTCTGTTCGAGTCGCCGAGAGAAAGATTGATGATCTTTATGCTTGGCGCGATCGGGCCGCTACCGGACTCTCCTTGGCATATCCTCTTTACTGCTCGGTGAACCAGGTCGATAAGCAGCACATCATTAGGTACGGATTCTGCACGTCGCTCGTGGTAGTTGTCTTCGGGATCTGGCCTAAGGACGGGACGAGCATAGATCTTTCTCGACAGAGGGACTTCATTCGCGTCTAGCTCTCCGTGAAAGATCAGCGACGCCATTGCCGTTCCATGTACGCGATCCTTGGCCTCGTAGGCGGATTCCCAGCCGTCTGGGTCATCTATGATGAGCGCGCTCCTCAACAGAGCGTGATTTGCCATCGGCAGGCCGTCGAGTAGAGCAAGAACAGGGGGGGAACTTTCCTCTACCCGAGTCTCTGCTAAGACTTGTTCACTCTCCTCTATTTCTCCTCCCTCCACACATTGTGGCCGTGGCCGGAAGTACATGATTCGGTCAGACAGGACCAGATCATTCACTTCTCCACTCAGGATCTTCTCGATTGCATGCCGTGGGAGCTCCACCAGAACTCCTTGGTAGGCGATCTCATGGATGTGAGCCTCGCTTATGACTGTGCCATTGAGGTCGCCTATCTGGCGCCTTATCTGCGCGACGGTTGCTGCATTCTTGTCAAAAGAGTTGAAGTACCACGCCTCAATCTCGAAACGAATAAGTTCCTTTCCGCTATCTAACTCATCTTGCCAGTATGCAAGAACATCCGTATTTAGTCGGTCCTGCACATCCCAATAGCGGATGGCTTTCAGGTGTTTGAAGACGTACTTGAAGGATGCATACCCATGGTCGAATGGTGCCTGCGGGTCGCGCTCGTAACGCTGCCAAAGCGCAATGAGCTGGTCCAGCGCTTCCTTGTTCGATCCAACGAGGAAGATGCGCCCTGTTAGATTCGACATTGGAGCATCTGGAACGAAGAAGTCTTCATCAGGCGCGACTTGTTCCTCCATCAGCTCAAATAGCCACTCCAGGCCTTGAACTCGCCCAACAGCATTGGCAAATTGTTCGGTCGAGCCCATGACCTCCATCACGAGCACCAGCTCTGGATTGTCTACAGGCGAGTCGCCTTGAATTCTCAGGCGCCTACCATCCATCGCGCCCTGCAGAACAGAAAACTGTGGCGCGATGCGCTCGCGCTGTCGCTCAATTGGCGGGGTATGTATAGAGGGAGGGCGGCCGCTTAGATCATTGCGCGCCAGAGCCGCACGCTCGGGAAAGAACAGTAGCGGAAAGTCACCTTGCGACATCCATGTCTCCCAGTGATTAGGCTTGCGCGACTACGCTAAACCTCGATTGCCACTGCTTCAGGCGCTCTTGGAGAATCGCCTTCAAATTGGCATTTGGCAAAGAAAGTACATACCTTCGTTGAACGTCTTCGCAGAACTGTTCGAGATCAGAGAAGTTGCCGACGTTAAGCTTTGCTGCAAGCGACTTGGGTGTAATTCCGAGTGGCGCCTCCAATTTTTCCTGAAGGCGACGGAACCAGTCTTCTTTCTGCTCAAGCGTGGGTGCGGGCATCTCTAGACGCAACTGAAATCTGCGCCAAACGGCGCGATCTAGCAGCTCCGCATGATTAGTAGCTGTAATGACGACAACATGACTCGGAAGCGCATCGATCTGGAGAAGCAGCGAACTTACGACACGCTTAATCTCGCCAGTCTCATGGGTATCACCACGTTCTTTTCCGAGAGTATCGAACTCATCGAAGAAAAGGACACATTGATGAGTTCGAACGAAATCGAATAGCCGCTTAAGGCGACTACTTGTTTCACCAAGGAAGCTACCAATCACCGCCTCGTAGCGCACCACAAAGAGTGGCGCCATAAGCTCGTGCGCTACAGCTTCTGCAAGTGAAGTTTTGCCGTTTCCAGGAGCCCCGGAAAGCAGCATGCGGTGACGCGGCTCCAGCCCGTAAGACCGCAGCAGATCGCGCCTCTGCTGCTCTTCAATCAACTCTCGACAGGCAGCCCGGACTCCCTCGCTGAGCAGCATCGAGTCGAGCGAGCGCGCCGGGTCAATTTCGTACAGCAATCCACCGTGGCCGCCGTCATGCGCCCGAATGACTTCTGCCGTCCGCCCACGCGGTGTTGCCGACTTCAGGTTCTGAACCAGTCGGTCCGCCAATTGGTGATGCTGTTTGGCCCGCTCTTCGGCCGCCATCGCTTCGACGGTGGTCCGAAAGAGCTGTTGGTCGCCCTCACTACCAGCCTTCACCAAGTTAACGATTAGGTCTGCTCGGGACATGTACCCACCTGACGTTGCTCATGTTCGTCCATGCCGTGTACGGCTGTCCACGCACGGCCATTGAAGTCCATTGAAGTCCGGCTCCGTCTCGTCGCCTGTGACAATATTGATATTATCATAAATATGATATGTTTTATGTATGTCTAGCTTGGAACGACTCAGCCTTTGCCTTGCTGAGGATGAAATCGAGGCGTTGGAGAGCCTGCGCCGGAGGCTGGGGCTACAGGGCGCGCTCCTCAATAGGAGTGAGGTTATCCGTGCCGCCATTCGCCACCTGGCTGGGCGGGACGAAGCCGAGCTTCTACTCGCAGTAGAGGAAGTGCCCCGATTTAAGCCTGGGAGGCGCGCTAAGCGAGACGAATAGGCGGGCGGCGCAAAGGGGATTCCGAAAAATCTCGCTTTTTGCTGGACCGCTCCCCGGAAAATCTCGCCTTTCGGCCCACTTTCGATCTCGCACGAAGTGCAACGATCCCGCCTAAGTGGCTGATTACTAAAGGGGACAGGTCTCACCTTTTGGCCCCCTCTACAACCCCGATGCCTGATCTGCCGCGAATCGGGTGCCTATGGCCTCGATCTGTGCCTCAACTGCACGCAATCGTTGCCTTGGAATCACGCGGCCTGCATGCGCTGCGGCCTGCCCTTGCCTGTTCCCGGCGAATGCGGCGCGTGCCTGACGGACCCGCCACCGGTCGCGGCCACCACCGCCGTGTTCGTCTACGGGTTTCCCCTCGATCGCCTGGTGCCGCGCTTCAAGTTCCACCAGGATCTGGCGGCCGGGCGCCTGCTCGCGGAGATGGCGGCGGGTCCGCTGGGGAAGGCCCCGCGACCGGACGCCCTCATCCCGATCCCCCTGCATGCGCATCGCCTGCGCGAACGGGGATACGACCAGGCCCTGGAACTGGCGCGCCCACTCGCCCGGACACTCTCGCTTCCGCTGCATGCGGATCGCCTGGTACGCCATCGTGCGACGGCGGCGCAATCGGAACTGCATGCGGACGCCCGGAAACGCAACGTCGCCCGCGCGTTCGGCATCGCCGGCACCGCGTCGCTGCCCGGACACGTGGCCTTGTTGGACGATGTGATGACGACAGGCGCGACCCTGCATGCCGCCGCCCGCACGCTGCACGCTGCAGGCGTCCGCCGCGTCGATGCCTGGGTCATCGCCCGCGTACCCTGAACGCGCTCAGCGCACCAGGTCGAGCCAGAGCCCGGCGAACACCACCAGGCCTATCCAGTTGTTGTGCAGGAACGCCTTGAAGCACCCGCCCCGCTCCCGCTGCCAGGCGAGCCTGAACTGCCAGCAGATCAGCAGGGCGGAGACGGCCAGCGCACCCCCGTAATAGACGCCGAGACCCGCCTGGCGGCCGACGAGCCCCAGCGCCACCAGCACGAGCGCATACAGCACGCCCTGGATGACGAGATCCAGGTCGCCGAACAGGATGGCCGTCGACTTGGACCCGGCCCGGATGTCGTCTTCGCGATCGACCATCGCGTACCAGGTGTCGTAGGCCGTGGCCCACAGGATGTTGGCGCCGTACAGCACCCACGCCACCGGCGGCACCTCGCCCCGGATCGCCGCGAACGCCATCGGGATGCCCCAGCCGAAGGCCAGGCCCAGATAGACCTGCGGCAGGTAGGTATAGCGCTTCAGATACGGATAGCTGGCCGCCAGGAACAGGCCGACCACGCTCAGCAAGACCGTGAGCCGGTTCATCGTCAGCACCAGGCCGAACGCCACCAGCATCAGCACCGCGAACACTGCCAGCGCCTCGCGCCCGCTGACCGCGCCCGTCGCCAGCGGACGTTCGCGTGTGCGCTCGACCTGCGGGTCAAGCCAGCGATCGGCGTAGTCGTTGATCACGCAGCCCGCCGAGCGCGTCAGCCAGACGCCTGCGGTGAACACGAACAGCGTCCACCACGACGGCACGCCATCCGCGGCCAGCCAGAGCGCCCACCACGTCGGCCACAGCAGCAGCAGCACGCCGATCGGGCGGTCGCCGCGCACCAGCTTCCAGTACTGCCCCAGCCGCTCGCGCCAGCGCGGCCCGGCGGCATGCTCGAAACGTTCGTATCCCATGCGGGAAGGGTATCAGGCCCGCCCGCAGCCCCGACGCGCGGCGCCGCCGCTGCGCGAAGTGGGCCAATGCGTCGGTTTGCGGCTAGAATGCCCGTCCCGTGCGCCCGTAGCTCAGCCGGATAGAGTAGTGGCTTCCGAAGCCATTGGTCGGGGGTTCGAATCCCTCCGGGCGCGCCATCCTCCTGCGGACATGCTTACCCCTCGCCGAGCGCGCTACGCTCGCGCCATGGGATGCATGTCCGCTCGCGCCTCCAGGCCCCGAACATTCCCCGTGCCGACACGAAGGGCGGCATCACGGGTCATTCCTGCGCCTCGGATCGCGCGCGGCCTTCCCCTCTCGCCTGATGCCCGCCGATGTCCGATCTAGAGGCCCGCGCGCTCGCCCTGTTCGACGACTACGTCGATCTTCCCCCGCCGCGTCGCGCGGCCGCGCTCGCGCGGCTGGCCGCCCAGGACGCGCCGCTCCATGCGGCGCTCGATCGCCTGCTGGTCGCCGATGCCGCCGACCATCCCCTCGACAACGTCGGCTTCAGTGATCTGCTGGGATTGCCGGGCACGAGCGAGGATCCCGCCGGATCCGATGGCGATGGCGATGGCGAAGCCGCATCGGACCGCATCGGCAATCGGCTGGGACCATGGCGCATCGATCGCGTGCTGGGCACGGGCGGCATGGGAACCGTGTACGAAGCCAGCCGCGCCGATGGCCAGTACGAGAAACGGGTGGCGCTCAAATGCATCCGTACCGAGATGTCGTCGCCCTCGCTCATCGATGCCTTCATGCGCGAGCGAAACCACCTCGCGCAGCTCGAGCACCCGCATATCGCCCCGCTACTCGACGGTGGCATCGAAGCGGACGGACATCCCTGGTTCGCGATGCAGCTGCTGCATGGGACGTCGATCGACCTGTGGGCCGACCAACAAGCGCTGAACCTCACCGAACGCATCCGGCTGCTGCTGCAGGCCTGCGACGCGCTGCACTACGCCCACAGCCAGGGCGTGCTGCACCAGGACATCAAGCCCGGCAACGTGCTGGTGGCGCAGGACGGTCGCGTCTACCTCGTCGACTTCGGCTTGTCGGCCGTCATGGGCGGCACGGAAGGTGGCGCCTCACCGCGTATCGCCGTATCCCATGGTTACGCCGCGCCGGAAATACTGGCAGGCGAGGCTTCTTCGGTCGCCAGCGAGATCTATGCGCTGGGGGTGATGCTCTACCAATTGCTCGTGGCGAACTGGCCGCGCCCGCTCTTGCCGCTGCACGCCAGCCTCAGCCGCCTGCCCCCGGGCAAACCGCATCCGCCCTCCGTGCTGGCCGATGCGGCCTGGGCTGGGGTCGCCTCGCAACGCCGATGCCGGGACAACGCGCAGCTGCGCAAACAGGTGCGGGGCGACCTGGATGCGATCGCACTCAAATGCGTCGCCGCCGCACCCGGCGACCGCTATGCGAGCGTCGGCGCATTGATCGCCGACCTGCATCATTGGCTCGCGCGCGAGCCCGTGGCCGCGCGCGATGGCGGACGCCTGTACGTGGCGCGCCGCTTCGTGCAGCGCCACGCCGTGGCAAGCGCGCTTGCGGCCGGCACGCTGTTGTTCGCCCTGGTCGCCGCGGGCGCATTCGCGTGGTACCACCTGCGTGACCAGCAGGAGAGTCGCGACATGCAAGCGGTGTCCACGCTGTTCGAGGAAACGCTGGGCGCCGCCACGTTGTCGGGGCTGGCGGAAACCCGCCCCTCGTCGCGTCAGTTGCTCGAGCAGACCGAAGCGCATCTGCGGCGTCTTCCCTTGGCGTCCAGCCCTGCGCTCAAGGCGCGCGCGCTGGTCTCGCTGGCCCGCAGCTACGCGGTACTGGGCGATTACCCGCATGCGCTGGTTCTGGCGGATGAAGCCAACGGCTTGCTCGCCGATGATCCGGTCTTGCGCCCGGAAACCCACGCCACGCTCGCGACCCTGTTGAACCTGCAGGCGCGGCACGCGGAAGCGCGCGACGTCGCGCTGGCCGGCCTGCAGCAGATCACGACCTCACGACACAAGGCCGACACGACGTCGCTCGGGCTGCTGACCGAGCTGGCGCGCGCGCACTGGGGGCTGTCGGATCATGCCGCCGCCTTCGAAACCCTCGCCTTCGTCGATGGCACCGCCGACGGCCTGCCCGCCCCGCTTGCTCGCACGACGCGTATCGACCTGCTGACGTTGCGAGGCCAGTGGCATGCGCAGCTCCTGAACCTGGGCGACGCCCACCGCGATCTGCGCGACGCGATCGCACTGGCGGGCGCGGACCGGTCCCCTGCCGCCGACACTGCGCGCGAACTGCTCTCGACACTGCTCGTGCGCGAAGGGCATCCGCAGGACGCGCTGCGCATCGCCGGCGACCTGCTCGCCTCTCGCCAGCAGCGGCTCGGCCCGACGCATCCTGATACTTCGCGCAGCCTGCGCCTGAAACTGGAGGCCGCGCTGGCGGCGGCGCCCGCTTCCGTCGATGACGCGGCCTTGCGACACGCCCACGAAGCGATCGTGGCCAGCTTCGGCACCCATCATCCTGAGTACGCGCGCCAGCGCCTGCTGGAAGCGCGCGTATCGGCGAGAACGGATCTCGCGCAAGGCATCGGCTACGCACGCGAGGCGGCAACGCTGTTGGAAAGCACGCTCGGACCCCGGCACGAAGCGACACTGGCCGCCAAGGAGACGCTGGCCACCCTGCTGCTCGCATCGCCGACGGGCGCGATACCCGCACCCCCGCATATCGAAGACGCCATCGGGTTGCTGCAGGAAGTGATCCAGGCGGCACATCAGGGACGATGGCCTGCCCCCGTCGCCCGCCTGGCCCTTGCGCAGGCGCTTCGCTTGCGGGCACGTCCCCAGGAACGCGACACCCCCTCCGACGATGCGTCAGCGGAACGGCTGCTGCAGGATGCGCTGGTGGAGGCGCGTCGCCACCTCGGAGCCGATCACGCGATCACGCGCCAGATCCGGTACAGCCTGATGGCGCGTCCCCCCGTGCGCGAACGATCCGCCGTGCCCGACGACGGGAACCGCGCCAGCACGCCTCCTCAGCAAGGCCTATAGACCGCTGGCGGTCACGGTGCACTGCATCGTGACATCGACCTGGCCGCCCACCGGCAGTGTTGGAATCGAGATGCCACTCCCGAGCAGGCTGCTTACCGGCACCGTTGGCGATGGGCAGCTCGCCCCCCCGGTCGCGGTACAGGTCGCCGTCGTCGAAGGCGACATGCAGTTCTGCCCGCCGCTCGCCGCATCCGTCAACAGCACGTTGTTCGCCTGGCTGGGACCGTTGTTGGTGACCGTCAGTGTGTAGGTGATGTCATTGCCGCTGGTCACGGTACCCGGACTCGCGGCTTTGACCACCTGGATATCGGCCTGCTGCAAGGTATTCGTGAATGTGCAGATGATATCGCTGCCCGCAGCCGTCGCAGCGGCATTCAGCGTCACCGACCGATTGGCGAGGTCGGGTGTGGCGCTGCCGCCGACACCGAGACCGGAGCAGGCGATGTCGCTGACGCGGTATGTCACGGGGCTCGTGCTCTCTGTCACTGTGGTGGCGGTATCGGTCGCGGCCAGTGTCTGGCTGGCGCCACTGATCGGCGTCCCCGCGACGGTCGTGGTGAGCGTCTGTGTCACGATGCCGTTCGTACCGGTGAAACCGAAGCTGTCCACCCCCCCGATGCTGATCTTGCGCAGCGTCATCCGCGTGAGCGCGCCATCGGTGTCCGTCGCCGAATTGTTGCCCGGTGTCGCATCCGTGTACCCCGACGGAACGGCCACCATCGCCGTGTTGGCGACCGGCGACACGCCAGTGGCCACCGTCGCGGTCACGGTGAACGTCATTGTGCTGTTGGGAGGCAACGTCGGGATGGCGATGCCCGGGACACTTTCGATCGCTGCCACCGTGACGGCGCCGGCGAGCGGGCAGACGGCACCCGCGGTGACTGCGGTACAGCTGACCCCTGTCTTCGTCAGGCCACTGGTGGCAGGATCCGTCAGCATCGCGCCATCCACATAGTTGATGGACGTGTTGGAGATCACCAGCGTGTAGGTCGTCGCGTTCCCCGGCAGCACGCCATCGTTCGTCTGATCCACGTTGCCATTGACGCCAGGCGTGTTGGTCTTGGTGATCGAAAGGTCGACCAGTGCCCGCGTCAGCGTGAACTTCGCCGCCATGCCACCCGATGTGGACTGGGAAGATGTCAGTGCACCGTTCTGCGACTGCAGAGTGACGTTTGCCGTCGGCGTTCCATTGGCGAACTGGAAGGAGCTACTGAAGCCGTCCGACTCGGTTCCCGCAAGGAAGTGCGCGCCTGTCGCGCCGGTCGTCCCGGGATCGGTGTTGGTTACCGACGGATTCAGCACTTCGGAGAACCCCGCTACCGTCGCGAAGTCCAGGGGGCCGCTTCGTGCGTAACCATTAAATCCGACCAGCAGCACTCCGTCGCCCGCGTTGACGGGCGCTTGCCCGGCGTCGTAACCGTTGAGGCATAAGGACCAGTTACCGGGTGCGTTGACGCCCGCCGCGAATGGCAGACCGGTGTTGCAATTCGTCCGCGTCGTTTCGATGGCGGAGCGGACGATCCCCGTTCCTGCCCCACCCGTCGTTACCTGGTTCACGTGATTGAACTGGATGGCCGACAGGATGGCCTCGTCTCCGTTCCGGTGGGGCGCTTGCGCGTCGGGCAGCGTGACAGTGATCGTTCCGCTGGCAGCGCCGCCCAGGAGCGTACGCAACTGGGCTTCGTAAAGGACGAAGAAGTACATCTCCTGCGAGTAGCTGGCTCGGCTGGCCCCCGAGAGCCCCGTAGCCACCGAGTAGATGTTGCCGAAACGCAAGTCTCCGGCCGGTTGCGCGAGCGGGTTGGCCGCCGTGATCGACCCTCCTGGCCCTGTCGCGGTGAACTGGATCTGCACGTTCGCGCCATCGTTGGCGACGAAAACCGGCGAGGCGAAGTTGCTGTTCGCGGCAGTCTCGTCGATGCAGGTCGCCAGCGTTTCGGTCGTATCGGTCGTGCAATGGTCGCGTTCGAACGCCGCGGTGATGAACACGGCCCGATTCTGTCCAGCGGATACGGTGAAACTGAGCGATGGCGTCCCTGCGGAGCCGGCGCCGGTCGCCGTGGCGAACGCGCCATGATCCACCGTGACCGTCTGCGCCCGCGCAGGCGTGCCCGTCGCCGTGAGCAGCAATACGGCCACAGCCACCATGGCGGCTTGAAGTTCCTTCCTCACGCGAACCCCTGTCGTGTCCTTCCTGTGGATGTCGGACGTCAACGCGCGGCATCTCGAGGCGTGTTCCTTGTGGAAACGAACAAGCGCCGCACCGTCTCGCGCCGATGCCCCGCGGCGCGATAGTCAGCCGTTCCCGCCCCCACCTGCATCGCCGCACTCTCCGCTGCCGATCAGGGCGTTGTTCCAATCGTCCAGCACGCGCGACAGCGCGATCAGCTCTTCGCGTACCGCGCTGTTCTTGGGTATCGCGGCAACCTGCTGGGGCGTGTACTGCCCCATCACCTGGTTGGCCCTGGCCAACGCATCGGAGACGAGGGAAGGCGTCTGCGCGCCGAGTGCGTAATTCGCTTGGGCCGCGACCAGCTGATGTGCCAGGACCCAGTACGCGTTGCCCTTGGGCGGCACCAGGAGGACTTGCTGGTAGCTCAGACCGGAGAGATAGAACGCCTGGTCGCGCACCGACAACCAGACTTCAGTCGTCAGATCGTTGGCGTTCTGGGCGCGATTCTGCCAGTAGCCCTGGGTAAACTGGCATTGGCCTTCCGCACGCGCGCCCATCGGTGCAACTGACGAGGCGATCATCATCGCCAGCAGGCCGCACACCGCATATCGAGACTGCATCATTTCATGACCTCAGGTTTGGAGGGGGTCAGGCGTCATGGCACGCACGACGCCCGTCGCTTGAGACAGCAATCGCCCCACCGTCCTGTTCCCGACCACATCCCGCTTCGGCTTTGCTGCGTCACCCGATATGTTTCGCGACGCACGTCCCGAAGCGGACACACGAGATCATTCCACCCGTGCGGCAAGAATCGCGCCGCTGACGATGGCGTGCGCAACCGGCTGGCGGCACGCGGGATATGCGCATCCGCTACAGCCCAGTCGCGTTGACCGTGCATTGCAGCGTGACTGTGACACGCCCGCCGACAGGCAAGACGGGAATGGTCATGCCGGCGCCCAGCAAGGTAGTGACGGGCACGGTCGCGGACGGGCAACTTGCGCCGCCGGTGGCAGTGCATGTGGCCGTCGTGCTCGGAGCCGTGCAGGTCTGCCCGGTGGACGGCGCGTCGCTCAGTACGGCGTTCGTCACCGCGTTCGCGCCGTTGTTGCTTACCACCAACGTGTACGTCACTACATCGCGCGATACCACCGGACTGGGCGTGGCGGTCTTGACCACCTGGATGTCTGCCTGTTGCAGCGTATTGGTGAACGTGCAGATGATGTCGTTGCCTGCCGCCGTGGCCGCGGCATCGAGCGTCACGGTCCGATTCACGAGGTCGGGCGTTGCGCTGCCACCGCTGCCCATGCCGGTACAGGTGATGTCCGTCACCCGATAGGTCGCCGGCGAGGTGCTTTCGGTGATCGTGGTGGCGGTCGCTGCCGCAGACAGCGCCTGTGTTGCCCCACTCACCGCGGCACCTGCCGTCGTGGTGGTCAGCGTCTGGGTCTGCACGCCATTCGTGCCCGTGAACCCGAACCCGCCCACGCCGCCCACGCTGATCTTGCGGAGCGTCAGCCGCGGATTGCGTACCTGCAAGGTCGCATTCGGTGGGGGCACCAGGCCGGTCGTCGTCACGTTGCTGGCGCCGTTGGTGTAGGCGCCCTCCGTCGTGGCGACCACATTGACCGACACGGTGCATGACGTTTGTCCTGCGGCCAGGTCGCCACCCGTTATCGTGATCGTGTTGGTCCCGGGGGTCGCCGAGATCACGCCATTTCCGCACCCGTTGTTGACGGCGCTGGCGGGATTCGCTACGAGCACTCCCGTCGGCAGGGTGTCCAGGAATGCCCAGTTCGGCTTGGCGGCAAGCTCCGTAGTATTGACGATGGTGAACGTCAGCGTCACGGGTTGATTGGTGCCCGCGGGATTGGGTGCGAACGCCTTGTACAACGACGGCGTGACATCGAGCACGCGGATGTTGTCGAACGCGGCGTCGTTGCCGGTGCCCGATCCGTTGAGATTAGTCATCCGGATGCCGAGCGAGTTTCCATTGAACAGGATAGGCGTCGCCGAGCTGACGGTTCTTGCATAGTAGTCGGCTGGATTGGAGACACCGCTTGCAGGGCAACCATTCAAGCCAGGCGTGCATTGCACGCCCGGAACACCGATGATGTTCGAAACCGAAGCGCTCGTGCACAGCGCACCGGTCGTGCCTGCTGAGATCGCTGTCCCGGTGGATGTGATCAGATTGAAGTCATAGTTGGGCGCGCTGTTGGACCAACAGGAGGTCGCGGCAGCGTCAACACTGAAACTTATGAAGCGACTCGTTGTCGTCGCGGGCAGGGGAATCTGGTTGACCGTTGCGATCTCGATGTTGACACCAGGATTGGCCCCATCGGTGTAAGCCGTCACCGCGCGGTTGGTGGTCTGGTTCCACGTCATTGACGTGGTGTCGCTGCCGTTGAGTACGCCAAGGGTCCAGGCCAGTTGGCGAACGACGTTGAATGCATCCTGGTCCTGCACCGCCGTCTTGAGCGTGCAGTTGCTCAATGGCTGCTGGGACTGCAGCGTTGAACCGGCCACGATCTGGCCGTTGCAAGCCGCCAACCAGTTGGGATGGGCCGTGTAGGTGACGCCTGTCGCGGACGCGTACGCGGTCAGTAGCTGGATGTTCGTATCCGGACCGTTCTCGAAATCCTCCGCGTAGAGCACGGTCGGAGCCTGCGGCGTTTGAGCGAGGGCGCTGCCCACCATGCCCAACATAGCGAGGGCGACCGCGGTCACCCACTGCAGACACTGACGGAATCGCAGCGCTCGCATGTTCTTTGAATCTGCGGCGGTGGCCGGCGACGTGCGCACTTGCGATCCCGCTGCGACCGACGATGGTGCGACTCTAGGACTGCGCGCAGCTCCAGCGCGATCCTTCGAGCGGTATGTAATGCTCATTATTTTCCTGCAGGAACTTTTCCTACAGACGAGCGTCGTTCTTGCGGGCGGATGCAGGACATCGCCCGTCCCTTCAGAGAAAGGTCCCCATGCGCGCTCATAGGGACGATATGGCGGCACGCGCACCGCACCGCACCGCGACCGATCTATGGCGCGAATGCTGCGAAGATGCTTCGGCACAGGGCGGCGCGCCATCGCCACCGCACCGCAAGAACCGACGCCGGCTTCCCAGCAGGTATTTGCGCTATTGCAGTGTCAGTACGTGCCGACCAGGTTGAGGAACCAGCCCTCGTGGTCGTAGTCGAAGTCGGTCAGGTCATCGCTGAAATCGGTAAAGTTGTAGCCCACACCGATGCGGAAGTTCTTGTTGAGGTCGCGGTCGAGACCGAGCAGCACGCCTTGCTTGGTGCCGCCATCCTCGACGTCCAGCCATCGGTACTCGGCCAGCGCATGCCACTGCGTACGCAGGTCGTAGCGGACCTGGGCGGCGGCGAATGTGGTGGCCGAATCCAGCCACACGCCGGTACCGCGTCCCATGCGGACCTTACCCTCGCGGCGTGCCAGCTTGCCGGCGAACTCCCAGTGCTGATCGAGCTTGTAGACGCCTTCGAACGAGAGGATCTGAGATTTCTGGTCGTAGTCGGCGCCACCCACCTGACCCAGCGTCGCCAAGTCGTACAGATAGGTGTACCGGCCGAACAGACCCCATCGCTGGTTGTCCCAAGGGCGGTAGGCGAAGCCGACGTTGCCCTCGATGAACTTCGCGCTGGCCAGCGGGTTGAGCTGGTCGTCGGTGTCGGCGTAGTTCACGCGTGCGGCGATCCGCCAGCTCTCGTTGATCTTGTGCGTGAGCCGGTTGGTGCTGACCCATTGCTCGCGCTGCTCGGCGCCACGATCCTCGCGCCATTCCAGTTTGCTCTGCCAATCTGTATCCGGCGACGTGCGGCCACCCGACACGCTAATGGCGCGACGGTCGACATTGCCACCGGCGGTGTTGGTCAGCTCGCCATCCGACAGAGTGAAGCCCATGTTCCAGCCCTGCGCAGGATAAAAATCCATGCCGAAGGTATGCGCCAGGCCGGACTGGTTGGGCTCCTTCAGGAACTGGCTCTCGTTGTAGAGGTTGACCTGGTTGGACAAACGCCAGCGCTGGCCCAGCGTCCAGCCGTTCTGCGCGTTGCGTGTGAACAGCGAGTCGTAGGCAGTCGTGTCGGTGGAGTAGGTGTAGGCGCCGTAGACCGAGTGCTCGGCGGTCAGGCGATGCTCGGCGTTGACGGTCGCCGCTTCGCCGCGATCGCCGGTGGTCAGCTCGGCACCCACGGAGGAATTGTCGCCGTAGAGGTACTTTCCGCCCGCCGTGAACGCGTCGTTGTCCGCGTACTGGCCACCGTCGTCGTCCAGCGTGAGCTGCGCGAGGCCGTAAAGCTCCAGCGAACTGCCGAAGCGGTGCAGGTACTTCAGCGCGCCGAGCGTACCGACCGCGTCGGTCGACGTGCCCTCGGTGTCGACGCGGCGGACTTCGGCGCTGAGCGTGCTCGTATCGTCAATCCGCCATTCCAGCGTGGCCTGCGCTTGGGTCAGCGACTCGGCACCGCTTTCAGCACGCGTGTAGCGTGCATATACGCCCAGGTTCGGCGTGAACTGGCCCAACAGCTCGGCCCCGTACTCCGTCACCGGGCGGCCGGTGTCATAGCGCGAGATCGAGTAGCCCGCGGTGGTGTTGCGCCACCACGCGCCTGCGCTCCACTCCTGCGTCGTCCAGCCAAGTTCCTTGAAGTTGGCGCGCGCCTCGAGCGATTTCGCCTCGCCTTCCCGGTACAGGGACGTGTCGTTCTGCTGGATGAAGCTCAGGCCACCGTTGTCGGAGAAGAACACCGGAGAACCGAAGGATTCGGTCTGCGCGTACTCCCCCTTGAGGTAGGTACCCTTGCCCGCCTGCAGCGTCAGATCGCCCGCCGCCAGGGTGTAGTCCTCACCCGCGCGGTTCTCCTGCACGTAGGTCGCGCCCACGCCCACGTGGTTGCCGAACCAGTGCTTGCCGCGGAAGCCGGCGCTGACGTCATCGGCATCGAAGCCCGACGGCACCCATTCGTAGTCCACCAGCAGGCGCTGTTCGAAACCGTCCAGCGGCGCATCTCGGGTCAGCGTGGGGATGTTCTCGCGGGTGATCTGCGCCAGCGGGCGGGTCAGCAGGATGCGACCCTGGAGTTCGTCGATCTCGTAGTCCGCGCCACGCTGCAGGACGATGCGGTTCTCGACGCGGCCCGTGGTCAGGTCGCGGATTTCCAGGGTGACGACATCCGAGCCGGGCAGCAGGTCGGTATGGCGCAGGTAATAGAGGCTGCCGCCGGTACCGATGAATTCGTTGTGGCCGGGTGCGGTTTCGGCCTGCGCGCCGAACACGCGCAGTTCCGTTCCCGGATCGCCCCAGCGGTTGGTGGCGAGCGAGCGCCAGTTCAGCGCGGCGCCGTACAGCGAGCGCTGGTACTGGGCGTACTCGGTGCCGGTGATGCCGGTGGAATAGTTGCCCCACAGGGCCTGGTTCTTGTCCCAGTCCACGCGCAGGTAGAACCGCCCCATGGTGTCCACGTCGCGATACGTCGTGGAATCATCGCCGTACACCGGGTAGTAGAGGTCCGGATCCAACCGGCGGAACACATCCTGCGGATCGGCCTGGGTGAAGCCGTTGAACAACCGGTCCAGGTCGCGCTGGGTGGTGTCCGCCTGCGCGGTCACCAGGTACTTGCCCCGCAGCTTCGCCTTGCCGTAAAACGCCAGGCGACCATCGCTGATCACGTCGTCCTGGTAGTTCACGTCGTTGGCGAACGGCGCGGCCGAGCCGCTGGCCTTGTTCTGCGCAATCGTCACGTCGGCCAGGCCGACGCCGAAAAAATAGCGACCGGTGACGTCGATATCGAGCGTATGCGCGGCTTTGGTCGCGCCTTCGCCGCCCTGCCCGCCCAGGCCGATGTCGAACCTGTGGTGGCCCACCGGCACTAGGTACTCGGCGACGAACTTGCGTTCCTGGTCGACCGGGTAGTCTTCACCGTTGATCTTCAGCGCGACGTCGAGCGGAAGATTGCGACCCTGGATGCGGATGCGCGACCCGTACATCGGGATGTTCTGCTGGCGCAGCCCGTTCTCGGCGAATGCCGTGTCGATCAGGCTCTGACTCTCCGCCTGGGCCGTCGTCAGCGCGCTGCCCAGCGTGCGCTCGACGGTGCTGCGCAGCAGGTCTGCGCCGCGCTCGGCTTCCTCTGGCGACACCAGCTGCAGGGTCCGCGGACGGGTCTCGTCGAAACGCGAGTCGCCGTCGTAGGCACGCAGCACGTACACCAGTTCGTCGCCCTTCCGGAACGGATAGCGCGACGGCAGCGCGCCATCCCAGTCGGCGCGGGTGACGCCGGCCACGTCCAGGGGAATCGCCGCGATCGGTTCGATCAGATCCCCATCACTGCTGCGGTACAGGGTGACTTCCAGGCGCTTGATGAAGGCCGGGTAGTTGCCACGCACGTAGAACGAGACCGGCTTGGTGATGCGCTGGCCATCGAAGGGCACGATCGAGGGCGCCGACACCGACAGTTCCGGCTGACCCAGCGTGGGGTCTTCGGTCGCCCAGATCACGCCACCGCCTGGCAGGTCGATGGAGAACTTGCCCATCGCCGTCGCCTTGCCCGGCTGCTCCATCGCCACGGTCACCCGGCGGTCGGGTTGCAGGACCTCGGAGGACGAAGCCTGGCTCGTCCCCTGTGTCACCGGCTTGTCGTAGCTGCGCGTGCGCAGGCGGAACAACAGACCTTCTTCACCGGTGCAGCGCTCACCATCGCAGGCGACCGGCGCAGCGGTGCCCTCGGCGCGATCCTGCTGCGCCTGGGGGGAAGGCGCCGCGGTCTGCGCGGCGGCCATTGGCGCACCGCCCGCGAGCAGGCCGATCAGCGTGTAGTCCAGCAGCTTCATCTTCATCCGCTTCTTCATGATCCGCCCCTTACTTCCGTACGCCGACAGGGGCTGTCGGATCGTTGCTGGTTTCCACGCGGACCTTGGCACGCACCTCCGGACTCAGACGTTTGGCGAGCGCTTCGTAGACCGCCTTGGCACGACGCATGCCCAGGGCGACGTTGTAGGCATGGGACGCGCGCACGTCGGTGTGACCGACGATGGCGATGCTGCCCCCACCCCTCTTCTCCAGTGCCGTCGCCACCTTGTCGAGCAGGGGCTCGAACGCGGGCTTGATCGCGGACTTGTCGGTATCGAACAGCACGGTGCCCAGGAGCGCGCCGCCTTCGTCCACACCGACGATCATGGAACTCGGGTCGTCGACCGTGCCGCGTACGCTGACCACCAGTCCCTTGGCCGAAGCGGCATCCAGCGTGCTCAGCAGGGCGGCCTTGACCGCATTCGCGCGGTCGAATGCCAGACCCTCGCTGTCGCCGTTGGCGTGGATGACGACTTCGCCGCCCTGGTACTCGCGCACCTTGGCCGCCATCGCTTCGATCACCGGCAGGTACTTCTCCCGCACTTCGGCGCTACCGGGGGCGAAGAAGACTTCGCCCATCTCCAGCTCAACCTGCTTGGAGCCGCCCTCGATCACCTGTTCCGGCAGCTTGACGCCCCAGTCGAACCGGACCGGCACACCCGGCGTGATCCGGCGCAGGAGCGGGTTGTCGGTGGTGAACTCGGCGCCGGCCGGCAGCGTGGACGGGTCGACCTTCAGGATGAAGTTGCGCCCGCGCTCCCACGCGCCACCCGGCACGCCCGCCAAGTGGTAGCGGCCGAACTGGTCGGTTTCGATCAGCAGGCCTTCCACCGACGCGATGCGCACGCCCGGGATGCCGCGTTCGTCGATGCCGGCGTTGCGGATGACGTAGTCGACCACATAGCCACCGTCGCCCTGGGCCACGCGTCGCTCCACCGTCGGCGCCGCCGCCGTCAGGCCCTTGGCGGCATCGCCATTGGTCTGCACGGTGGTGTTGCCCGCCGCGTCCATGCGAACGGTGACGCCCTCGGCGCTCGTCAGGACGAAGTCGTCTGTGAAGGCGGGTTCGCTCAGGTGCTGACGGATGACCACCGCGTGCTGTTCGACAGGATCGGTCACGGACTGGCGACCGGTGATGGCGCCCACGGCGATCCCGTGCAGCAGCGGCGAACTGGCGTCCGCCTCAGGCTGCAGTCCTGCGCCGCGGTCTACGGTCGTGGAGTTCGCGATGTAGGCCGTCGGTGCGAAACCGCCCTGGACCTTCACACCGCTGAGTGCAGCGCTGTCCTGCCAGCCGTCGCCGTCGCGGTCGTTGAAGACCGTGCCGAAGAGCAGGCTGTCATTCAGCAGCGGATCCGCCGTCAGTTGCACCTCTGCCGTGGCGATATTCGACACCGGATCGTCCGTCGCCGAACGCACCTGCGCCTGGTTGACGTGGGTGCCCGGACGCACGCCCGCGCCCACCCGCATCACGTACACCAGCGTCGCCGTCTGCCCCGCGGCGACATCCACGCCACTGAAGCGCAGCGGACTGCCACCCGATACCGTCGCCATACCGTCGGCGTCGTTCGCAACCAGCGAACCTTCGACATAGCTGAAGCCTGCCGCCGGCGTGTCTACGATGCTGCCGCCCACCAAGTCCATCGCGCCCACGTTCTCGATCGCCAGGGTGTAGCGGACCAGGTCGCCGATGCGAACCTCGCGCGAGCCGGCCGTCTTGCTCACACGGATTTCCGGCGCGTCCAGCTGATGTTCGGTGCTGCACGCGGTACACACCGGCGTCTCGCCGCCGCCACCGGTCGCCACCACCTGGTTGCCCACGACGGTACCGGCATTGGCGTTCACGACCGCGTCGTAGCTCAACGCATGCAGACCCGTGGTGGTGCCGGCAGGCAAGCGGCAGGTCAGCACGGTCCCATCGAACGAACAGCCTGCGGGCAGCGCGCCCAACGTCAGGCCACGGTCCGGTGTATCCACCAGGACCACCTCGCCCGTCAGCGCGGAGACGCCGACATCGACCGACAGTGTGTAGCGCACCGTCTGTCCGACCTGCACCTGGGTACCGGTCGCAGGATTGGAGGACTTGGAGACCGTCACGCGGGGCTCCGCAACCGGCGACGACGTGCCACAGTTGCCCGCACAGGTCGGCGCGTCGTTACCGGTGCCGACGACCGCGTTGTTCACAGTGCCACGCGCCGCCGGATTCACGATCGCGGTATAGCTCACGATGTACGTGCCCGGAGTGGTACCGGCCGGCAACGTGAAGCGCAGCACGGGGGCGCCGCTGGTGTTGGCCGCGTAGGCGCCGGCATTGGTCACCGTGCCGAAGGTCAGGCCCGCACCGAGGGTGTCGGTCAGGACCACGTCGGCCGTCGTCACGGCATTGATGACGTTCGTCGTCAGCGTGTAGGTGACGCTGTCGCCCACGGCCACTTCCGACCGTCCGGTCGGAAGGACGGCGCTCTTGGCGTACGTCACCAGGGGCGGCAGCGGTTCGGTCACCGGCGTCTCGGTACGGCACGTGCCCGCGCAGGTCGGCGCATCATCGCCGGTGCCCACGACGGTGTTCCTCACGGTGCCGGTCGCCTGATCGTTGACGATGGCCGTATAGCTGACCGAATAAGTGCCCGGCGCAGTGCCTGCAGGCAATGTGCACACCAGCGGGTTCGAGGTGCCGCACGAGAAGCTGCCGGCAGACACGGTCGCCAGCGTCAGGCCGGCTCCCAGGGTGTCGGTCAAGGTTACGACGGAGGTGGTCGCCGCGGCCGAGACCTGCACGTTCAAGGTGTAGGTGAGGGTGTCGCCCGTCGAGACTTCCGTCTGTCCGATCGGGAGCGCGACCGCCTTGGCATAGGTCACAACCGGGTTGATGACCGGAGTGTCGATCGTCGTCGTGCACGCCGGAGCGGTGCTGCCCACCGGGCAGACCGGACTGGTTACCACCGCCGTGTTGCGGATGTTGCCCGCATCGGCGTCGGCCTGGGTCACCGTGTACGTACCCACCAGCTGGCAGGTCGCACCCGGCGCCACATTCGGGCAGGTGATGCTGTTCGGGGTGATCAGCGCATCGCTCATCACCACGTTGGCCAGGGTCGTGTTGCCCGTATTGGTCATCGTGACCGTGTAGGTCAGCACGTCGCCCACCGCGACCGCACCACCGGTGCTATCGGCGGTCATCGCCTTCACCAGGCTTTGGCCCGGCGTCTGCGTCGCCGTCACCGTCACCGTGTCCGTCGGCGAGGTCGTGGTGCCATCGCTGGCGCGGGCGATGTTCGTCACCGTGCCCGCATCCAGGTCCGCCTGCGTCACCGTGTACGTCGCCGAACACGTGATCGACTGCGTCGGCAACAGGCCACCGGCCGGCAGCGCCGGGCACGTCACCGTCGCGATCCGGTCGTCGACCACCGTGATGGCCGAGGTGATCGTCGTGTTGCCGCTATTGGTCACCAGGTAGCTGTACGACAGCACCTGGCCCACCGACGCATACGTCGGCGTGGTCGTGGTCTTGTCCAGCGTCAGCGCACGCGTCTGCGTCGCCGTCACCGTCACCGTGTCCGTCGGCGAGGTCGTGGTGCCATCGCTGGCGCGGGCGATGTTCGTCACCGTGCCCGCATCCAGGTCCGCCTGCGTCACCGTGTACGTCGCCGAACACGTGATCGACTGCGTCGGCAACAGGCCACCGGCCGGCAGCGCCGGGCACGTCACCGTCGCGATCCGGTCGTCGACCACCGTGATGGCCGAGGTGATCGTCGTGTTGCCGCTATTGGTCACCAGGTAGCTGTACGACAGCACCTGGCCCACCGACGCATACGTCGGCGTGGTCGTGGTCTTGTCCAGCGTCAGCGCAGGTGCCGACTGGAACGTATTGACGATCGTGCAGGTCGCGGTCTGTCCGTTCGCAAGCACCACCCGGTTGCCCGATAGGGTTCCGGCCGTGCAGTTCCAAGCGCCAGCGACGTAGTCGGCGGGGCCTGCGGATTCGGACAACGTATAGCTACCCGCGGAAACCTGCCCGGTTGCACCACCCGCTCCACTGATGGAAGTCGGTCCGGTCGCGGTCAACGTCCAGCTTGCCGGAGTCGCGGTGCCGCCCCCCGTATTCACGACCGTCTTGACCAACGTCAGCGTGGCGGCCTGATCATTGTTGGTGATCGAGCAGCTCGCGCTTTGGCCATTGGAAAGGGTCAGCTGATTGCCGGACAAGGTGCCAGCCGTGCAACTCCAGCTGCCGGCGGTGTAACCGGCCGCGGTCACTTCTGACAGCGTGTACACACCGGCGTTGACCGAAGCATTGGTCACGGCGGCCGCACCGGACACGCCAGTAATCGTCGTCGGACCGGTCGCCGTCAGCGGGAAGTTGCTGATCGTGGCGGTACCGCCGTTGTCGTTGATGACCGTCTTGACCAGCGTCAGCGTGGCGGCCTGATCATTATTGGTGATCGAGCAGCTCGCGCTTTGGCCATTGGCCAGGGTCAGCTGATTGCCGGACAAGGTGCCAGCCGTGCAGCTCCAGCTGCCGGCGGTGTAACCGGCGGCTGTCACTTCCGACAGCGTGTACACACCGGCGTTGACCGAGGCATTGGTCACGGCCGCACTACCGCTCACACCCGTGATCGTCGTCGGACCGGTCGCCGTCAGCGGGAAGTTGCTGATCGTGGCGGTACCGCCGTTGTCGTTGATGACCGTCTTGACCAGCGTCAGCGTCGCCGCCCGGTCGTTGTTGGTGATCGAGCAGCTCGCGCTTTGGCCATTGGCCAGGGTCAGCTGGGTACCGGACAGGGTCCCAGCCGTGCAGCTCCACGAACCTGCCGTGTAGCCTGCCGCGGCCACTTCCGACAGCGTGTACACACCGGCATTGACCGAGGCATTGGTCACGGCGGCCGCACCGGACACGCCAGTAATCGTCGTCGGACCGGTCGCCGTCAGCGGGAAGTTGCTGACCGTGGCGGTACCGCCGTTGTCGTTGATCACTGTCTTGACCAGCGTCAGCGTGGCGGCCCGGTCATTGTTGGTGATCGAGCAGCTCGCGCTCTGGCCATTGGCCAGGGTCAGCTGGGTGCCGGACAAGGTACCGGCCGTGCAGCTCCAGCTGCCGGCGGTGTAACCGGCGGCTGTCACTTCCGACAACGTGTACACGCCCGCGTTGACCGACGCATTGGTCACGGCGGCCGCACCGGACACGCCGGTAATCGTCGTCGGACCGGTCGCCGTCAGCGGGAAGTTGCTGACCGTGGCCGCGCCACCATTGTCATTGATGACCGTCTTGACCAGCGTGAGTGTGGCCGCTTGGTCGTTGTTGATGATGGTGCAGGTCGCGACATCGTTGCCGACCAGGCTGATGCTGTTCGCAGAGACCGCCGCAGCCCCGTTCTTGACGCAGCTCCAGGTGCCCGCCGTATAGCCCGCGGCTCCTCCGGTCTCGGAGAGGGCGTACGTACCCGCAGGAACCGTCGCATTGGTGACCGCCGCCGTGCCCGTGGCGCCTGAAATGGTGGTCGATGCTCCCGCCGCCACCAGCGTCCATGCCGCGGCCGCGGCCGCGCCCCCGTTGTCGTTGACGACCTGCTTGACCAGCGTCAGGCGGGGGAGCGCAAGCACTCCAACCGTGGCAGTGGACGTGTTGTTCGCAGGATTGCTGTCGACGACCGGTGCACCCGGGGGCAGCGCCACCGTGGCGGTGTTCTGGACCGACGTCTGCGCATGGGCGGGTGCAAGGAACGCCAATGCGGCAAGGAACAGACCTGATGCGGTCGCCACGCGGCGGCGGCGGAAAGCCGCTTTGAAGAAATGGGTCAGGCCGTGCACGGTGGTCCCTTGCGACTGGATCAGGAATAGCCAGCCAGGGACTGCCTCCCCCAAGGCTGTCTTGAAGTTGCTGCCCTCGTCCGCGCCGCCAGCGCGCGGATCAACGGGTCAAAGTCACAGCTCGCATCCGTGTGGTTAAAGCGGACATAGGTCCAGATAAATCGTGACGTTCACCCCAATTCACGTGATATTAACGTCAAGAAGTCGGCGCAGGCAACTACACGCGCGTACATCATCGCCCCAATAAGCGGGCGGGCGTCAAGATTTTGGCGTCCCGGGACGGCTTAGGGCACGCAAACGGCCCACCGGGCTGCAGCGCGGCGGGTTGGAACTCAGCGTCAGGGGGTCTTGCGTCGGCTCGGCCGGGCCGGCCGGGGCCGGTCGGGGCCGGTGTTCAGTCGCTCTGCAATTCAGCGACGAAGTCGTAGGCATCGCCGCGGTAGTAGGAGCGGGTGGATTCGACGACCCGCCCGTCCTCCAGGAAGGCGCGCCGCTCGACCAGCAAGCCCGGGGCACCCACGGGCAATTCGAGATGGCGGGCTGCCTCTTCATCCAGGGCGACCGCCCGCAGACGCTGCAAGGCCCGCTTGGGCCGGTGGCCGTAGGCGTCCAGCGCCTCGTACAGCGAGGTGGTGACGCTGTCGGGGTCCGGCAGCAGGGCGTAGGGCACGAGGGTGCGCTCGATGGCGATCGGCGACCCGTCCACATGGCGCAGGCGGTACATGCGCACGACGCCGCTGCCAGGCGACAGATTCAGCGCCATGGACTCTTCCGGGGTCACTTCACCCACCGTGCGCTCGAGGAACTTCACCTGCGGGTTGAGCCCCCGCTCGCGCAGGTCGTCGGTGAAGCTGGTCAGGCGGGAGAACTGCCGAAGGATCCGCTCGGCCACGAAGGTACCGGCACCCTGCCGCTGCACGAGCAGACCACTTTCGATCAACCCCGCCAGCGCCTTGCGAATGGTCACCCGCGACAGATCGAGCAACTGGGCCAGGTCGCGCTCGCTGGGAAGCGCCTGTCCGGGCCGCAGCACGCCGGCATCCATCAGGTTCTGCAGCGCGCGGCGCAGGCGCAGGTAGGCCACTGCCCGGGTGGACTCACCGGTCTGCAGCCGCTGGTATTCCTCGAGCAGGTTCGTTTGCATGACAAACAAGATACCAGTGACGTACCAATACCGCAACAATCCCTTCACGTTGCGGACCTGTTGGCATCACGTGGTACCGCGGTGGTATTGTGGCGGCTCTTTCCCGCTGCACCGAGATACCCCGTGACTGCGAAGACCTTGCCCGTCGACACCTTCGATCTCGTCATCTTCGGCGGCACCGGTGACCTGGCGTTGCGCAAGCTGCTGCCGGGCCTGCTGCGGCGCTATGCCGACGGTCAGATTCCGGAAGAGAGCCGCATCATCGGCGTGGCCCGCGACAAGCAGGGCGATGCCGAATACCGCGCGAAGGTCGGCGAAGCACTGGCCCGCGTCGCGGCCAACGACGACACACTGAAGGCCAAGCTGCCCGCATTCCTGGAGAAGCTGGGCTATGTGGCGCTGGATGCCACCAAGGACGAGGGCTGGGACGAATTCGCCGCTCGCCTGCAGACCAGCGGCGATCGCATCCGCGTCTTCTATCTGTCCACCAGCCCCACCCTGTTCGTGAACATCTGCGACCGCCTGCGCGCGCACGGCCTGAATACCGGCAACGCCCGCGTGGTCATCGAGAAGCCGATCGGCCACGACTCGGCCAGCGCCGCGGTGATCAACGACGCCGTCGGCAGCGCGTTCGCGGAAAGCCAGATCTTCCGCATCGACCACTACCTGGGCAAGGAAACCGTCCAGAACCTGCTGGCCCTGCGGTTCGCCAACATCCTGTTCGAGCCGCTGTGGAACGCCAGCCGCATCGATCATGTGCAGATCACCGTGGCCGAGACCGTCGGCCTGGAGAAGCGCGCCGGGTACTACGACACCTCCGGCGCCCTGCGCGACATGGTCCAGAACCACCTGTTGCAGCTGCTGTGCATGGTGGCGATGGAACCCCCGGCCGCCCTGCAGGCCGATGCCGTGCGCGACGAGAAGCTGAAGGTGCTGCGCTCGCTCAAGCCGATCCGCGGCGAAGACGTGGGCCATCTCTCCGTGCGCGGCCAGTACCGTGCCGGTGCCAGCAGCGGTGCCGCCGTGCCCGGCTACCTGGAGGAACTGGGCAAGCCCGATTCGCGCACCGAGACCTTCGTGGCGCTGAAGGCCGAAGTCGACAATTGGCGCTGGGCCGGCGTGCCGTTCTACCTGCGCACCGGCAAGCGCCTGTCCGAGCGCGTGTCCGAGATCGTCATCGCCTTCAAGCAGATCCCGCACTCCATCTTCGACGACAGCGCGGGCCCGGTTATGGGCAACAAGCTGGTGCTGCGCCTGCAGCCGGACGAAGGCGTGAAGCTGTGGATCATGATCAAGGATCCGGGCCCGGGTGGCCTGCGCCTGCAGCACGTGCCGCTGGACATGAGCTTCGCCGAGGCCTTCGGCGTGCACCAGCCGGAAGCCTATGAGCGCCTGCTGATGGACGTGGTGCGCGGCAACCAGACCCTCTTCATGCGCCGCGACGAAGTCGAGGCCGCGTGGGCCTGGATTGACCCGATCCTCGCCGCCTGGGAGGCCGGGCGCGAGACGCCCAAGGCCTACACCGCCGGCTCCTGGGGCCCCAGCGCCGCCGTGGCACTGGTCGAACGCGACGGCCGCACCTGGCACGAAGACACCGTCTGACGTCGCCGGCCCCGCCTTGCGGGGCCTTCACCCGGCACCCCCACGCCGGCCTGCCTTCCCCCGGGAAGCCCCCACTCCCGAGCCGCACCATGCCCCCCACCGATCTCTCGCTGCAGATCCAGCTGCACCCCTTCCCGGACGGCGACGCCGTCGCCCAGGCCCTGGCCCAGGCAGTAGCCGACGATCTGCGCGCTGCCGTCGCCCTGCGTGGGCAGGCCAGCGTGGCCCTGTCCGGTGGCACGACGCCGCGCCGCTTCCTGCAAGCCTTGTCCCGGCAGGTGCTGGACTGGGCGAACGTCACCGTCACCCTGGTCGACGAACGCTGGGTGGACGGCGCCCACGAACGTTCCAACGCCCGCCTGGTGAAGGAGTACCTGCTGCAGGACGCCGCCGCCAGCGCGCGCTTCGTCCCGCTGTACCGTGCCGCCGCCACGCCCGACGAGGCCCTGGCCGAGGTCGCCGCCGCCCTGCCGGCCACGCTCGATGTCGCCGTGCTGGGCATGGGCGGCGACGGCCACACCGCCTCGTTCTTCCCCGGCGGTGACCGCCTGGCCGAGGCGATGGATCCGGAAACCGCCGCGACCGTGCTACCGATGCGCGCCGCGGGCGCCGGCGAACCCCGCATCACCCTGACCCTGCCGGTGCTGCGCGATGCCGGCCGCCTGTACCTGCACATCGAGGGCGGCGAGAAGCGGCAGGTGCTGCAGCAGGCGCTGTCCGGCCAAGGTGCTGGTGCGGGCTATCCGATGCGCGCGGTGCTGCAGGCCCTGCATGCGCCGTTGCAGGTCTATCTGGCGCAGTGAGCCCGGATGCGCCGGTGTTGAGGCAAAGACGGCCTCACTGCTTATAATGTGCCCTTGCCCGCGGCGTCCCGGCGCCCGGTCCCGCCTGGAACGCGCATCGCGCGGACCGTCGGCCCCCGTTTTCGTAGCCATGCGCGGCCCCGCGGCCGTGCTGCCAAAGGTGGAAAGTGCGTAACTACGACCTCGAATTCCTCAAGCATTTCTCGATGGTGATCGGCTTCCTGGTGCTGGTCACCGGTGGTCTGATCGTCGGTGCGCATTTCCTGCATGACGCGATTCCGCCGGAAGTGAACCCGAAGACCGTCCAGATCACCGAGGGCCGCATCGCCCCGGCCGGCGCGGTCTATGCCGGCGAGACCGGTGCCGCGGCCCAGGCCGCCGCGGCCCAGGCCGCCAAGGCCGCCGCCGCCTCGCAGGTCGCCTACGGCGGCACCACCGACGGCAGCGTGATCTACCAGAACCTCTGCGGCGCCTGCCACACCAACGGCGTGGGCAAGGCCCCCACCCTGACCGCCGCCGGCATGGGCGCGCGCGCCAGCAAGGGCAAGGACACCCTGTACAAGCACGCCATCGAAGGCTTCACCGGTCCGGACGGCGGCATCATGCCCCCGAAGGGCGGCAATGCGTCGCTGACCGACGAGCAGGTGCATGCCACCGTCGACTGGATGCTGGCCAACATCAAGTAAGGCCTCGCGCCTTCCGCAGAAACGCCGCCTCCGGGCGGCGTTTTTGTTTTCGCGAAGAAGCTTCGGGGAGATTCCCTTCTCCCCGCCTGCGGGAAGAAAGTGCCTGGAGAGCGAATGAGGGACGAACGAAGTTCCATTCCCATGGTCGAAAGCGGCCCCCTGACGATCCAGACACCGCGGTCGCGAGGCCGCCGCGGCGACGTCGCCCCTCACCCGCCTTCGGCACCCTCTCCCCGTGGAGACGGGGAGAGGGAAGACCTGCATCCTGCCTCGCGACGAAAACCTGCCCGTCACCCAATCCGTTTACCCTTGCCGCCTCGATTTCCCGGTCGCCTCCCGATGACGCCTTCCCGCTCGCTGCTCACCCTCGCCCTGCTCGCCCCCCTCGCGCTGCCCGCCTGCGCGGCCACACCGAAGGAGCGCGTCACGCCCATCGGCGAGGTACAGGGTGAGGGCGCGCGCAGTGCACTCGACGGCCAGACCGTCACCGTCGAAGGCGTGGTCACCGGTGTCTTCGCCGATCTCGGCGGCTTCTTCGTGCAGGACGCCGGCGATGGCCAGGCGGCGACCTCCGACGCGGTCTTCGTCGCCTTCGAAGAGGGCGCTCCCGCGCCTTCCGTCTCCGTGGGCGACCGCATGCGCGTGCGCGGCATCGTCGGCGAGCGCAAGGCCGGCAGCGACGACACGCTGACCGCGCTGCATGCGCCGGTGGTGCAGGCACGCGGCAAGGGCACCATCGCGCCCCTCGTGCTCACCGCGCAGCCCGACGCCTGGGAACGCTACGAAGGCATGCTCGTCCGCATCGACGCCCCGCTCACGCTGAGCGGCACCGATGCGCTGGGCCGTTTCGGCGAACTCACCACCAGCTTCGGCGGCCGCCTGTGGCAACCCAGCGAAGTGGCCGCGCCGGGCAGTGCCGAGGCCAAGCGCCTGGCCGCCGACAACGCGCGCCGCACGCTGGTGCTGGACGACGGCAGCGCGAAGCGCGATCCCGCCACCGTCTGGTACGTGAAGCAAGGCCAGCCGCTGCGCACCGGCACCGTGCTGACCGGCGTGCAGGGCATCGTCGATGCGCGGCACGGCGGCTGGCGCCTGCAGCTCACCGTCGCGCCGACGATCGCCGCGCCGGAACGCCCGGCCGCGCCGCAGGTCGCGGGCAACGTGCGCGTGGCCGCGTTCAATCTGGAGAACCTGTTCAACGGCGACGGCAAGGGTGGCGGCTTCCCCACCGAGCGCGGCGCCAAGACGGCCGCGCAGTACCAGGCGCAAATGCACAAGCTGGTTGGCACCATCCGCGGCCTGAACCCCGACATCGCCGCGCTGATGGAACTGGAGAACGACGGCTACGGCGCCGACTCCAGCCTCGCCCAGCTCGTCACTGCGTTGAACGCCGGCGGCGGCACGTGGCGCTTCATCGATGCGAAACAGGGTCCGGGGCCGGACACCATCCGCGTGGGCATCATCTACCGCAGCGACAAGGTGAAGCCCACCGGCAAACCCGCCACGCTGCAGGAAGGCCCGTTCGGCGAACGCAGCCGCAGCCCGCTGGCGCAGGGGTTCGTGCACGGCAAGGGCGCAACCTTCGTCGTGGTCGCCAATCACTTCAAGTCGAAGGGCTGCTCGGAAGCCGCTGGCCCGGACACCGACCAGAAGGACGGCGCCGGTTGCTGGAACGCGCTGCGCCTGGATTCGTCCAAGCGCCTGGATGCGTGGCTGAAGTCCGATCCCACCCGCACCCGCAGCGATCGCATCGTCATGCTCGGCGATTTCAACGCCTATGCGATGGAAGCGCCGGTGCGCTGGCTGCGCGACGACGCCGGCTGGGTGGATGCCTTCAAGCAGGCCGGCATCGAACAGCCCTACAGCTACGTCTACAGCGGCCTCAGCGGCCGCCTCGACCATGCCCTGCTCAGCCCGACGTTGGCGAAGCAGCTGCGCGGCGCGGCCGAGTGGCACATCAACGCCGACGAACAGGACGCGCAGGGTTACGCCGACGGCGATCCGGCCGTGCCCTACCGCAGCTCCGACCATGATCCGCTGCTGCTGGGCTTCGATCTTTAAGCGGTAGGGACGCGCCCGCGAAGCGTCAGCCGTGGACCTTGTCCACCAAGGCCTGCAACTTCAGCACCGTGGCCCAGTTGCGGGTGGTGGCGGCCTTGCCGGCCTTGCCGACCAGTGCCTCGCCCGCCTTGCTTTCGAGGATGCCGCGCGCGCAATGCAGGTAGGCGGCTTCGCGCCCGACGAGGAATTGTTCCGGCGGCACCACCAGGGGCGCGATGGCGGACAGCGCGGGTAGCGCACCGGCTTCCTGCACGAACGCGACCAGCAGACGCGAAGGATCGTCTGCCGTTTCGGCCAGCGCGTTGCCGTCGAGGATCGTGGCCAGGTCCTTCGCCGACTTCACGATGACGGGCACGTCGATCTTCAATTGCGCGGCGATGGCCGCTGTGATCTCCACCGCGAGCTTGGCGGATGCCTTCTTGCTGGAGCGGAACACCACGTTGCCACTGTTGAGCAGCGTGGCGACGTCGGTATGGCCGAGCCCTTCCAGCAGCGCGCGCAGGTCCGCCATCGCGATGCGCTTGGCCTTGCCGACGTTGATGCCGCGGAGCAGGGCGATGTAGGTGGTCATGGACATGTTTCGGCGTGAGGTAGGAGCGACTTGCAACAAGGCGAGGACGCCCTTGATGAGCCATCAGCTGCCCAGCACATACACCCTCGCGCCCTTGGATGCGAAGGACACTCTATAGCCCCGCAGGTGCCTCATGAATTCTTCCGCCGCGATGCTTATTTCTGAGCGCGGCGATGCGCCCAGTGACTCGATACACACACTGTAAAGCTTGCTGCCGCGACGAGTCCGCTCGAGCGTCCCTAGGAACCGTCCGAGGGCATCGCACGAGGCTTTGCTCTGGTCGTCGCCAGGCGCATCTATGTCGAGAACGTCCCAACCACAGCCACATCCCGTATGCGGCTCGAGGTAGTAGACGTACCGGGAGCCGAGCACTGAACGAACCGCCTTCGCCTCGGGCGACGCTGACGGGACGAGGGTCAAAGAGAAGTCATGCGTTCTCACCTCGTCGAGTTGCTTGTCCACGCCAACGTAGAGCTGCGAGCAGTTCACGCGCTCACCCAACCGGTGCGAAGCGACGCACCGACTGCCCATCCACGATCACCTCCTCGCAGAACATCGCGTACGGCCGCACCCACAAGCCGCCTTCGCCATACAGCGCGCGATAGACCACCACCGGCTCCAGCGTCTCGCTGTGCCGCGCCACCGCGACCACTTCGTAATCGTTGCCCTTGTAGTGGCGGTAGAGACCGGGGGTGAGTTCGGGGAGGGCGGGGAGTGTGGCCATGTGTATCCCTGTTCGTGTTTCGTAGGATGGGTTGAGCGAAGCGATACCCATCATGTGTTTGAGGGTGAAGCTCCGGTGGGCCCGCTTTCTCTTTGAAGGCTGTTTCGCTCAATCCATCCTACACAGTCGTTCCGTCCCGGTTAGCGACTCGCCTGGCGGGCAACCCCGCCTCAATGGCGTCGCGCAGGCGCTCCAACGGGGGGCTTTGCAGGCGTGCCAGCAGTTGGTGCTCGGTGCGTCCCGTCTCCGGGAACAAGGGTGTCGCTCGCCTTGCCCAGGCGAGTAGTTTCGGCAGCGCTGGATAGCGTGTGGTGAGACGTGCCACCTCGATCCAGCCGTCGGCGTAGGGCTGGACATCCAGAGCCTGGCGGATTCCGCCCTCCCACCACCAGAGCTGCCAGTTGCCGGCGTCGTAATGGGTGTCGTGGGCGACAGAGATTCCGCGCTCGCGGGCGATGGACTCGATAAGCGGGCGGAGGGAGGGCGCGTTTTCCACAGTGCTCCATGAAGCGTCAACCGAAATGATGGGTGTCGCCTGCGGCTCAGTCATCCTATGCGACTAAAGGTTGTGACGCGGATACCACACGCCGCGGATCACCAAAGGCCCAGCGTTGGGCATGACGTGGGAGGCATCCAGAGCGTCCACGGCAACATCCTCGATGACGCCCGTGATCCTTTCATCGCTACGCGGATAACCGTACTTCGTGAGCAAGCCGCGCGCATCATCGACCGATAGCGCGGTCACGCCGTATCCAAGGCCACGGTCAACCTGGAACCAATAGCGTCTCAGCATCGTGAATCCCTCAATACCCCGCCGCCTGCCCGTCCTTGCGGCTCTCGCTGGCGCCGTAGTACACGCCGGTCTTCGGGTCGCGCTTGATGGCCTGATAGCCACCGTAGGGGCCGAGGGCCCATTCGACGTGGTGACCCTTGTCCATCAGCGCGCGGATGGTTTCGTAGGGATAGCCGGATTCCAGCTGCACCACGCCGCCATCAGTCATCGCGGTGGCGCTGCCGACCGGTTCGGTGGAACCGTCGTGCTGGATGCGCGGCGCATCGCCGGCCTCCTGCAGGGTCATGCCGAAGTCGACCAGGTTCATCACGATCTGCACGTGTCCCTGCGGCTGCATGGCGCCGCCCATCACGCCGAAGCTGACCCACGGCTGCCCGTCCTTCATGATGAAGGCGGGAATGATCGTCTGGAACGGCCGCTTGCCCGGCGCGTAGCAGTTGGGGTGCGGCGTGGCGCCTTCGCAGCCCTGCAGCACGAACATCTCGCCGCGGTCCTGCAGGATGAAGCCCAGGCCGGTCGGCGTCATGCCGCTGCCCATGCCGCGGTAGTTGGACTGGATCAGCGAGACCATCATCCCGTCCTCGTCGGCCACGGTCATGTAGATGGTGTCGCCTTCGTCCAGTTCCTTCGGCGTGCCCGGCTGCACTTCGCGCAGCACCTTGTCCGGCGAGATCAGCTTCGCACGCTCGCGCGCATACGGCTTGGAGATCAGGCGCGCGACGGGCGCCGGCTGGAACGCCGGATCGGCATACCAGCGGGCGCGATCGGCGAAGGCGAGCTTCTTCGCTTCGACGAACAGGTGCACGTGCTCGGCGCTGCCGAACGGAATCTTGCTGAAGTCGTAGCCTTCCAGCACGTTGAGCATCTGCAGCGCGGCGATGCCCTGCCCGTTCGGCGGCAGTTCCCACACGTCGACCCCGCGGTAGCGCGTGCTGACCGGCTCGACCCATTCGCCGCGGTGCGCCGCCATGTCCTCATACGCGAGGAAGCCGCCATTGGCCTTGAAGTACGCATCGATCGTGCGCGCGATGTCGCCGGTGTAGAACGCGTCGCGACCGCCGTCGGCGATCTTCTGCAGCGTGTTGGCCAGATAGGGGTTCTTCCACATCTCGCCGGTGCGGGGCGCGCGCCCGCCGATCGTGAACTGCTCGGTGAAACCGGGGAACTTCGACAACCGCGGCACCGAGCGATCCCAGTAATAGGCGATCGTCTGGTGGACCGGGTGGCCCTCGCGCGCATAGCGGATCGTGGGCGCCAGCAGGTCCTTCACCGGCAGCTTGCCGAAGCGGTCGTGCAGTGCGAACCACGCATCGACGGTGCCCGGCACGCTGACCGGCAACGGCCCGTGCGCGGGGATGTCCGTGATGCCGTGCTGGGTGAAGTAACCCAGCGTCAGCGCTTTCGGCGACCGGCCCGAGCCGTTGTAGCCGTGCAGTTTCTTCGTCTTCGGGTCCCAGACGATGGCGAACAGGTCGCCGCCGATGCCGTTGCCGGTGGGCTCCATCAGGCCGAGCGCGGCATTGGCGGCGATGGCCGCGTCCATCGCGGTGCCGCCCTGCTTCATCACGTCCAGCGCGATCTGCGTGGCCAGGGGATGCGAGGTGGCCGCCATCGCATGCGGCGCGATGACGTCCGAGCGGGTGGCGAACGCGCGGCCGGCGATGCGGTCGGCGGCGACGGCGGGCAACGCGGCGGCGACGGCTAGGGCCATCGCCACGCAGGACACAAGGCGGGTGCGCATCATCGACAGGCGATGGCGCGCGGCAGGCGCGCCTTCATCCGCCGATGGTACGCGTTACGGCCAGCGCGGCGGATTGGCCTGCCAGGCGCCGAGCACTTCGGCCAGCGTGTCGCGGTCTTCCTGCCGCCAGCCGGGCAACAGGCTGTCGTAGTTGCGGGCATCGGTCCACAGCAGCGGCTCGGTGCGCACGGCGGCGCCGTACCACGCCACCGCTTCGGCCTTGCGATCCAGCTTCCACATCGCCAGCGCCATCGTCGGCGGTATCCACGAAGGCCCGCCCGTCGTGCCCAGCAGGGTCGCCCACTGGCCCAGCGCGGCCTGGGGCTCGCCGTTGCGATAGAGGTCCCAGCCGTAGTTCCACCGGACGGCGCGGCCGAGGTTGCCGTTGGCGTCGCTGCTGCCCAGCAACTGCTGGTAGAGCTGCTTGCCCAGGTCCACGCGGCCCTCGGTGAAGGCCACGTGCGCCAGCTGCGCCGTGGCTTCGGTCGACTTGCGCCCGCGTTCGCGTTCGCGCACCAGCGCCTGCACGAGCGCCTCGCCCTCGCCCTGCACCACGACGATCTCTCGCGTCGCGGCCTTGTCCTCGTCGAAGTAGAACTCCTTCGGCTTCGGCACCGTCTGCGCGTGCGCGGACAACACCGCGGAGGCCAGCACGGTGGCCAGCAGCATGTTCTTAGCGAATTTCACGACATCCCCCGACACTTGCAATGGATTCCCCGGCCCCATCCTAACCGCTGCAATGCACAACGGCGAAGTGACCGGCGTCACACAAAATGCCCGCTGTTACAATGCGCGCCTTCACGCCCGAGGGGTTTATCGGGCCACGCCAGCCGCTTGCACGGGCCCGCCATGACCAGCACCGCCGAACTCACCTCGCCCTCGTCCGCCAACACGCCGCAGATCGGGGTGATCGACAGCGACTACACGCTGGAGCACAAATACACCCGCACCGACGGCCGCATCTACCTGAGCGGCGTGCAGGCGCTGGTCCGGCTGCCGCTGATGCAGCGCCTGCGCGACCAGGCCGCGGGCCTGAACACGGCCGGCTTCATCAGCGGCTACCGCGGCAGCCCGCTGGGTGGCTTCGACCTGGAGCTGTGGCGCGCGCGCAAGCACCTGGAGACGGCGGGGGTGAAGTTCACCCCCGGCCTGAACGAGGACCTGGGCGCCACCATGGTGTGGGGCACGCAGCAGACCAACCTGTTCCCCGGCGCCAAGGTCGATGGCGTGTACTCCATGTGGTACGGCAAGGGCCCCGGCGTGGACCGCTGCGGCGACGTGTTCAAGCACGGCAACGCCGCGGGCACTTCGAAGTTCGGCGGCGTGCTGGCGCTGGCGGCGGACGACCACAACTGCCGCAGCTCGACGCTGCCGCACGGCTCGGAAGACGAGTTCGTCAGCGCGATGATGCCGATCCTCAACCCGGCCGGCGTGCAGGACATCCTGGACCTCGGCCTGGTGGGCTGGGCGATGAGCCGCTACACGGGCCGCTGGATCGGCTTCAAGACGATCGCCGAGACGGTGGAGTCGTCGGCCTCGGTGCAGGTGGATCCGTTCGCGCGCGAGATCGTGCTGCCGGAGGATTTCGCGATGCCGGCGGGCGGGCTCAACATCCGCTGGCCGAACCCGCCGCTGGACCAGGAGATGCGCCTGCACAAGTACGCGGTGGCGGCGGCGCAAGCCTTCGCCCGGGCGAACAAGGTGGACCGGATCGTGCTGGATTCGCCGCGCGCACGGCTGGGCATCGTCACCACCGGCAAGAGCTACCTGGACGTGCTGCAGGCGCTGGAATACCTGGGCCTGGACGAACAGGCCTGCGCCGACATCGGCATCCGCGTCTACAAGGTCGGCATGACCTGGCCGCTGGAGCCGGTGGGCATCACCGAATTCGCCCGCGGCCTGGAGGACATCGTCGTGGTGGAGGAGAAGCGCGCCTTCATCGAGCGGCAGATGAAGGAGTACTTCTACAACTGGCCCGGCAGCGCGGGCACGCGTCCGTCCATCGTCGGCAAGTACGACGAAGCCGGCGAATGGATCCTGCCGAGCACCGGCGAGCTGACCCCGGCCACCATCGCGGGCGTGATCGGCAAGCGCATCCAGCGCTTCTTCACGACGGAGTCCATCGAACAGCGCCTGCGCTGGATGGAGGACAAGGAAGCCGAGATGGCGCTGCCGCGCGCGAACTTCCCGCGCGTGCCGCACTACTGCTCGGGCTGCCCGCACAACACCTCGACGGTGGTGCCGGAAGGCTCGCGTGCGCTCGGCGGCATCGGCTGCCATTACATGGTCACGTGGATGGACCGCGACACCGACACCTTCACCCACATGGGCGGCGAAGGCGTGACGTGGTCCGGGCAGGCGCCGTTCACCGAGACCGAGCACGTCTTCCAGAACCTGGGCGACGGCACGTTCTTCCACTCCGGCTCGCTGGCGGTGCGCCAGTCGGTCGCCACCGGGGTGAACATCACCTACAAGATCCTCTACAACGACGCGGTGGCGATGACCGGCGGCCAGCCGGTGGACGGCACGCTGTCGGTGCCGCAGATCGCGCACATGATGCGCGCCGAGGGCGTGGACACGATCGTCGTGGTCAGCGACGAAGTCGGCAAGTGGAGCAAGCGCGAGATCTTCCCGTCGGGCGTGGAGTTCTTCGACCGCAAGGAGCTGGACGACGTACAGCGTCGCCTGCGCGAGGTGAAGGGCGTCTCCATCCTGATCTACGACCAGGTCTGCGCCACCGAGAAGCGCCGCCGCCGCAAGCGCGGCAAGCTGCCGGACCCGGCCAAGCGCACGATGGTCAACACGCTGGTCTGCGAAGGCTGCGGCGACTGCGGCGTGAAGAGCTTCTGCGTGTCGGTGCTGCCGAAGGAGACCGAGTTCGGCCGCAAGCGCGAGATCGACCAGTCGAACTGCAACAAGGACTTCCGCTGCGTCGACGGTTTCTGCCCCAGTTTCGTCACCGTGCACGGCGGCAATCCGCGCAAGGGCAAGAAAGCCAATGCGGCCGACCTGCTCGCCGCGTTGCCGGCGCCGACGTTCAAGTCGGACCTCGATCAGCCCTGGAACATCCTCATCACCGGCGTCGGCGGCACCGGCGTGGTGACCATCGGCGCGTTGCTCGGCATGGCCGGCCACCTGGAAGGAAAGGGCGCCAGCGTGCTCGACCAGACCGGCCTGGCCCAGAAAGGCGGCGCGGTGACCACGCACATCCGCATCGCCCGCACGCCGGAGGACATCCACGCCGTGCGCATCGCCGCCGGCGAAGCCGACCTGGTGCTCGGCTGCGACATGGTGGTGGTCAACGACTACTGGGTGCTGTCGAAGGTGCGCGGCGAACGCTCGCAGGTGGTGTTGAACACCTACGAAGCGATGCCGGGCACGTTCACCACGCATCCGGACATGCAGTTCCCGGCCACCGACATCATCGCCGGCGTGAAGGTCGCCCTCGGCGGTCGCGACCCGCTGCTGGTCGATGCCACCCAGGTGGCGACCGCGCTGATCGGCGACGCCATCGGCAGCAACCTCTTCATGCTCGGCTACGCCTGGCAGCAGGGCCTGGTGCCGATCTCGTTCGACGCGATCATGCGCGCGGTGGAGCTCAACGGCGCCGCCATCGAGATGAACAAGACGGCGTTCGCCTGGGGCCGGCTGGCGGTGGTCAATCCGCAGGCCGTGCAGGAAGCCGCGGGCCTGATCCGCAATGCGCAGACCGAGAGCGAGCGCACCCCGCGCGCCCTGCAGGTGCTGCCGCCGGGCGAATGGGAAAGCACCGAGTGGGGCGCCAACGCCGCGCCGCGCAACCCGGGCAACGAAAGCGAACTGCGCGGCCTGCCCGAAGACGGCGCGCAGGGCGGCGACGTGGCCTTCCTGCCGCTGGACGACCTGCGCCTGTCGCGCTCGCTCGACGAGCTGATCGCGCGCCGCAAGGACTTCCTCACCGAGTACCAGGACGTGGCCTACGCGGCACGCTACACCGACCTGGTGACGAAGGTGCGCAACGCCGAGAACACCCGCGCGCCGGGTTCGACCGCGCTGACCGAAGCGGTGGCCCGCTATTTCTTCAAGCTGATGGCGTACAAGGACGAGTACGAAGTGGCGCGCCTGTACACCAGCGGCGAGTTCCAGCGCCGGCTGGAGCAGCAGTTCGAGGGCGACTTCGAAGTGCGCTTCCATCTGGCACCGCCGCTGTTCGCCAAGAAGGACGCGCAGGGCCGCCTGATGAAGAAGGAATACGGCCCGTGGGTGTTCAAGGCCTTCGGCCTGCTGGCGAAGCTGCGCTTCCTGCGCGGCGGCGCCTTCGACGTGTTCGGCTACACCGACGAACGCAAGGGCGAGCGCCAGCTGATCGCCGAGTACGAACGGACCATCGCCGAGCTCGTGGCTGCGCTGGACGGCGGCAAGCTGGGCCTGGCGGTGGAGATCGCCAGCATCCCCGAACACATCCGCGGCTACGGTCACGTCAAGGAAAAGCACCTGCACGACGCCAAGGCGCGCGAGGCCGAGCTGCTGGGCCTCTGGCGCAACCCGAAGGCCCTGCACATCGTGCAGGCCGCCTGACCGGAAACCCCGCTTCGGCTGGGTTTCTACTTTCAAGCGCGCGCGTGCCTACGCGCGGCTTCTTCGCAGCGACGTCCACGCCATGCGCAACGGCGGCTTGAGCGGCCGCGCGAGCAGCCGGTAGACGAACGACAGCACGCGACGCGTACGCGGCACCCGTCGGGCGAGCCCCTCCTCGATGGTGTAGACGCAGGGCGCGCAGAGCCCGCAGGGCCTGCCGCGCAGCGGCCGATGGCAGAACCACGTCATCTCCATCAGCGGCCCCCATCCGGCGAGGTGCGCTTCCCGTTCCATCGCGCGCTTGTCGATCGAGAACAGCGGGAAGCTGAAATAGCGGAACAGTGTGTGCTCAGGCGTGCCCGCCTGGCCCGGCGCCACGCGCACGCTGCGGTAGGCGTCGGCCTGCTGGAACGCGACCACGCGCGACGACAGCAGCGCCTGCACCTTGTCGTCCACGTGGACGCTCATCTCGATGCCGTCCACGCCGTGCTGCTTGCAGAACATCGGCAGCCACGCGTACTGGCTGCCGATGTACATCCGCGTCCGCACCTCGCGCAGGGCGTCGACGATGCCCGCATCGGGCTCCAGGTCGGCGACGCGGAAGCGGCGCAGCGGATGCAACAGGGCACGCGTATGCGGGTACTGCGCATGCAGGGCCGCAGTGATCCGCGCGATCGCGTCCAGCTCGGTGGCGGTGGAGGCGCGCGTCGCATCCTCGAGGTAATAAGGCGTTACCGGCAGGCGATGCAGCAGCACCACGCGCAACAGCTGGAACGTCGAATCCCAGCCGCTGGTCCACAACAGCCGGACACCGTCGTCGGCATGCGCCTCCGACGGTGGGCGTGCCCGCGGCGATACGCGCGCGGCGGCGGAGGACGGTCGCGTCATGGGCAAATGCTAGCAATCACACCGCCATGGGAACGGCGCTTCTCTTCACATCCATGAGCCCCGGCGCACACGTGCCGCGCAAGCGGATGTGCGGCGCCCCCTTCATCGGCACTGTGCACGCTCTACTCACGCCAGCCGTCTCCATCATCGTGACGACGGCGTGCACGCGCGTTTCCGCCGCGTCCGCCGCGCCCACCCCCAGGAGCGAGCAATGCAAGAACAACCCACGACCCGGGAGCAATTCTGGCGCTTCGCCGACGCCGCCAAGGAAGCGACGGAAGCGCTGGCCGCGCAGCGCATGCGGATCCTTCCCAGCCTCGACATCGCCGACCTGCGCGGGTTCTGCGTGCAGTACCGGTTCTTCACCATCGACTACATCACCGACCTCGCCCTGCTGGTCTCGCGGCTCCCGTTCGGTGGCCTGCGCAGCCTGCTCGGCCAGATCCTCGCGGAGGAACTCGGCGAAGGCGATCCGGCGCGCGCACATCCGACGGTCTACGACCGCTTCCTGGCCAGCATCGGCGTGGACGAACGCGACATCGAACATCCGCTGCCGGCGAACGCGCGCATCCTGCAGGGGCTGACCCGCGACATGACCCGCAACCCGGTTGCCTACGGCGTGGGCCTGCGCGGGATGGGAGGCGAATGCCTGTGCCAGACCTACCTGTCGGTGATGTTCGACCACATGCGCACGCATCCCTACCTGCGCGCGAACGAGGACCGGATCGATTGGGAGTTCTGGACCATCCACACCGGCGAGGAGGACATCGTGCATGGCGAGCTGACCCGTGCCGCCATCGATGAGTACCTGCGCCAGGATCCGAGCGTGCTGCCCGAGCTGGCGCGCGGCTACGAACGCAGCATCAGCGCGTGGAACCTGTTCTGGCAGAACATCCTCGATGCGCACGCGCCGCGGCTGGAGGTCGCCTCGTGAACGCGGTGGCCGCCGCGATCAGCCAGTTCCACCTCGCGTTCCCCGTGCGCGACCTGGACGAGGCGCGGCGATTCTACGGGCACACGATGGGCTGCCCGATGGGACGCAGCGACACGTCCTACCAGGACTTCGATTTCTTCGGCCACCACCTGGTCGCGCATATCGGCGGCGACGGGCAGCCGCTGCACGACGGGCGCTTCGACGGCGAGGCCGTGCCGGTGCCGCACTTCGGCATGAATCTGGACCGCGCCGCATGGGAGGCGCTGGCGATGCGCCTCAAGGCCGCCGGCATTCCGTTCCACGAGGAACCGCACCTGCGGCTCAAGGGGAAACCGGGCCAGCACGTCACCATGTTCCTGTTCGATCCCTCGGGCAACGCGCTGGAGTTCAAGTCGTTCGACGATCCCGAACAGACCTTCATCCCGTAAGCGTCAGGCCGCCCGCTGCCAGACGAGGCAGCGGTTGTTGGCCGGCATGGCGTTGTCCTCGATCAGGCGCAGGCCGATGCTGCGCGCCAGCGCATCGACGGCTTCGATATCGCGGATACCCGACGCGGGATCGCGGTCCTTCAGCCATTGCTCGAACGCGCGATTGCTCTCGCTAGTGAACTCGCCGCCGTAGTTGAAGGGGCCGTACACCACCAGCAGACCGCGCGGTTCCAGCACCGCGTCGACCCCGGCGAAGAACGCCTCCACCTGCGGCCAGCCCATGATGTGCAGGCTGTTCGCAGTGAACACTGTATCGAACGCCGCACGCGGCCAGGGCCCGTCGACATCCAGCACGATCGCTGGCGGCGTGTTCGGCAACGCCGCATCCTCAAGCCAAAGCGAGATGCCGGGCAGAAACTCCGCGCGATCGCTGCACTGCCAGGTCAGCCACGGCATCGCCGCCGCGAAATGCACCGCGTGCTGCCCCGTGCCGCTGCCGATTTCGAGGACGCGCCGCGCATCGCCGAGGTGGCGCTGCAGGACCTCCAGGATCGGGCCTTGGTTACGCTCGCACGACGGCGCGAAGGGCTTCTCCGCGGACATCAGCCCGCCGAACGCACGTAGATCCGCTTCACGCCGTTCTCGCCACCGCGCTCTTCCACGGTGAAGTGGCGCGGATGCGCCTTCAGCAGGTCGCTGAGCTTCTTGTGGCCGTACAGGCGCGTGTCGAAGTCCGGGCGCACCTTGTTGAGGTAGCTGCCCACGCTGCCGAGGAAAGCCCAGCCCTGGTCGTCGCTGGCTTCCTCGATGGCCTGGCGGATCAACCGCAGCGGCAGCGATTCATGCCGGCCGGCGTCCGCGGCGGGTGCTGCAGTGGGCTCGGCCTGCGCCGCCGGTTTCTTGGCGGCGGGCTTGGCGGCCTTCTTCGCCGGCTTCGGCGCCGGCGGCAACGACGGTTGTGCGGCGACTTCGCTGCGCAGCACTTCCACGTAGATGAACTTGTCGCAGGCCTGCACGAAGGCATCCGGCGTCTTGCGCTCGCCGAAGCCGTACACAGTGAGGCCTTCTTCGCGCAGGCGCTGGGCCAGGCGGGTGAAGTCGCTGTCACTGGAGACCAGGCACACGCCATCGAAGCGCCGCGTGTACATCAGGTCCATCGCATCGATGATCAGCGAGCTGTCGGTGGCGTTCTTGCCGCTGGTGTAGGCGAACTGCTGCACGGGATTGATCGAATGCTTCAGCAGCGCCTGCTTCCACTGGGTCATCCGCGTGCTGGTGAAGTCGCCGTAGATCCGCTTCACGCTGGCCACGCCGTACTTGGCCACTTCCTCCAGCAGGCCGCCGATCACCGCGGGCTGGGCGTTGTCGGCATCGATCAGCACCGCCAGGCGCGGTTGTTCGTCGTCGTACTCGGGCTTGGCGACCGGGCGGGATTTCATGCGCGCCGACTCCTGCGGGGAATGGTCCGCATTGTGCACCACGTCACCGGGCCATGACCGGCGTCACTTGACGCTGCGCGGCACGCCGACGACAGTCCGGTGCTTCCTCCGGCCGGACATGCGCATGCAGCGACGCGACTTCCTGACCCTCGGCGGCCTGGCGTTTGCCGGCCTGGCGCTGCCGGGCACCCGCGTGATCGCCGCCGAGGCCCTGCTCGAACCGGGCGACGTGGCGAAGAAGAAGCGCCTGGCCGAAGCCGCGCTGTCGGCCGCCACCGCGGCGGGCGCGAGCTACTGCGACGTGCGCGTCGGCCGCTACCTGCGGCAGTCGCTGATCACCCGCGAGGACAAGGTACAGAACGTGGTCAACACCGAATCCTCCGGCGTCGGCGTACGCGTGATCGCGCAGGGCGCATGGGGATTCGCGGCGACGAACGACCAGACCCCCGACGGCGTCGCCGCCGCCGCGCGCCAGGCCGTGGCGATCGCCCGCGCCAATGCGCGCATCCAGGGCAAGCCCGTGCAGCTGGCGCCCCTGCAGGGCGCCGGCGAGGTGGCCTGGCGCACGCCGATCGTGAAGAACGCGATGGCGGTGCCGGTGAAGGAGAAGGTCGGCCTGCTGCTCGACGCCAACGCCACCGCGCTGGCCGCGGGCGCCAGCTTCGCCGCCTCGCGCATGTTCGTGATCAACGAACAGAAGTACTTCGCCAGCACCGATGGCTCCTTCATCGACCAGGACGTGCACCGCATCTGGGTGCCTTTCACGGTGACCGTGGTGGACAAGGCCACCGGCAAGTTCAAGACGCGCGACGGCCTGTCCGCCCCGATGGGCATGGGCTACGAGTACCTGGATGCCGACGCGGCCGACAAGTTCGCCCTGCCCGGCGGCGTGGTCGCCTACGGCGCCTCGTACGACCTGCGCGAGGACATCGTCGCGGCCGCGAAGCAGGCGCGCGCCAAGCTGACCGCGCCCTCGGTGAAACCGGGCAAGTACGATCTGGTGCTGGACCCGTCCAACCTGTTCCTGACCATCCACGAGAACGTCGGCCACCCGCTGGAGCTGGACCGCGTGCTCGGCTACGAGGCCAACTACGCCGGCACCAGCTTCGCCACCCTGGACAAGCGCGAGCAGCGCTTCCAGTGGGGCAGCCCGATCGTCAACTTCACCGCCGACAAGACCGAGCCGCGCAGCCTGGGCGCGGTGGGCTTCGACGACGAGGGCGTGAAGACGCGGCGCTGGGACCTGGTGAAGGACGGCGTGCTGGTGAACTACCAGGCGACCCGCGACGAGGTGCACATCCTCGGCGAGGACGCCTCGCACGGCTGCAGCTACGCCGATTCGTGGAGCAGCGTGCAGTTCCAGCGCATGGCCAATGTGTCGCTGGCGCCCGGCAAGGCGCCGCTGACGGTGGCGGAGATGGTGAAGGATGTCGAGAACGGCCTCTACATCCACGGCCGCGGCTCGTACTCCATCGACCAGCAGCGCTACAACGCGCAGTTCGGCGGGCAGCTGTACTTCGAGATCAAGAACGGCCAGGTCACCCGGCAGGTCGAGGATGCGGCCTACCAGATCCGTACGCCGGAATTCTGGAACGCCTGCGCGGCCATCTGCGATGCGCGCGACTTCCGTCTCGGCGGATCGTTCTTCGACGGCAAGGGGCAACCCAGCCAGGTGTCGGCGGTGTCGCACGGTTCGGCCACCACGCGGTTCAACGGCATCAACATCATCAACACCGCGCGCAGCCTGGGCTGATCCGGGTCCGGTGGCGTTTTCCGGCAACGGACCACGCCACCCATGCCGAAAGTCATTTGACGCTGTCTCCACGCGGGCGCAAGAATCCGGGACGACCTGCGCGGCGGTGAAGACGCGGGCCGGAATGCTTCCGTCGCAGTGCCCCGCCTGCCCTCCGGCAGGCCCAACCGGTGGAGAATTGCCTTGCAACGTCGTGACTTCCTGGCCATGACCGGCCTCAGCCTGGGCGGCCTGATGGTGCCGTCCTTCCTCGGCAAGGCGATCGCCGCCGAGCAACTCCAGTCCACCCTCGACGTCGCCTTCAAGAAGCGCCTCGCCGATGCCGCGCTCGCTGCGGCCAAGCAGGCCGGCGCGACGTACTGCGACGTGCGCATCGGCCGCTACCTGCGCCAGTTCGTGATCACCCGCGAGGACAAGGTGCAGAACGTGGTGAACACCGAGTCCACCGGTGCCGGCATCCGCGTGATCGCCAACGGCGCCTGGGGCTTCGCGGCCACCAACACGTTGACCGCCGACGGCGTCGCCGCCGCCGCGCGCCAGGCCGCCGCGATCGCCAAGGCCAACAGCAAGACCCAGACCGCGCCGGTGCAGCTGGCCAAGGCGCCGGGCTTCGGTGAAGTGTCCTGGAAGACGCCGATCAAGAAGAACGCCATGGACGTGCCGATCAAGGACAAGGTCGACCTGCTGCTGGGCGTCAACGCCGCGGCGATCAATGCCGGCGCCGACTTCGTCAACTCGATGATGTTCCTGGTCAACGAGCAGAAGTACTTCGCCAGCACCGACGGCTCCTTCATCGACCAGGACGTGCACCGCATCTGGGTGCCGATGACGGTCACCGCCATCGACAAGGCCAGCGGCAAGTTCCGCACCCGCGACGGACTGTCTGCGCCAATGGGCCTGGGCTACGAGTACCTGGACGGCGACGCCGCGCAGAAGTTCACCTCGCCCAACGGCGTGATCAACTACGGCCTGTCCTACGACATGAAGGAAGACGCCATCGCCGCGGCCAAGCAGGCGCGCGCGAAGTTGACTGCGCCCTCGGTGAAGCCGGGCAAGTACGACCTGGTGCTGGATCCCTCGCACACCTGGCTGACCATCCACGAATCGGTCGGCCATCCGCTGGAGCTGGACCGCGTGCTCGGCTACGAAGCCAACTACGCCGGCACCAGCTTCGCCACGCTGGACAAGCGCGAGCAGCGCTTCCAGTACGGCAGCGAGCTGGTGAACCTGTTCGCCGACAAGACCCAGCCCGGTAGCCTGGGCGCGGTCGGCTACGACGATGAAGGCGTGAAGACCAAGCGCTGGGACCTGGTGAGCGCCGGCAAGCTGGTGGACTACCAGACCATCCGCGACCAGGCCCACATCCTGGGCAAGACCGAATCCGACGGCTGCTGCTACGCCGACTCGTGGAGCAGCGTGCAGTTCCAGCGCATGGCCAACGTCTCGCTGGCCGCCGGCAAGACCAAGCTGTCCGTGGCCGACATGGTCAAGAACGTCGAGAACGGTATCTACATCATCGGCGACGGCTCGTTCTCGATCGACCAGCAGCGCTACAACGCGCAGTTCGGCGGTCAGCTCTTCTACGAGATCAAGAACGGCAAGATCACCCAGCAGATCGAGGACGTGGCCTACCAGATCCGCACGCCGGAATTCTGGAACGCCTGCACCGCCGTCTGCGACGAGAGCGACTACCGCCTCGGCGGCTCGTTCTTCGACGGCAAGGGCCAGCCCGGCCAGGTGTCCGCGGTCTCGCACGGATCGTCCACCGCGCGCTTCAACGGCATCAACGTCATCAACACCGCCCGCTCGCTCGGCTGATCGGCGCAAGGAGACCCTAGAACATGAGCATCCTCACCGAAGCGCAGGCCAAGGCCATCCTGGACAAGGTCATCGCGCTCTCCACCGCCGACGAGTGCACCGCGTCCCTCACCGGTTCCGTCGACGGCAACATCCGCTTCGCCCTGAACAACGTCTCCACCAGCGGCATCGTCAGCAACACCGACCTGGGCGTGCAGGTGGCGTTCGGCAAGCGCGTGGGCATCGCGACGATCAACGAGTTCGACGACGCCGCGCTGGAACGCGTGGTCCGCCGCGCCGAAGACCTCGCCCGCCTGGCCCCGGAGAATCCCGAGTTCATGCCGGCCGTCGAGAAGCAGACCTACAAGGCCAGCGCCACCTTCAGCGAATCCACCGCCGCCATCACACCGGAGTTCCGCGCCCAGGTCGCCGCCGATTCGATCGGCCCCTGCAAGGCGGAGAAGCTGATCGCCGCGGGCTTCCTGGAAGACGGGCAGAGCTTCGTCGCCTTCGCCAACAGCAAGGGCAACTTCGGCTACCAGCGCGCGACCGGCTTCAACTACACCTGCACGGTACGCACCGAAGACGGCCGCGGTTCCGGCTGGGTCGGCCGCAACCTCGGCAACGCCAGCGACTTCAAGGCCGGCAGCGACATCCGCACGGCGATGCGCAAGGCCAGCGAATCGGCTGAAGCCAAGGCGCTGGAGCCGGGCAAGTACACGGTCATCCTGGAGCCGGCCGCGGCCGCGGGCCTGATCTCCTTCATGATGAACTTCTTCGACGCGCGCCAGGCCGATGAGGGCCGCAGCTTCCTGTCCAAGAAGGGCGGCGGCAACAAGCTGGGCGAGCAGGTCTACGACCCGCGCGTGAACATCAGCGCCGACCCGTGGCACCCCGGTGCGGAAGTGATGCCGTGGGACGGCGAAGGCCTGCCGCGCGAGAAGATGGCCATCGTCGAGAACGGCAAGGTGGCCAACCTGGAGTACTCGCGCTTCTGGGCGCAGAAGCAGGGCAAGCGCGCGATCGGTTCGCCCGGCAACCTGCTGGTGGCCGGTGGCACGAAGTCCACGGCCGAACTGGTCGCCGGCACCCAGAAGGGCATCCTGGTCACGCGCACCTGGTACATCCGCATGGTCGACCCGCAGACCGTGCTGCTGACCGGCCTGACCCGCGACGGCACGTTCTACATCGAGAACGGGCAGATCAAGCACCCGGTGAAGAACTTCCGCTTCAACGAATCGCCGGTGATCATGCTCAACAACATCGAGGAACTGGGCAAGCCGGTGCGCGTGGCCGGCGACGAGTCCAGCTTCGTGATGATGATCCCGCCGATGAAGCTGCGCGACTTCACCTTCACCTCGCTGTCCGATGCCGTCTAAGCGCGCCTGAGGATCCGCCCTCCCGCACGCCGGGAGGGCACCCCCCCATGAACCTCACGCGCGCGCAGTTCCTCCGCCTGATGACCGGCGGCCTGGCTGGCGCCCTGCTGGCCGGGCCCGTGCGCGGCGCACGCGCTGCCGGCGCCTACGACTTCTGGTTCACCCGCCTGAAGTACGACTCCGGCGACTGGGACGTGGACGCGCGGATGCCGTCCAACCTCATCACCTCGCTGATCGATTACACCAGCCTGCGCGTGGACCCGAAGGAGCACGTGCTCGCGTTGTCCGACCCGCGCATGCTCGCCGCGCCGTTCTGCTACCTGGCCGGGCACAAGCTGGTCGAGTTCAACCCGGTGGAACGGCGGCATTTCGAGCGCTACGTGCGCAACGGCGGCTTCGTGTTCGTCGACGACTGCAACCACGACATCGACGGCCTGTTCGCCAAGTCGTTCGAGGCGCAGATGGCGTCGATCTTCGGCGCGAAGGCGATGAAGCGGCTGCCGAACACGCACGCCGTCTACTCTTCGTTCTTCAAGTTCGACGGCCCGCCGGCCACCAGCTTCGAACTCAACGGCTGGGGCGACGACCTGGTGCACGAGTACCTGCAGGGCATCGAGATCAACGGCCGCCTCGGCGTGCTCTACAGCAACAAGGACTACGGTTGCGAGTGGGACTACGACTGGCGCAACAAGCGCTTCCTGGCCGAGGACAACACCAAGTTCGCGGTCAATCTCGTGATCTACGCGCTGACGACATGATGCCCCTTCCCCGTAGAGCGGAGCGTGCTCCGCCGATCCCCGCGACACGAACAGAACAGCAGCGGAGCACGCTCCGCTCTACGACCTCCATGGAACCCGCATGAACGCCATCACCGAATCCGACCTCCAGCACCAGCTCGCCAAGCTCGGCGAACTCCGTGCCGCCATAGGCCAGGCCATCGTCGGCCAGCAGGACGTGGTCGAGCAGTTGCTGATCGGCTTGTTGGCCGGCGGCCACTGCCTGCTCGAAGGCGTGCCCGGGCTCGGCAAGACGCTGCTGGTGCGTTCGCTGGGCCAGGCGCTGCACCTGCAGTTCCGCCGCGTGCAGTTCACGCCGGACCTGATGCCCAGCGACATCCTCGGTACCGAGCTGCTGGAAGAGGACCACGGCACCGGGCATCGCCATTTCCGTTTCCAGCCCGGTCCGATCTTCACGAACCTGTTGCTGGCCGACGAGCTCAACCGCACGCCACCGAAGACCCAGGCCGCGCTGCTGGAAGCCATGCAGGAACGCACCGTCAGCTATGCCGGCACCACGCATGCGCTGCCTTCGCCGTTCTTCGTGCTGGCCACGCAGAACCCGCTGGAGCAGGCCGGTACCTATCCGTTGCCGGAAGCGCAGCTGGATCGCTTCCTGCTGCACATCCGGGTCGACTATCCGACCGAGCAGGAAGAGCACGACATCCTGGCCCAGACCACCGGCCGTGCCGGCGGCGACGTGCCGCGGGTGATGGAAGGCGAGTCCGTGCTGGTGCTGCAACGGTACGTGCGCGACGTGCATGTCAGCGACGACCTGCTGCGCTGGATCACCCGACTGGTGCGCGCGAGCCGGCCCGGCGACGGCGTGCCCGAGGAGATCCGGAAGTACGTGCGCTGGGGCGCGGGACCGCGCGCCGGCCAGTCGCTGGTGCTGGCCGCGAAGGCGCGTGCGCTGCTGCACGGTCGCCTGGCGGCGACGCGCGAGGACATCCTCGCCCTGGCCAAGCCGGTGATGCGCCATCGCCTGTTGCTGTCCTTCGCCGCCGAAGCCGAGCAGGTCAGCGCGGACGACGTGATCGCCGCGCTGCTGCGCGGCGTGCCGCTCACCAGCTGAGCCCGCCCTGCCGATGGCGCACGACCTGATCCCCGCCGATGTCCGCAGCCGGTTGAAGGACCTGCGGCTGACCGCGCGCCGCGCGATCGGCGCGCAGGGGATCGGCGTGCACCACAGCCGCAGCCGCGGCGCGGGGCTGGAGTTCGCCCAGTACCGCGCCTATGAGCCCGGCGACGAGCTGCGCCAGATCGACTGGAAGCTGTATGCCCGCTCGGATCGTTTCTTCGTGCGCGAAGCCGAACGCGAAAGCCCGCTGACGGTGTGGATCGTGCTAGACGCGACCGCCTCGATGGCGCAGCGCGATGGCGTGCGCGGCACACGTTTCGACGCTGCGCGCAGCCTGGCGGCCTGCGTCGCCGAGCTTGCGCTTCGCCAGGGCGATCGCTTCGGCCTGCTGGTGCTGCACGGCGAGGGCGTACGGCTGGTGGCGCCGGGCAATGGCGCGCGCCAGCGCGACCAGCTGCTGCTGGCACTGCATGGTCTGCGCGCCGATGGCGCGTTCCCCGTACAGGACCGGCTGGGTCCGGTGTTCGAACGGATCGGTGCCGGCGACCTGGTGCTGGTGCTGAGCGACTGGTTCGACGACGCGATGCCGGCGCTGGCCGAACGCCTGGCATCCGCACGGCGCGAGGTACTCGCGATCCAGCTGCTGACGGCGGAGGAACGCGACTTCTCCTACACCGGCGGCCACCGCTTCCGCGATCCCGAAACCGGCGAGGAGCTGCTGGGCGATGCGGCGGCCCTGCGCGCGGACTACCTGCGCCGCTTCGCTGATGCGCTGCGCATGTTGGATGCGCGCCTGGACGCCGCCGGCATCCGCCACGCGCGCCACTACACCGACCAACCGCTGGACCTGCCGCTGCGCCGGCTGTTCGGCGCGCGCGACGCGGCGGAGTACGCATGAGCCTGGCGTTCCTGCTGCCGGCCGGCCTGGCCGCGCTTGCGGCCCTGTTGCTGCCGTTGCTGCTGCACCTCGCGCGCCGACACGAACAGACGCCGACCGATTTCGCCGCGCTGCGCTGGCTCCGGCAGAAGCCCAAACCCCGCCATCGCATCCGCTTCGACGAATGGCCGTTGCTGCTGCTGCGGTTGCTGCTGCTCGCGCTGCTCGCACTATGGCTGGCGCGACCGGTGCTGTCGGGCCTGGACGATGACAGGCCCTGGCAGGTCGTCGTGCCGGGCGTCGACGCCGGCCTCGCGCGGACGCAGGCCACCGATCCGCGCACGCGCCTGCACTGGCTGGCACCCGGCTTCCCGTCGTTGGACGCACCCGCACCTACCGACACGCCTGCCATCGGCAGCCTGCTGCGCCAGCTGGATGCCGAACTGCCACCGGGCGTGGCGTTGACCGTCGTGGTGCCGAGCACGCTGCAGGGCGCCGATGCCGAGCGCCCGACGTTGTCGCGCGACGTCGCCTGGAACATCGTCGACGGTGCGATGCCGGCGACGAACGCGGCCCCGCCTTCGCCGCTCGCCCTCGTGGTTCGCCAGGCCGCCGGCGATGAACGCGGCCTGCGCTACCTGCGCGCCGCGGCCCGCGCCTGGCAACCGGCGAACGCGACCGCCGCGCCGCTGCAGGTCGGCACGCCCGACGCGCCGCTGCCGGCGCCCACGCATCCGTTGGTATGGCAGGTTCCCGGTCCGGTGCCGTCGACGGTGATGCAGTGGATCGCCGCGGGCGGCACCGCGCTGCTGGACAGCGATGCCACGCTGGACGGTGTCGCGATGACCTCGGTGGCGTGGCGCGATGCCGACGGCACGCCGCTCGTCGAAGCCACGGCGCATGGCCGCGGTCGGGTAATGCGCTTCACCCGGCCGTTGCGGCCGGATGCCATGCCGGTGTTGGTCGACGCGGATTTCCCGCATCAATTGCGTGCGCTGTTCGACCCGCCGGCGGACGCACCGTCACGCGTGTCGGCTGCCGACTATGCCCCGGTCGGTGGCGGCGCGTCCTATCCGGTCGCGCCACGCGACCTGCAGCCCTGGCTCGCACTCCTGATCGCACTGCTCGCGCTGATCGAACGCTGGATGGCGACACGACGGACGCGGAGCGTGGCGCCATGACGCGCTCGGCCTTCGATCGCCTTGCCCAAGCCAGGCGCCACGCCGGCATCGGCCAGCTGCTGTTGGGCGTGGCGATGCCTGTCGCCGTGGGTGGCGTGCTGTGGCGTATCGCATCGCCCGCGCCCGCCCTCATCGTGGCCCTGGCTGGCATCGCGGTGTTGGCCGCGCTCGCCTGGCGGCGGTCGCGCGCCTTCGATACCGCCTGGCTGGTGCGCCAGCTGGACGCGCAGCGCAGGGATCTCGACGACAGCAGCGACCTGCTGCTTGCGCCACCCGCCACCCTGACCCCGCTGCAGCACCTGCAGCAGGCGCGCATCCGCGAACGGCTGCGCACCCAGCCCGCTCCCGACCTGCGTGCACCCTGGCCGTGGCCCCGCATCGTGGCCATGTGGCTCGCCGCCGCCGTGGTGGTCGCTGCCGCCGCCCTGTGGCCGGCACGCACATCGGATCCCGGCACGCTGGCACCCGCGGACGAGGACACCCCCGTCGTTCCCGGCGTGCCGCGCCTCATCGCGCAGCGGCTGCACGTGGCGCCGCCGGCCTACACGGGACAATCGCCGCGCGACGAGGCCACGCTGGATGCGAAAGCGCCTGCCGGTTCGCGCCTGGCCTGGACGCTGCGTTTCGTGCCGCAACCGACGCGGGCGGATCTCGTCTTCCACGACGGTCAGCGCATCGCCCTGGTCCGCGACGGCGACATCTGGCAGGCCACGCACGTGCTGGTGAAGTCCACGCTGTATCGCGTCGTCGCCGCCGGCACCGAAACGCAACCGCCCGCGAAGTTGCGCCGGCTCGATGCGGTACCCGACCGCGTGCCGCAGGTGAAGGTGCTGGCCCCCGACCGCGGCCTCAGCCTGGTGGCGGTCGGACAGACGCGCTGGGCCTTGGCCTTCGAGGCGCGCGACGATTACGGCGTCGCCTCGAAGGCCACGCTGAAACTGACGCTGGCGCAGGGCAGCGGCGAAAACATCGCGTTCAAGGAACAGGTGATGACGCTGCACGGCACCGGCCCGGCGACCGCGCGCCGCTTCGCCGCCTCGCTCGATCTGAAGGCGCTCGGCATGGCCGTGGGCGACGACCTGATTGCGCAGCTGACGGTGCACGATACGCGTGCGCCCTCGCCGCAGACCGCGCAAAGCCCCGGCTTGATCCTGCGTTGGCCGGCGGACCTCGGCCAGGAAAGCACGGGGCTGGAAGGGCTGGTGAAGAAGGTGATGCCGGCGTACTTCCGCAGCCAGCGCCAGATCATCATCGACGCCGAAGCGCTGCAGAAGCAGAAACGCGGTCTCGCCGCGGACACGTTCGTCACGCGGTCGGACGGGATCGGCGTGGACCAGCGCATCCTGCGCCTGCGTTACGGCCAGTTCCTCGGTGAGGAAGCCGAAGGCGAACCGCAGCCGCCCCCGACCAGCGACACCGATGACGACCACGCGGACGACGACGGGCACGACCACGCGAGCGAAACGCCCGCCGCGCAGGACGACCACGACCATGCGACATCGGCGACCGGCACGGGGTTCGGCCGCGAAGCCGACGTGCTCGAAGCCTACGGCCATACCCACGACCACGCCGAAGCGGCGACGCTGCTCGACCCCGAGACGCGTGCCACGCTGAAGAAGGCGCTGGACCAGATGTGGCAGTCGGAACTGCACCTGCGCCAGGGCCAGCCGGACCGCGCCCTGCCGTTCGCCTACAAGGCGCTGGAGTACATCAAGCAGGTGCAGCAGGCCACGCGCATCTACCTGGCGCGCGTCGGGCCGGAGCTGCCGCCGATCGACGAGACGCGCCGGATGGGCGGCGACCGCAAGGGCATCGCTTCCCGCGCGCTCGGCCCGCTAGCCCCGATGCCCGACGATGCGGATGCGGCGCCCGCACGCGCATGGCGCGCGCTGGCCGATGACGGTGCGCCGGCGGACGTGGCGGACCTGGATGCCTTGCAGGCGTGGCTGCACACGAACGAGGCGCGCGTGCCGGATGCGCTGGACCTGTTCGCCGCCATCGACGAAGTCCGTGGCGATCCGGCGTGCGCCTCCTGCCGTGCACGCCTGCGCGCAATGCTGTGGTCGGCCTCGCCCCAACCGCCAGCGCGGGTACCGCGCCGCAGCGCACCGGATGACGCCGGCCGCCGGTACCTCGATGCCCTGCAGCAGGAGCCCGCGCGATGAATCTGCACGCTTCCCTGCCCCTGCTGCTGGCCGGCCTGCTCGCCCTCGGCGTGCTGCTCGCCGGGACGCGACTGATCTTGCGTCGCCGTGCCGCAGCGCCCGGGCTGCGCGGGCCTCTCACGCGCTTCCTGCTGCTGTGTGCACTGCAGCCGGTCTGCGCGCTGCTGCTGTACTTCACCCTGCTGCCGCCACGCCAGGCGTCCACCGCCGGCACCCTGGTCGTGATCACGGCGAACGCCGGGCAGGTCGCCCTGCCTGTCGCGCTGCAGGGCCAACCCCGCGTCGCGCTGCCTGAGGCGCCCGCCTCCACCGGCGTCGAACGCGTGCCCGACCTGGGGACCGCATTGCGCCGGCATCCCGGCGTGCGCACGCTGCATGTCGTCGGCGACGGACTGGAAGCGCGCGACCGCGATGCGCTGGGCGGTCGGCATGTCGTGTTCTCGCCCGGCGCCCTGCCACGCGGCTTCGTCGAAGTGGCCGCGGTGGATGTCGTCGCCCCCGGCGACACGTTCGTCGCGAGCGGCCGCGTGAACGCGGTACCGCGGGCGACGGCCGTGCTGCGCGATCCCGCGGGCCAGCGCATCGATGCCGGACCGGTGGATGCGCAGGGCCGTTTCCGTCTGGGCGGCGTCGCCCGCCTGCCCGGCCCCGCGCTGTTCCGGATCGACGTGCAGGACGCGGGCGGCGCGGTCGCCGCTACCGTGTCGTTGCCGGTGTGGACGGAACCGGCGCCGCCGCCGCGCGTGTGGGTGCTCGCGGGTGCGCCGAACGCCGAAGGCAAGTACCTGCGCCGCTGGGCGATGGATGTGGGCATTCCGCTGCATCTCCAGGTCAGCCTGGGTGGTGGCATCCAACTGGGCGACGCGCCATTGCCCATGACCGCCGATACCCTGCGCCGCTTCGACCTGGTGGTGCTGGACGCCCGGAGTGCCGCGGGGCTCGGCGAAGGGCAGCGCGCCGTGCTGGGCGCCGCGGTGCGCGAGGGGTTGGGCGTGCTGGTGCGCGCGGATGGGCCGCTGCCGCTTCCCTTGCAACGCACGCTGGGCCTGTCGTCCGTCGGCAATGACGAGGCCGAGTTCCGCCTGCCGCGTCCCGCACCGGACGACGACGCCTGGCGCGCGCGACGGGGCGCGGGTACCGCCGACCTGCCGGTGGACGCCGATGCCGTGCCCGGTGGCGTGCCGGTCCTGACGCGCCGGATGGCGCGGATGCCGATGGGCGACCAGGTGCCGCTGCTGCGCGACGCCGGCGGCGTGCCGGTCGCGTGGTGGCATGCGATGGGCCGGGGCCGCGTCGGCCTGTGGACGCCCGGCGACACCTACACGCTGGTGCTGGCAGGCCATCCCGACCTGCATGCGGGGCTGTGGTCGCGGGCCTTCGCCACGCTGGCGCGCGTGGGCGCGCAGGGATCGGTTGCGGTGCCCGAGGGTGCGCGCGTCGGCGAACGTGCCTCCCTGTGCGGCATCGTCGACGTGGCCCGCATCATCGCGCCCGATGGCACCGCCGCACGGGTGCAGCACGATCCGGCAACGCGCGCACGCTGCGCCGGCTTCTGGCCGCGGACCGCGGGCTGGCATCACCTGAGGACGGGCGGAAGCGCGACGCCCTTTTTCGTCCGCGCGGGCGACGATGCCCCGTCGCTGCATCGCGCCGACGTGCGCGCGCAGACCCTGCAACGCGCCACGCGGGTGACCCCGCCCGAGCCGCCCCAGCCCGCCACCGAAGGGGCGCGGGGGCCGGCATGGCCGTGGTTCCTCGCCTGGCTGTCCGCGACCGCCCTGCTCTGGTGGCTGGAACGCCGGCGCACCGCGGCCGATTAACGACTCTCGAATGTCCGGTGCGTAATCCTCTCCTTCATCTCATCTTCCGGAGTTACGCATGATCCGAACGGCGATCCCCGCCCTGCTGCTGACCCTCTCGCTGGCCGCCTGCTCGTCGCCCGACACCGACGAACAGACCGCCGCCGCCGAACAGTCCCAGGCCGCCGCAAGCGAAGCCGCCACGCCGCCCGCCGCCGAACCCGCGCCGGCCGAGCTCGCGGGCACGTGCGACGACACCCAGGCGCAGTGGATCATCGGCAGGACGCCGGCCGAGAAGGACATCGAACAGGCGAAGAACGACAGCAAGTCCGAGGCCGTGCGCGCGCTGAAGCCGGGCGACGCCGCGACGATGGACTTCAATCCGAATCGCCTGAACATCATCCTCGACGAGAAGGGCGCGGTCGCCTCCGTCAACTGCGGCTGAGGCTTCGCGAAGACACCGCAGCACCCTGAAACGCCCGCGGCAGCGCGGGCGTTTTTTTGTTACCTGACGCACGCGTTTTTGCCGCGCGAAAAGTTGCCTTTGCAACCAATAAGTGGTGCGCCAGAGGTGTTGTTGCGGCGTCGCAGCATCTATGGTCTAGTCGGATTTCCGGTGACATTTCGAAGTGCCGCTGCGCGGGCAGGGCACGGTGTCGCCGTCACTCCGGTTTGAGGCAAGACATGGCCCCTCGCAATCGCCAAGGCGGCTCTGACCAGGGTCTCTACGACCCCAATGACGAACGCGACGCCTGCGGTTTCGGCATGATCGCGCAGCTCGACGACCAGCCCTCGCGCGCGCTCGTCGATACCGCCATTGCCGCGCTCTCGCGCATGACCCATCGCGGCGGCGTCGCCGCCGATGGCCTCACCGGCGACGGCTGCGGCCTGCTGATCCGCAAACCGGACGCCTTCCTGCGCGCGCTGGCCGCCGAATCCGGCATCGCGCTGGGCGAGCGCTTCGCTTCCGGCCTGGTGTTCCTGCCGCACGACGACGCGCTGGCCGCGCAGTGCCGCGCCACCCTGGAGGCGGAACTGTTCCGCACCGGCGTGGCAGTGAAGGGCTGGCGCGTGCCGCCGACCAACGACGCGGTGTGCGGCCAGCTGGCCAAGGACACCCTGCCGCGCATCGAACAGCTCTACGTCGAGGCCGGCGACGGCCAGAAGGACGAGGCGTTCGCGCTGGCGCTGTTCCTCGCCCGCCGCCGCAGCGAACAGCAGCTGCGCGCGTCGGTGCCCGACTTCTACGTGGTCACGCTGTCGCCGCACGCCATCGGCTACAAGGGCATGGTGCTGCCGGACAAGCTGGCGACGTTCTACCCGGACCTGCAGCGCAACGAGCTGGCCAGCAGCGCGGTGGTCTTCCACCAGCGCTTCTCCACCAACACGCTGCCGCGCTGGCCGCTGGCGCACCCGTTCCGCCTGCTGGCGCACAACGGCGAGATCAACACGATCGAGGGCAACCGTCGCTGGGCACAAGCGCGCAGCAAGGTGTGGAAGACGCCGCGCTTCGACATCGGCGAGTTCGACCCGGTCATCTCGATGCACGGCTCCGATTCGCAGAGCCTGGACAACATGCTGGAGCTGCTGGTCGCCGGCGGCATGGAGCTGATCCAGGCGCTGCGCATCCTGGTGCCGCCGGCCACGCAGTCGCTGGAATTCAAGGACGCCGACCTGGCCGCCTTCTACGAGTTCTACGGCCTCAACACCGAGCCGTGGGACGGTCCGGCTGGCATCGTGTCGATGGACGCGCGCTACGCGGCGTGCACCCTCGACCGCAACGGCCTGCGCCCCGCGCGCTGGATGCTGACCAGCGACCGCCATTTCATCGTCGCCAGCGAAGCGGGCGTGTGGGAAGTGCCCGCCGAACGCGTGACCCGCAAGGGCAAGCTGGGCCCCGGCGAAATGATGGCCATCGACCTGCGCCGCGGCGACCTGCTCGATAGCGAGGCGGTGGATCGCATCAACCGCGGCCGCGCGCCGTACAAGCAGTGGCTGCATCAGGGCGTCACCTACCTGCAGACCGAGTTGATCGATCCGTCGCTGGTCGAAGAACCGTTCGACGAACGCACGCTGCGCGGCTACCACAAGCTGTTCCAGCTCTCGACCGAGGAAGTGGAGCAGGTGCTGCGCCCGCTCGCCGAGACCGAGCAGGAAGCCACCGGCTCGATGGGCGACGACACGCCGATGGCCGTGCTCAGCCGGCAGACGCGTCCGCTGTACGACTACTTCCGCCAGGCGTTCGCGCAGGTCACCAACCCGCCGATCGATCCGCTGCGCGAAGACTGCGTGATGTCGCTGACCACCCAACTGGGCCGGGAGACCAACATCTTCCACGCCGGGCCGGAGACGGTGAACCACGTCATCCTCAACTCGCCGGTACTGAGCCAGCGCAAGCTGCGGCAGCTGCTGAAGATGCCGCAGTACGTCGAGAAGAATCGTCTGATCGATCTGTCCTATTCGCACGAGGAAGGCCTGAAGGCCGGCCTGGAGCGGATCTGCCGCGAGGCCGAACAGGCGGCGCGCGACGGCGACGTCATGCTGCTGCTGTCCGACCGCTACCCGCAGCCGGGCCGGCCGATGGCGCACGCGCTACTCGCCACCGGCGCGGTGCACCATCATCTCTGCCGCGTCGGCCTGCGCTGCGACGCCAACCTGATCGTCGAAACCGGCACCGCGCGCGATCCGCACCACATGGCCTGCCTGATCGGCGTGGGCGCCACTGCGGTGTATCCGTACCTGGCGTACCAGACGCTGTTCGACCTGGGCCGGCGCGGGATTCTGCAGATCAAGAAGGGCGGCGAGCAGACGCAGATCGGCCGCAGCTACCGCAAGGGCATCTACAAGGGCCTGTCGAAGATCATCTCGAAGATGGGCATCTGCACGATCAGCAGCTATCGCGGTGCGCAGTTGTTCGAGATCGTCGGCCTGGATCCGGACGTGGTCGACCTGTGCTTCGCCGAGACGCCGTCGCGGATCGGCGGCGTGGGCTTCGAGCGCCTCGACCTGGAGGCGCGCCAGTTGGACGCGCGCGCCTGGAACGACCGCGAATCGCCCGAAGTCGGTGGCCTGCTGAAGTACGTGCACGGCGGCGAGTACCACATGTACAACCCGGACGTGGTGATGACGCTGCAGCGCGCGACGCGCACCGGCGACGCCCGCGACTGGCAGGCCTATGCGGACGCGGTGAACTCGCGGCCGCCGTCGGCGCTGCGCGACCTGCTGCAGTTGAAGAAGGCCGAGACACCGACGCCGCTGGACGAGGTGGCCGATGCGACCGACCTGCTGCGCCGTTTCGACACCGCGGCGATCTCGCTGGGTGCGCTGTCGCCCGAGGCGCACGAAGCGCTCGCCATCGCGATGAACCGCCTCGGCGGCCGCAGCAACTCCGGCGAAGGCGGCGAAGACCCTGCGCGCTACGGCACGGAGAAGCGCAGCAAGATCAAGCAGGTCGCGTCCGGCCGCTTCGGCGTGACACCGGAATACCTGGTCAACGCAGAAGTGCTGCAGATCAAGGTCGCGCAGGGCGCCAAGCCCGGCGAAGGCGGCCAGCTGCCGGGCCACAAGGTCAACGAGCTGATCGCGCGCCTGCGCTACGCCAAGCCCGGCATCGGCCTGATCTCGCCGCCGCCGCACCACGACATCTATTCGATCGAAGACCTCGCCCAGCTGATCTACGACCTTAAGCAGATCAACCCGACCGCGCTGGTGTCGGTGAAGCTGGTCAGCCACGCGGGCGTGGGCACGATCGCCGCCGGCGTGGTGAAGGCAGGCGCGGACCTCATCACCATCTCCGGCCACGATGGCGGCACCGGCGCCAGTCCGGTGAGCTCGATCCGCTATGCCGGCGTGCCGTGGGAACTCGGCGTCGCCGAAGCGCACCACGCGCTGGTCGTGAACCAGCTGCGCGACCGCACCGTGCTGCAGACCGACGGCGGCCTGAAGACCGGCCTGGACGTGGTCAAGGCCGCGCTGCTCGGCGCCGACAGCTTCGGCTTCGGCACCGGCCCGATGATCGTGCTCGGCTGCAAGTACCTGCGCATCTGCCACCTCAACAACTGCGCCACCGGCGTGGCCACCCAGGACGAGCGCCTGCGCACGCAGTACTTCACCGGCCTGCCGGAGCGCGTGGAGAACTTCTTCCGCCTGCTGTCCGAGGAAGTGCGGCAGTGGCTGTCGTACCTGGGCGCGCGTTCGCTCGACGAGATCGTCGGCCGCACCGACCTGCTGCAGCAGCTGGACGTGTCGCCGCGCGAGGGCGTGAACGTCGACCTGTCGCGCCTGCTGAAGGGTGCGCAGTTCGACAGCAGCAGCTGCGCCGCGCAACGCCTGTACGAATCGCCGGACAGCCTCGCCACGCAACTCGACGGCTTGCTGGCGGAACCGATCCGCAAGAAGAGCGGTGGTGACCACCGCTTCCTGATCCACAACACCGACCGCAGCATCGGCACCCGCCTGTCCGGCGCCATCGCACGCCAGCACGGCAACCAGGGCATGGCCGATGCGCCGCTGACCCTGCGCTTCCGCGGCACCGCCGGGCAGAGCTTCGGCGCGTTCAACGCCGGCGGCCTGCAGATGGAACTGGAAGGCGAAGCCAACGACTACGTCGGCAAGGGCATGGCCGGCGGCCGCCTGGTGGTGCGTCCGCCGCGCGGTGCGCGCTTCGAGGCGCGCAACACGCCGATCATCGGCAACACCTGCCTGTACGGCGCCACCGGCGGCGAGTTGTTCGCGGCCGGTCGCGCGGGTGAGCGCTTCGGCGTGCGCAACTCCGGCGCGCTGGCCGTGATCGAAGGGGCGGGCGACCACTGCTGCGAGTACATGACCGACGGCATCGTGCTGGTGCTGGGCAAGGTGGGCCTGAACTTCGGCGCCGGCTTCACCGGTGGCCTGGCCTACGTGCTCGACCTGGACCGCGATTTCGTGGACCGCTACAACCACGAGCTCATCGACATCCACCGGATCAGCCCGGAAGGCTTCGAGAGCCACCGCCAGCACCTGCACACGCTGATCAGCCGCCACCGCGAACTGACCGGCAGCATCTGGGCGCAGCAGATCCTCGACGAGTTCCGCGACTACGTGGGCAAGTTCTGGCTGGTGAAGCCGAAGGCCGCGAGCATCGACTCGTTGAACGAAACCTTGAGGCGAGCGGCATGAGCAAGAAGCAGGTATTCCAGTTCCTCGATCTGCCGCGGACGATGCCGCAGCGCATTCCGCTGGAACTGCGCACGGGCGGCGATTGGGGCGAGCTGTACGGCAAGTTCGGCAAGGAGGAAGCGCAGTACCAGGCCGGTCGTTGCCTCGACTGCGGCAATCCCTATTGCAGCTGGAAGTGCCCGGTGCACAACGCGATCCCGCAGTGGCTGCAACTGGTGCAGGAGAACCGCATCGAAGAAGCCGCCGCGCTCTGCCATTCGACCAACCCGTTGCCGGAAGTCTGCGGCCGCGTCTGCCCGCAGGACCGCCTGTGCGAAGGCAGCTGCACCCTGGAGGAATTCGGTGCGGTCACCATCGGCGCGGTCGAGAAGTACATCGTCGACACCGCGTTGGCCAAGGGCTGGCGGCCGGATCTGAGCGACGTGCAGCCGACCGGCAAGCGCGTGGCCGTGATCGGCGCGGGCCCGGCCGGCCTCGGCTGCGCCGACCGGCTGGCGCGTGCCGGCATCCAGGCCGTGGTCTACGACCGCTACGAGCAGATCGGCGGACTGCTGCAGTTCGGCATTCCCAGCTTCAAGCTCGACAAGAGCGTCATCGCCACCCGCCGCGAGGTGCTGGAAGGCATGGGCGTGGAATTCCGTCTGGGCGTGGAAGTCGGTCGCGACGTGACCCTCGCGCAACTGCTTGAGGACTACGACGCGGTCTTCCTCGGCACTGGCGCGTACCGCTACACCGACGGCGGCCTGCCCGGCCAGGACCTGGACGGCGTGCTGCCGGCCCTGCCCTTCCTGGTCCAGAACGGCCGCATCGTCAGCGGCAACGATCCGTGGGGCCGCGCGATCGCCGGCTGGGAAGACAAGCTGCAACTGCCCGACCTGCACGGCAAGCGCGTCGTCGTGCTCGGTGGCGGCGATACCGGCATGGACTGCGTGCGCAGCGCGATCCGCCTGGGCGCGGCCAAGGTCACCTGTGCCTACCGTCGCGATGAGGCGAACATGCCCGGTTCCGCACGCGAAGTCGCCAACGCCCGCGAGGAAGGGGTGCGCTTCCTGTTCAACCGCCAACCACTCGGCGTCGTCGCGGGCGAGGACGGCACCGTCGCCGGCGTGCAGGTGGTGGAGACGAAACTCGGCGAGCCCGACGAACGCGGCCGCCAGAGTGCGGTGGCGATCGAAGGCAGCGAATCGGTGCTGGACGCGGACGTGGTGATCATCGCGTTCGGTTTCTCGCCGACGGTGCCGGCATGGCTGGCCGAAGTCGGCGTGGAAGGCACGCCGAACGGCCGCATCGTCGCCGGTGGCGGCGACCGCCTGCCGTTCCAGACCACCCACCCGAAGCTGTTCGCCGGCGGCGACGCCGTGCGCGGCGCCGACCTGGTGGTCACCGCGGTCGCCGAAGGGCGCGACGCGGCGGGCAGCATCGTCACCCTGCTCTCGTAGAGCGGAGCTTGCTCCGCTGCTCTTGCCCTTGAAATGATGCAGAGCCGAGCAAGCTCGGCTCTGCAGAGGGCGATCAGGCCTTCAGCGTCGCCATGTCGATGACGAAGCGGTACTTCACGTCGCCCTTCAGCATGCGCTCGTAAGCATCGTTGATCGCATCCATCCGGATCATCTCGATGTCCGACACGATGCCGTGCCTGGCGCAGAACTCCAGCATCTCCTGGGTCTCGCGGATGCCGCCGATCGCCGAGCCTGCCAGCGATCGGCGCTTGAGCATCAGGCCGAACACGTTCGGCGACGGATGCGGCGTGGCCGGCGCCCCCACCAGCACCATGGTGCCGTCGCGCGCGAGGGTGTTGAGCAAGGCATCCAGGTCGTGCGGCGCGGCCACCGTGTTGATGATGAAATCGAGCTTGGCCGCCTGCGCCGCCATCTGATCCGGATCGCGCGAGACCACCACCTCCGAGGCACCCAGGCGGAGCGCGTCCTCGCGCTTGTTCTCCGAGGTGGTGAAAAGGACGACGTACGCACCCATCGCCTTGGCGATCTTCACCGCCATGTGGCCCAGCCCGCCCAGGCCGACCACGCCCACCTTGCTGCCCGGACCGACCTTCCAGTGCGCCAGCGGCGAGTACGTGGTGATGCCGGCGCACAGCAGCGGTGCCACGGCGGCCAGCTGGTCTTCGTCGTGGGTGATGTGCAGCACGTACTTCTCGTCGACGACGATCTGGTCCGAGTAACCACCGTACGTGTTCTCGGTGCCGCCGAAGATGGACCCGTTGTAGGTGCCGGTGAAGCCGGTCTCGCAGTACTGTTCGTCACCTGCGCGGCAGGAAGCGCACTCGCGGCAGCTGTCGACGATGCAGCCGATGCCGGCCAGGTCGCCGACCTTGAAGCCCTTCACCGCATTGCCGATCGCACTGACGCGGCCGACGATCTCGTGGCCCGGCACCGACGGATACAGCGTGTTGTGCCATTCGTTGCGCGCGGTATGCAGGTCCGAATGGCAGACGCCGCAATACAGGATTTCGATGCGCACGTCGTGCGGGCCGGGTTCGCGCCGCTCGAAAGCGAACGCGGTCAGGGGCTGGTCGGCGCTCTGCGCCGCATAACCGTGAGCAGCACTCATGGGATTCTCCGGTCGGGGGATTGGGCTGGCCATTCTAGGTGGCTCCCTGTTACGGACAATGCCGAATTCCGGCGTGTCCTTGCCTGATCCTGCACGCCCCGCGGAGCTTGGCTTAGACTGACGCGGTCCCTCTCAACGACGTCGCCGCATGCGCCTGGGCCTGGCCGCCAACCGTCTGCACCACCATACCGAGGACGCGGCGCTGTTCCGCTGGCTGCGCGCCTGCGAGCCCGGCATCCGCGACCTGCAGCTGGCCTTGCATGCGGTCGGCCGCACCCACGACGCGATCGCCGCCGCTGGCATGCTCCGCGGCTACGACGGACTCAAACGCTATCCGTACGGCCGCGATGGCGGGCTGATGAAGCTGGTGGCGGAAGTCGTCGGCCTGGAAGGCGCGGAGCGCAGCCTGGACGGTGCGATCTACTTCATCGATCCCGTCGATCCGTCCTCGATCTTTCCCGAAGCCACCGCGCTGAAGCGCCAGTGCGTGATCCACGGCAAGCCGTTCCTGTCGACGGTGGCTTCGGCGCGCGACTGGGTCGAGATGGAGCGCATCCACGCCGGCTTCGCACCCGACCGTGGTGCGGACCACTTCCATGCGCTGGAATCGCAGACGCTGGCGCTGATCGCGCACGATGCGATGAAGCCCGAGATGCTGGCCTTCGCCGATACCCATTTCGACGTGCTCTCCCGTTTTGCCCACCGCATGGCGACCGGCACGACCGGCCTGCGCCTCAACGAACTGGCGTGGAGCCGCGGCTGGCCGCAGGACGTCCCGTGGGTGGAGCGTTTCCAGAGCGGTCCGCTCGGTGGCGACGCGCAGATCGCGGACCGCGTGCTCGAGCACCGCTGCCAACGCGTGATCTTCTTCGAGGACCCGCACGTGGCGCGCCAGCACGAGGCGGACATCCAGCTGCTGGAGCGCGCGGTCACCACGGTCACCGACGAGGCCGTGTGCACGACGTCGCTGGCGGTGGCGAAGCGCTGGTGCGAGGCGGTCGGCAAGCGCCTCGCCTTTGTGGGAGCGACGTCAGTCGCGAAAGCACAGGTGAAAGATTGAGGCCGACGTTGAGTGCGATCGAGACTCGGTGAGAAAGCGTTCGCGACTGACGTCGCTCCCACAGCACAGATGACCGCATGAACCCCATCCCATCCCGCCACCTCCTCAAAGACCTCTCCCTCTCCGCCATCGCCGCCGGCTTCGTCACCGTGCTGGTCGGTTTCGCCAGTTCGGCGGTGATCGTGTTCCAGGCGGCGCAGTCGCTGGGCGCGTCGCCGGAGGAAATCAGTTCGTGGATGTGGGCGCTCGGCCTGGGCATGGGCCTGACCTGCATCGGCCTGTCGCTGCGCTACCGCATGCCGGTGGTGACCGCGTGGTCGACCCCGGGCGCCGCGATGTTGATCAGCAGCGCGGCCGGCCTGCCGTTGTCGGATGCGATCGGCGCGTTCCTGCTGTCGGCGCTGCTGATCGTGGTGTCCGGCTTCTCCGGCTTCTTCGAGCGGATGATCAGCCGCATCCCCGTCTCGCTGGCTTCCGGCATGCTGGCAGGCGTGCTGCTGCGCTTCGGCATCGAGGCGTTCGCGTCGATGAAGACGCAGCTGGGCATGGTGCTGACGATGTTCGCCGTGTACCTGCTCGCGCGCCGGCTGCTGCCACGCTACGCGGTGATCCTGACGCTGCTGGTCGGCATCGCGATCGCCGGTGCGCTCGGCTTGCTGCGCGTGGATGGCCTGACGTTGCAATTGGCGAAGCCGATCTTCACGACGCCGACGTTCTCGTTCGCCGCCGTCATCGGCATCGCCCTGCCTCTCTTCATCGTGACGATGGCCTCGCAGAACGTGCCGGGCGTGGCGGTGATCCGCGCATCGGGATATCCGATCCCGATCTCTCCCGTCGTCGGCTGGACCGGCGCGGTCAACCTGGTGCTGGCGCCGTTCGGCGCGTTCGCGCTCAACCTGGCGGCGATCACCGCCGCGATCTGCATGGGCCGCGAGGCGCACGAGGACGCCGCGCGCCGGTACGTCGCGGCCATCGCGGCCGGCGTGTTCTATCTGATCGTGGGGCTGTTCGGCGCCACGGTGGCCGCATTGTTCGCCGCGTTCCCGAAGGAGCTGATCCTCGCGATCGCCGGCATCGCCCTGCTCGGCACCATCGGCAACAGTCTCGCCGCGGCATTGCGCGAGGAAGCGGAGCGCGAACCGGCGCTGGTGACGTTCCTGGTGACCGCATCGGGCCTGTCGCTCGCGGGCATCGGATCGGCGTTCTGGGGCTTGCTGGCGGGCGTGGTGACACTGCTGGTGCTGCGGCGCACGTAGTCCCCATTCGCGTACGGCTCATGCAGGTGAACACGGCGTGGAGTGTTCAGTTTCGAGGGCGCGGATTCACTTGCGGGTGATGGAGGCGTGGGCAGGATCGGCCCACCACCCTCACAGGAGACTCCCATGACTGTTCGCAACCGCCATCGCCTGCTCACCCTCGCCGCCCTCGCTGCGTTGTCGGGCGCTGCTTTCGCGCAGGCGCCTGCCCCGACGGCCGGCAAGGACGCGCTGAAGGAGCCGCAGGTGCGCGCGCTCCTCACCGAAAAGGGCTACACGAACATCGACGACCTCGACTTCGAGGATGGCCAGTGGGAGACGGATGCGACCAGCGCCAACGGCGAGCGTGTCGACGTGCGCATCAACCCGGCCAGCGGCGACATCGTGGCCGAGAAGCTGGTGTCCAACCTCAGCGAGAACGACGTCAAGGCCAAGCTGGCCGCCGCGGGTTACTCCAAGATCCATGACGTCGACTTCGACGACGGCGTGTGGAAGGCCGAGGCCGAGCGCGCCGACGGCAACGACGTCGAGATCCACCTGGCCGCCAACACCGGCGAGATCATCCACGTCGAGAACGACTGATCCATCGCGCATGCTGCGCAACGAAGAAGGCCGCCCGAGGGCGGCCTTCTTCTTTTCAGCGTGCCGATGCAGGCGATCTCGCGAATCGCCAGCCCACCAGCCATCCAATGGCCAGCAGCAGCGCCGCCAGCAGCCACGGCGCGCCGGGCAGATGCGCGGGCGCGGTCTTCCCGATGAACAGGGCGAACGTGCCCGCGAACATCATCGGCCCCACGATGCCGGCCAGGCTGACCAAGCTCATCAGCGCGCCCTGCACGCGGCCTTGCACGTCGGCCCCGACCTGCTGCGTGATCAATGCCTGCGTGGCCGGACCCGCGAGGCCCCACAGCGCGCTGATCGGCAAGCCGATCAGGAACATCCAGCCCAGGTCGGCCATGCCGTAGATGCAGAAGCCGAGCACGCCGCAGGCCAAGCCGAACAGCAGCGTGCGCCGCTCGCCGAACTTCGGCACGACGCGGCCGACAAGCCCGGCCTGCACGATCACGCTGCAGACACCGACCGCCGCCAGTACCCATGCCACCTGCTGTTCGTTCCAGCGGTATTGGTACTCCGCGAAGAGGACGAACACGCTGGGATAGACGTAGTGCGCGAGGTTGGCGATCAGCACCACCGCCGCCAGGCCGAACACCTGCGGGTAACGCTTCAGCAGCGCCATCGAGCCGATCGGATTGGCATGCGACCAATCGAACGTCGGCGTGCGGCGCTCCTTCGGCAACGACTCAGGCAGCACGAACCAGCCGTACAGGAAGTTCAGCAGCGCGAGTCCGGCCGCGAACCAGAAGGGCAGCCGCAGGTCGATGGCGCCGAGCTGCCCGCCGATGATCGGACCGATGATGAAGCCCACGCCGAACGCCGCCCCGATCATGCCGAACGCCTGTGCGCGCTTCTCCGGCGCGGTGATGTCCGCGATGTAGGCATTGGCGGTGGTGAAGCTCGCCGAGAACACGCCGGAGAAGATGCGGGCGACCAGCAGCCATGGCAGCGACTGTGCCAGCGCCATCAGCACGAAGTCGATGCCCAGGCCCAGGCACGACAGCAGGATGACCGGCCGGCGCCCGAAGCGGTCGGATAGCGCGCCCTGGATCGGCGTGCAGACGAACTGGATGGCGGCGAACAGCATGCCGAACGTGCCGACCCACCAGGCGGCCTCCACGAAATCGCCGCCGGTGAACTGCCGGACCAGGCCCGGCAGGACCGGAATGATCACGCCGAACGACAGGATGTCGATCAGCACCGTGACGAAGATGAAGACCAAGGCGGCGCGACGGCCGGCGTGTGCGGGAGCTTCGGCGTTCACGGAGCGGGACCGGCGAAAAGGTGCGCAAGTGTAGGGCATCGCCGGCGGGCCCGCCCCCCCTGTAGGAGCGGCGTCAGTCGCGACCGCGCACCACGACGGCCCTTGGTGTTCGATGGCCGCGGCCTCGACTCACCACCACGCTACCGGCGCCATCAAGGCGGCAAGCGTACGGTCGCGACTGACATCGCTCCTACAACGGAGCTGCGGAGATCACGTGGCTCAGCCGGTGGCGTTGGCCCGGTTCCAGTTCGATCGCATCCTCGCCGGCGTTGGCGGCTTCCAGGCAGACGAAGCTCCGCCAACCGTCGTCGGGCAGGTCCGCGATGGCGGCGGCACCGGCCTCACCCGGATTCCACACCACCAGCGAACGGCTGCCGAAGGTGTCCAGGCGGATGCGTCGGCCGCCGGCCGGATCGACCAGGTCGAACCGATGGCCGGTGCCGGTGTAGATGCGGTCGCTGCGGCCGGGATCGCGTGGATCGTGCAGTGTCCAGTCGCCGGCGTGCATATGCGTGCCACCGTCGAACTTGTCGGCATAGCGCAGGCCATCCAGCCCGGTGACTCGCACCTGCGTCGCATCGGCGACCCGGAAGTAGGTGTGCAGCGCCTGGGTCAGCGTGACCGCGGACTCGCCGCGGTGCACGGTATCCAGGCTTTGGCGCAGATCGCGACCGACGTGCACGGTCTGGACCAGCTCCAGCGGCACGCCATCGCGCAGCGGCAACGCCAGCTTGAGCACGACACTGCCGTCGGCTTCGCGCTTCGCGTCCGTCAGCGGCCAGCGCGACGTGCGCGCGTGACCGTGTTGCGGCACGCCATCAGGCTGCCCCTGGCGGCCGAAGTAGGGCCAGCACACCGGCACGCCACCGCGGATCGCGTTCGGCGGCATCGCGCTTGTCGGCGACAGCCAGAGCAGGTCGTCCGAGCCGGCCGGCACGAACGAGAGCACCTGCCCGCCCTGCAGGCTCACGCGTGCGGTGGAGAATGGCGTCTCCACCTGCAGCACGTCGATGCCCTGCCAGGTCTCTCGGGTCACGCCTTCGGGAAGTGCACTCACGGCTTGCGGGGCTCCGGCGGCGCGACGGGTGGCCCTTCCGCCTTCAACGCGGCGAGTATTTTCGCACCCGCGCGACCGTCCGCGGGTTGCAGGCCCAGGCGTTGCTGTTCGACGACGATCGCGCGTCGGGTTTGCGTCCCGATCATGCCGTCCGCAGCGCCGATCGCGTGTCCACGCGCGAGGAGCAGCGTCTGCAGTTCGCGTCGCTGCGGTCGGCCGAGGCCCGGATCGTCGGTGGGCCACGCGGTGATCAGGCCGGCACCACCGCGCAGGCGATCGGCCAGCAACGCGATCGCCAGCGCATAGCTTTCGGCCGCGTTGTACGAATAGATCGCGTCGTAGTTCTTGAATACGAGGAAGGCGGGGCCGGTGAAGCCGGTCGGCACCAGCACCGCGGCATTGCGATCGTCGACGGACAGCGGCTGCCCATCGACGCGGGCGATGCCTTGCGCGATCCACTGGGTCAGCGGCTTGCGACTGGTGCGCCCGGCCTGTCCGACATCGAAGCCCGGCGGCAGCGTCACTTCGTAGCCCCAGGGCTCGCCCGTGCGCCAGCCGGATTTCACCAGGTAGTTCGCGGTGGAGGCCAAGGCATCGGGAATGCTGTCGATGAGGTTGCGCCGCCCGTCGGCATCGAAGTCGACGGCGATGCGCTCATAGGTGCTGGGCATGAACTGCGTGTGGCCGAAGGCGCCCGCCCAGGAGCCGGTCAAGCCTTCGGCGCGGATGTCGCCGGCCTGCAGCAGCTTCAGCGTGGTGAGGAACTCGCCGCGGAAGAACGCCTGCCGCCGGCCGAAGCAGGAGAGTGTCGACAACGACACCAGCAACGGCCGCTTGCCGAACACGCGCCCGTAGTCGCTTTCCACGCCCCACACCGCGACCACGGTGGCGGCGTCCACGCCGTACGCCAGCGCCACCCTGTCCAGCAGGTCGCGATGGGTGGCCAGCATCGCCTGGCCATCGGCGACGCGCTGCTCGTCCACCAGCGCCGCCAGGTAGTCCCACAGCGGCGTGGTGAATTCGGGTTGCGCATCCAGCAGGTCCATCACGCTCATGTCGGCGGCGAGGCCCTGCGTGTAGGCATCGAAGCTGGCCGGCGTGACGCCCTGCTTTTCGGCCACGGTGCGCAGATCGGCGAGGCAGGCGGCGTAGACGGGATCGCGCACCGGCGCGACGACCGGAGCCGGCACCCCTGGCGACGCGGGTGCGACGGGAGGCGTCTCGCGGGTGGGCGGCGGCGTCTGTGCGATCACCGGGCCTGCCACCATCATCGACAGCAGCAGGCAGGACGCGGTGTGTTTCATGGCGGCCTCCCTGGCCTGTGGGGGAGGCTTCACTTTGCCTTGCGCGTCAGCGGACGTCGACCTCGTACTCCACCACTTCCACCGGCGGCACCGTCTCCCACGGCCTCCGGTAGACCATCCGCACGGTGGTCTTGCCCGCCTTGTCCGCACGGAACCACCAGCGCGCGATCGAGGACGCACCGGGCATCGGCGGCTGCGTGTCCATCGGCGGCGGCGTGGCGGGACCGGTGGTGCGCGACAGGACGGGCGCTCCGTCCTCGGTGAATTCCCATTGGTAGCCGGTGCTGGCATTGGCCGTCAGGGCGATCTCCAGTACCTGGCCGATGCGCATCTCGACCGGCGCCTTGCCCTCGGGGCGGACGATGCCATCGTCCGGCAGGGTCTCGGACGGGGGTCCGCCGGCGGCCGGTCCACTGGCGCAGGCCGACAGCAGCACGCACAAACCGGCAGCCATCCATCGCTTCATCGTCGCGTCCTCGTTGGAGACGGGCGAGTTATACACCGCCGCTTTAGGCGCCGTCCGTAGAATGGCGGCATGAGCACTCCCCAGGATTCCTCGCTCGGTCGCGAGGTCGCGTACCCGACGCAGTACGACCCCACTTTGCTGTTTCCCATCCCGCGCCAGGGCGCGCGCGATGAGATCGGCATCGCCGCCGACACCCTGCCGTTCGTCGGCCACGACCGCTGGCATGCGTACGAACTGAGCTGGCTGGACGCCCGCGGCAAGCCGCGCGTGGCCACCGCCACACTGACGGTGCCGTGCACGTCGCCGTGCCTGATCGAATCCAAGTCGCTCAAGCTCTACCTCAACTCGCTCAACAGCACCCGCTTCAACAGCGATGCCGCGGTGCTGGAGCGCATCGTCACCGACCTGTCGGCGCGCGCCGGCGCGGACGTGGGCGTCGCGTTCGGCCTGCCGCCGATGGCGGAGGCGCCGGAGGGCGAATCGCTCGATGGGCTGGACGTGGAGATCGACCATTACGGGCCGCCGCGCGCCGAGTTCCTGGCTGCCGATCCGGAGGAGCAGGTCGACGAGGTCCTCTCGTCCGAACTGCTGAAGTCCAACTGCCCGGTCACCGGCCAGCCGGACTGGGCGACGGTGGTTATCCGCTACCGCGGCCCGCGCATCGACCGGGTCGAACTGCTGCGCTACCTGGTGAGCTTCCGCGACCATGCGGAGTTTCACGAACAATGCGTCGAACGCATCTTCCACGACGTGCTCGCGCACTGCCGCCCGGCCTCGCTGTCGGTGGAGGCCCGCTACACCCGGAGAGGCGGCCTGGACATCAATCCGTGGCGCGCCACCGGCGACATGAATGTCCCGCTCATGAAGCGCGATATACGACAGTAATGTTGCTCATCTAACAATTGAGGCGATTTCACGCGCGCGCTATGGTTTCTTAACAACGCGCGTGCAACGCTTGCGCTCATCCCACAGCCCGCCAGGAAGGGTGGTTGCAATGAGCACAGAGAAGAAGGCCGACTTTTCGGACGTCACCGCGAAGGTGGACTCGACGGCCGAAAAGGCTGCGGATTTTTCCGACGTCACCGCGCGCGTAGACAGCACTGCCGAAATCATCGGTGAGCAGAGCTACACCATCGAGAAGGGCGACACGCTCTCCAAGATCGCCAAGGCGCACTACGGCAGCGCCAATGCCTGGAAGCAGATCTTCGAAGCGAACCGCGACGTCATCGAAGATCCGGACCGCATCTTCCCGGGGCAGGTGATCAAGCTGCCGCCGAAGCCCGCCGACGCCTGATCGCCCCTCCACTTCATCCACAAGGACCGAACCCATGAAGCAGAACCGCATCTCCTACGCCCTGGCCGCCGCGCTCGTCGGCACCGTTGCCCTGGTCGGCTGCAAGAAGAAGGAAGAACCCGTTGCCGCGCCGCCGGCGGTCGTGGAGCCTGCGCCTGCACCGGCCCCGGTCGAACCCGCACCGGCCCCGGTCAGCGCGACCAGCGTGACGGTCGGCAACACCGCCGCTGCCGACAAGTCCGTCGCGGCCGTCAGCAGCTTCGGCGTGAAGGACAAGATCATCGTGTCGGTGAAGACTGACGCCGCGACCCCGGCCAACGCCGCGATCGATGCCAAGCTGACGTATCAGGACGGCCAGGTGGCCGGCCAGCAGACGGCGAATGTCGTCGCGGGCGGCGTGGACACCACCAACGTCGAGTTCACCAAGGCGACCGACTGGCCCGCCGGCAAGTACAAGGTCGACGTGACCTTGAACGGCCAGCCGGTGGGCATGACGCAGGAAATCGAAGTCAAGTAATCGGCAGGAAAAGTCTCTCTCCCACGTGTGTGGGGCAAGCTCGGGCGTGGAGCGATCCACGCCCGCTTTTTTTGTCCGGAAGACGCGCCTGACGGTTCGACCCGCAACCGTCCGTGCGCCTGGCGTGTCCCGGGACACCCCGGCGGCATCCATACCCCCTCGTTTTGCCCTGCGTGCGGCGACACGCGACAATGGCGCGCTGAGTTCCCCCATCGCCCCTTGTCGAGAGTCCTGATCCCCATGTCGGATACGCCCCGCATCATCTACACCCTCACCGACGAAGCCCCGTTCCTCGCCACCCAGTCGCTGCTGCCGATCGTCGAGGCGTTCACCGCCCCCGCCGGCATCGCCGTGGAAACCCGCGACATCTCGCTGGCCGGCCGCCTCCTGTCGCAGTTCCCCGAATACCTGGCCGACGCGCAGAAGATCAACGACGACCTGGCCGAGCTGGGCCGGCTGGCGACGCAGCCGGAAGCCAACATCATCAAGCTGCCCAACATCAGCGCCTCGGTGCCGCAGCTGAAGGCCGCCATCAAGGAGCTGCAGGCCCAGGGCTACCCGCTGCCGGACTACCCGGACGAGCCGAAGGACGAGAAGGAAAAGGACGCCAAGGCGCGCTACGACAAGGTCAAGGGCAGCGCGGTGAACCCGGTGCTGCGCGAAGGCAATTCCGACCGCCGTGCACCGCTGTCGGTCAAGAACTTCGCCCGCAAGCACCCGCACCGCATGGGCGCGTGGAGCGCGGACTCGAAATCGCACGTGGCGCACATGACCGCCGGTGATTTCTTCGGCAGCGAGCAGTCCGCCACGCTGGCCGCCGACGGGGCGCTGAAGATCGAGCTGGTCGCCGCCGACGGGACCGTCACCGTGCTCAAGGACAAGGTGAAGGTGAAGGCCGGCGAGATCGTCGACGCCGCCTCGATGAGCCGCAAGGCGCTGGCTACGTTCGTCGCCGCCGAGATCGCCGATGCCAAGGCCAAGGGCGTGCTGTTCTCGCTGCACCTCAAGGCCACGATGATGAAGGTCTCCGACCCGATCATGTTCGGCGTGGTCGTCAACGAGTTCTACAAGGCCGCGCTGGCCAAACATGCCGCCGTGCTGGATCAGATCGGCTTCGACGCCAACAACGGCATCGGCGACCTCTACGGCCGCCTGGGCGCGCTGCCGGCGGACCAGCAGGAAACGATCAAGGCCGACCTGCAGGCCGTCTATGCCGACAGTGCGGCCGTGGCGATGGTGAATTCCGACAAGGGCATCACCAACCTGCACGTGCCCAGCGACGTGATCGTCGACGCCTCGATGCCGGCGATGATCCGCGACTCCGGCAAGATGTGGAACGCCGAAGGCAAGCTGCAGGACACCAAGGCCGTCATCCCGGACCGTTGCTATGCCGGCATCTACCAGGCCGTCATCGACGACTGCCGCGCGCATGGCGCGTTCGACCCGGCCACGATGGGCAGCGTGCCCAACGTCGGCCTGATGGCGCAGAAGGCCGAGGAGTACGGCAGCCACGACAAGACCTTCCAGATCCCGACCGACGGCACCGTGCGCGTCAGCGACGACGCCGGCAAGGTCGTGTTCGAGTCGAAGGTGGAGGCGGGCGATATCTGGCGCATGTGTCAGACCAAGGACGCGCCGATCCAGGATTGGGTGAAGCTGGCCGTGGGCCGCGCGCGCCTGAGCAAGACGCCGGCGATCTTCTGGCTGGACAAGGCCCGCGCGCACGACGCGCAGGTGATCGCCAAGGTCGAGCAGTACCTGAAGGACTACACCATCGACGCGCTGGACATCCGCATCCTGCCGCCGGTCGAGGCGATGAAGGTGTCGCTGGAGCGCACCCGCAAGGGCGAGGACACCATCTCGGTGACCGGCAACGTGCTGCGCGACTACCTGACCGACCTGTTCCCGATCATGGAGCTGGGCACCAGCGCGAAAATGCTGTCGATCGTGCCGCTGATGGCCGGTGGCGGCCTGTTCGAGACCGGCGCCGGCGGGTCCGCGCCGAAGCACGTGCAGCAGTTCCTGGAAGAGGATTACCTGCGCTGGGATTCGCTGGGCGAGTTCCTCGCGCTGGCGGCCTCGCTGGAGCACCTGGGCCAGCGCTACCTCAACACGCCAGCGAAGGTGCTGGCCAACGCGCTGGACGTGGCCAACGGCCGCATCCTCGACGAGAACCGCTCGCCCGCGCGCAAGGTTGGCGAACTCGACAACCGTGGCAGCCACTTTTACCTGGCCCTGTACTGGGCGCAGGCGCTGGCCGCGCAGGACGAGAACGCCGAACTGAAGGCGAAGTTCGCGCCGCTGGCGAAGGCGCTGGCCGACAACGAAGCCACGATCATCGGCGAGTTGAACGGTGCGCAGGGCAAGGCGCTGGATATCGGCGGCTACTACCACCCCGACATCGCGAAGACCGCCGCGGCGATGCGTCCCAGCAAGACCTTCAACGACGCACTGGCGACGCTGTCGGCCTGACCTCGACGCACCTCCTGCCGCATCCGACGCCCGGCCTCGCGCCGGGCGTTGTGTTTCCGGCCTCCATCACGCCTGTTGCCGTCCAGCCGTAGGCGCTACGACGGACGCCGTCGCGCCCCGGGATGCGGGAACGCGCGCGTCAGGGCGTAGGCCGCTCGGCGGACAGCAACGCAACGATCACCCGGAGGCGCCGTGCGCCCAGCCGGTGCACCGCGCGCTGATGCCTCGCCTGGCCCGCCGCGTCGTGCACGTGGTGCTGGCGCGCTTCCTGCGTTGTCGCCGCCTCGACGGGATGGACGACATGGCCCTGCAGGAACAGCATGCCCTGGCTCATTCCACCCAGCTGCTGCCACCACTGCTTCTTGGTTTCGGTTTGCATGGGATTGCTCCGTGGCGCCGGCATCCGGCTTGAAGGACTCCCAAGGTAGGCGCATGATCGGCGCCGAAAAAGCGAAAGCTGCGCAACCCAGCCTTGAGGTGGATTCAAGATGAGCCGACTGCCGCTGGACCAGGTGGACGCCTTCGTCACGGCCGCGCGGCTGCGCAACCTGACCCGCGCCGCCGAGGCGATGCACCTCACCGTCAGCGCGTTGAGCCACCGCATGCGGCTGCTGGAACAGCGGCTCGGCCACAAGCTGCTGGTGCGGGGCCCCCGGGGCGTGGAGCTCACGCCGGACGGCCAGCGGCTGTTCGATACGATCTCCGGCCCGCTCGACACCATCGAGCACGCGTTGCGCCGCGCCACGCTGCGCAACGACCACACGGTCACGCTCAGCCTGATCCCGTCGATGGCCACGGCGTGGCTGGTGCCGCGGCTGCCGGCCTTCCTGGCCCAGCATCCGGAACTGGGGCTCAACCTGCAGTCGAGCACCCACGTGGTGGACTTCGAGCGCGAACCGGTGGATCTCGCACTGCGGCTCGGGGGTGGACGCTGGCCGAACGTGCACGCCGAGTTCCTCTTCCACGAATGGATCACCCCGGTCGCCAGTCCCGCGCTGCTCAAGCAGCACGGCCGGCCCGCACCGGACCAGATGGCCAGGCTGCCGCTGCTCGGCGATCCGGCCAACCGCTGGAAGGACTGGTTCGACCATTTCGGTGGGCAGCCGCCGGCGCGCTACGTGACGCAGTTCGACGACACCGAAACCCTGCACCAGGCCGCCGCACAGGGCGTGGGCGTGGCGCTCGCCCGCTGGACGCTCGCCGAGCCGCTGGTGAAGGCCGGCCGGCTGGTGGCGCTGACGAAGAAGCGGCTGCAGGCCGACTTCGCGCACTACCTGGTCTATCCCGAGCGGAGCCTGGGCCATCCCGGCTTCGGCAAGGTGCGCAGCTGGCTGCTGGAGCAGGCCGGCGTCGCGGTGGAGCGATGACTCCAGCGCGCGCCGGCTAACATCGCGCGCATGGTCACCGCCGACGCCATCGCCCGTCTCGTCCACGACGCCTTCGCGGACTACCACGCACGGTTCGCCGAGATCACGCAACGGGCGAAGGTCCGCTTCGAAACGCAGGATTGGACGTTGGCGCGCGCCGATGCCGTCGAGCGCATCGAACTCTACGACCAGTGCATCGCCGAATGCGCGCTGCGCCTGCAATCGGCGCTGCTGGGCCAGGCCCACGACCGCACGCTCTGGATCGCCGCGCGCACGGCGTTCGAGGCGCTGATCGCCGGACAGATCGACCGCGAGCTCTACAAGACCTTTTACAACACCCTCAGCCGGCGCTTCTTCCGCATCCGCGGCGTGGATCCGGCGCTGGAATTCGTCGCGCTCGACGTCGAGCCCACCGACGCGATCACCCACCCCGTGGCGCGCCACAGTTATGCGGTGTCGGAGCAGCGGCCGACCGACACCTTCGCGCGCGTGCTGGCCGACTACGGCTTCGACGTGCCCTATGCGCACCGCACCCGCTGCGCCGCCGCCATCGCGGTGCGGCTGCAGGACGACCTCGCGCACTGGGGCGCGCACCCGGTGCGCGGCATCGAACTGCTGGATACCGTGTTCTATCGCGAGCGGCGTGCCTACCTGGTCGGCCGCGTGTTCGGGGAGCACCGGTTCTCGCCGTGCGTGATCGCACTGGTCAACGATGGCGGCCGCCTGAAGGCGGAAGCCGTGCTGACCCACCGGGCCGACGTGGCGCACCTGTTCGGCACCTCGCGCAGCTACTTCCATACCGACCTGGCGACGGTGGGCGATGCGGTGGTGTTCCTGCGCTCGCTGCTGCCGGGCAAGCCGATCGACGAGATCTACACCGTGCTCGGCCGTGCCAAGCAGGGCAAGACCGAACGCTACCGCACCTTCTTCCACCACTTCGCCGCGCACCCCGACGAACAGCTCGTGCATGCGGAAGGCACCCCCGGCATGGTGATGGCGGTGTTCACCCTGCCCAGCTACCCGCTGGTCTTCAAGGTGATCCGCGACCGCTTCGCCTACCCCAAGGCGATGAGCCGGCAGGACGTGGAGGACAAGTACGACCTGGTCTTCCACCTGGACCGCGTCGGCCGGCTGCTGGACACCCAGGCGTTCCGGTTCCTGCGCTTCCCGCGCGCGCGCTTCGCGCCCGCGCTGCTGGAGGAACTGCGCGAGCGCTGCGGGCAGAGCCTCACCGAGGACGGCGACGACCTGGTCATCCACCTGTGCTACGTGCAGCGCCGGTTGCGACCGCTCAACCTGTACCTGCGCGAGCAGAAGGCCGAGGCCGCGCGCGCCGCCGCGCTCGAATACGGCCAGGCCATCCGCGACATGGCGCGCAACAACATCTTCCCCGGCGACATGCTGCTGAAGAACTTCGGCGTGTCGCGGCATGGGCGCGTGGTCTTCTACGACTACGACGAACTGCGCCTGGTCACCGACTGCCGCTTCCGCGACTGGCCGCAGGCGACGACATATGAGGAGCAGATGGCCGATGCGCCGTGGTTCCACGTGGACGCCGGCGACGTGTTCCCCGAACGTTTCCCGCAGTTCCTCGGCCTGCCCGACGCGCAGGCCCGCGCATTGAAGGCCGCGCATGGCGAGCTGTTCCGCGCAGACTGGTGGCGCGACCTTCAGTCGCATCTCGCCGACGGCGACTACCCGGATACTCCGCCCTATCCCGATGCGCTCAGGCTCGCATGACGCGGCGCATGCCGTCGCAACCGGCATCGCGTTACCCTAACCGTCACGAGGAGACCGTCGCCCCGCCATGAGCACCTACCGCCTCGACTCGATCTTCCGCCCACGCGCCGTCGCGGTGGTCGGCAGCCAGTCGCGCCCGCGTTCGGTCGGCCGCGCGGTGGTGGAGAACCTGCTCGGCGCGGGCTTCAGCGGCCCCATCGGGCTGGTCAACAAGCACCCCTCGCCGATGGACGGCGTGACCACCGTCCGTCACCTCCGCGATCTGCCCTGGATACCGGACCTGGTGGTGATCGCCACGCCGGCGGCGACGGTGCCGCAACTCGCCGCTGAAGCGGCCGAGAAAGGCGCGGCCGCCGTGGTCGTGCTGACGGCCGCGATGGGCAGCGGCCCCGGCTCGCCCGCCGCGCAGCTGGAGGCATTGACGCGCGAGAAAGGCCTGCGCGTGCTGGGCCCGAATTGCCTGGGCGTGATCGCGCCGCACGCGCGACTCAACGCCAGCCTCGCCAGCCGCTTCCCGAAAGCCGGCGACCTGGCGCTGATTTCCCAGTCCGGTGCGATTTCCGGAGGCCTGGTGGAATGGAGCATGAGCCAGCCGGTAGGCTTTTCCGCCGTCGTCTCGCTGGGCGATGCGCTGGACGTCGACTTCGCCGACCTGCTGGACTACTTCGCCACCGACCACCGCACGCGCGCGATCCTGCTGTACGTGGAAACGATCCGCGATGCGCGCAAGTTCATGTCCGCCGCACGCGCCGCCGCGCGCACCAAGCCGGTGGTCGTGGTGAAGTCGGGCCATGGCGTGACGGCACGGCCCACGCCGGCGGGCAGCACGCACACGCAGAACCTCGCCAAGCCCAACGCGGTGTACGGCGCCGCCTTCCGTCGCGCCGGCCTGCTGCGCGTGCGCTCGCTGCATGAGTTGTTCGCCGCCGCGCGCACGCTGGGACAGGTACGCCCCTTCCACGGGCGACGGCTGGCGATCCTCACCAACGGTGGCGGCGTCGGTGCGCTGTCGGTGGACCATCTGCACGAACAGGGCGGCACGCTGGCGACACTGTCCGACGCCACGCGCGATGCGCTCGATCGCATCCTGCCGGTGGGCTGGTCGCGCACCAATCCGGTGGACCTGCTGACCGACATCGACGCCGAGCGCTATGCCGCGACGATCGAGGCGCTGCTGGCGGACCCCGAGAACGACGCGCTGCTGGCCGTCAACGTGCCCACCGTGCTGTCGTCCTCCGCGGAGGCCGCCGACGCCGTGGTCGGCGTGCTGGGTACCGGCACAGCCGCCTCGTCGCGCAAACCGGTCTTCACCGTGTGGCTGGGCAATGATCCGCAGGCCGAAGCCGTGCTCGATGCCGCGCACGTACCGCGTTATCCGAACGAATCGGACGCGGTCGCCGGCTTCATGCACCTGGTCCGCCATCGCGAGGTGCAAGCGGCGCTGATGGAAACGCCGCCGAGCCTGCCGGAAGATTTCAGTCCGGACGTGGCGATGGCGCGCGCGCTGGTCGAGACCGCGCTGGATGCCGGCCAGGCCTGGCTGGATCCGCTCGCCACCACGCAGCTGCTCGCTGCCTACGGCATCCCGATGGCGCCGCTCTGGCGCGCGACCGACGCGGAAGACGCCGCGCGGATCGCGGCGCCGCTGCTGGCCGAAGGCAGGACGGTGGCGGTGAAGATCCTGTCGCCCGACATTCCGCACAAGTCCGACGTGGACGGGGTACGGCTCAACCTGCCGAACGCGCACGCCGTGCGCGAAGCCGCCGCAGGCATCCTGCAGCGCGCGCGCGAACGCCGTCCCGAGGCGCGCATCGAAGGCGTGCTGGTGCAGCCGACCATCTTGCGGCCAAAAGCACGCGAACTGATCGCCGGCATCGCCGACGATCCGGTGTTCGGCCCGGTCATCGCCTTCGGTCGCGGCGGGACCGCGGTCGAGGTGATCAACGACCAGGCCGTCGCCCTGCCGCCGCTGGACCTGCGCCTGGCCCACGAACTGATCGCGCGCACGCGGGTCTCGCGCGTGCTGAAGGCCTACCGCGACGTGCCGGCCGCCGACGAGCGCGCGGTCGCGCTTGTGCTGGTGAAGCTGGCACAACTCGCCGCGGACATTCCCGAAATCCAGCAACTCGACATCAACCCGCTGCTCGCCGACCGCGACGGCGTGGTCGCGGTGGACGCGCGCATCGCCGTGGCGCGTGGGCGCGCGCTGCACAAGGGTCGCGGGCATCCGCGCTTCGCGATCTTCCCGTATCCGACCGAGTGGGAGCGGCAGATCGAACTGGCCGATGGCCAGCCCGCCCTCGTGCGCCCGGTGCGGCCTGAGGACGACGCGATGTTCCGCGAATTCTTCACCCACATCACCGACGAGGACCTGCGCCTGCGCTTCTTCCAGTCGGTGCGCCACTTCAGCCACGAATTCATCGCGCGCCTGACCCAGCTCGACTACGCGCGCTCGATCGCGCTGGTCGCCGTGCACCCCGGCACGCACGAGATGCTCGGTGCGGTGCGCCTGCATGCGGATGCCAACTACGAGAAGGGCGAGTACGGCATCCTCGTGCGCTCGGACCTCAAGGGCCACGGCATCGGCTGGAAGCTGATGCAGATCATGATCGAGTACGCGCAGTGGCAGGGCCTGAAGGTCATCGAAGGCCAGGTGCTGCGAGAGAACCGCACGATGCTCGCGATGTGCGAAAGCCTCGGCTTCGCGGTGAAGCTGGATCCCGACGATCCCACCCTGATGAACGTCACCCTGCCGGTGCCCGCCTCCGCTTGAGGCAAGGGGCATTGCTCAGAGCTTCACCACCACCTTGCCGAAGTTCTCCCCTCGCAGCAGGCCGATCAGCGCGCGTGGGGCGTTTTCCAGGCCTTCGACCAGATCTTCGCGGTAGCGGATCTTCCCGTCGGCCAGCCAGCCACCCATCTCCCTCAGGAATTGCGGGTACAGCGTGATGAAGTCGTGCTGGATGAAGCCGCGCAAGGTGAGGTGACGGGTCAGGATCTGGCTCATCAGCAGCGGCATCCGGTCCGGCCCGGACGGTAGCGACGTGTCGTTGTAGTGCGCCACCAGGCCGCAGACCGGGATACGGGCGAAGTCGTTGAGCAGCGGCAGCACGGCATCGAACACGGCGCCGCCGACGTTCTCGAAATACACATCGATGCCGTCCGGACTGGCGGCGCGGAGCTGGTCGGCGAAATCCGGCGCGCGATGGTCGAGCGCGACGTCGAAGCCGAGCGCATCGCGCAGGTAGGCGCGCTTGGCTTCGCCGCCGGCGATGCCGACCGCACGCGCACCCTGCAGCTTCGCGATCTGGCCGACGGTCGCGCCCACCGGGCCGCTGGCGGCCGCCACCACGACGGTCTCGCCGGGCTGCGGTTTGCCGATCTCGTGCAGGCCGACATATGCGGTGAAGCCCGGCATGCCGTAAACGCCGAGCGCCGTGGTGAGCGGCGCTACGCGTGTGTCCAGCTTGCGCTTCAGCGTGCCGCCGGCTGCGAGCGCATGGGTCTGCCAGCCGCCATGCGCGAGCACGAGGTCGCCCGGCTGCAGATCGGGATGGCGCGAGACGATCACTTCGGAGACCGTGCCGCCGTCCATCACCTCGCCGATCTCCACCGGCTTGGCGTACGAGCGGCCCGCGTTCATCCGGCCGCGCATGTACGGGTCCAGCGACAGGTAGCGGTTGCGCAGCAGCACCTGGCCGTCGGCGGGCACCGGCAGCGGCGCGTGCTCGAGGCGGAAGTCGTCGGCGGCCGGCTCGCCGCGCGGCCGTGCCGCCAGGACGATGCGGGTGTTCTGGAGGGTGTCGTGGGTGGTCATGCCATGTCTCCGAGCGGCCGATGCCGGGCAGTCTAACGATGGCGCGCACGAATGCGATGAAGCGTGCCCGCGGCGCGACGACGGCCATACGGCCTGAACATGCCGCGTGCTAGGCTCCGCGCACCTTTCTGGAGGGCTGACGCATGACGACCCGCATTCCGCTGTCCCTGGCGCTCGTGGCCGCACTCGCCGCATCGCAACCGCTGTTCGCCGCGTCCCCGGCCAAGGCCGCCGATGCCGCGCAAGCACCGTCCGCCACCGATGCCGCAGCGCTGGATACCGCGCTGAAGGGCGACTGGCGCGATCCCAAGAACACCGCGCGCGACATCTACCGCCATCCGAAGGAAACGCTCGCGTTCTTCGGCGTGAAGCCGACGCAGACCGTCGTGGAGATCACGCCGGGTGGCGGCTGGTATTCCGAAGTGCTCGCGCCCTATCTGAAAGCGAACGGGCGCTATGTCGCCGCCGTCGTCGACCCGGGCGCAGTGGCCGAGAAGAGCCGCAACTACTACCAGCGCGGCATCGATGGCCTGCAGAAGAAGTTCACTGACGGTCCGGCGCAGTTCGACAAGGCGGTGACGGTGAAGTACGACCCGGCCGCGCCGGTATTCGGCGCCGCCGGCTCGGCGGACGTCGTGCTGACCTTCCGCAATGTGCACAACTGGCGCAAGGCCGGCCAGGCCGAGGGCATGTTCAAGGGCTTCTACGACGTGCTCAAGCCAGGCGGCGTGCTGGGCGTCGTCGAGCATCGCGCGAAGGCCGATGTGTCGGCCGACGACGACACCGGTTACGTGGGCGAAGCGCAAGTGATCGCGCTGGCCGAGGCCGCGGGCTTCCGCCTCGCGGCGAAGAGTGAGGTCAACGCCAACCCGAAGGACACCAAGGACCATCCGAACGGCGTGTGGACACTGCCGCCGTCCAACAACCACCCGGAAGCGGACCGTGCGAAGTATCAGGCGATCGGCGAAAGCGACCGCATGACCCTGCGCTTCGTCAAACCGGCCGCCAAGTAATCCGGATCGCGCGCCGTCGCGGCCTGCAGGGTCGCGGCGGCGTTATTGTCTTCGTCGATGCTCATCGCGTTCAACAAGCCGTTCAACGTGCTCTGCCAGTTCACCGACCGCAGCGTTCCGCCGCGGCGGACGCTGGCGGAGTTCGGCTTGCCGCCGCGCGTCTACGCGGCGGGACGGCTCGACTACGACAGCGAAGGCCTGCTGCTGCTCACCGATGACGGCGCCCTGGCGAACCGACTGACGGATCCGCGCCACAAGCAGCCGAAGACGTACTGGGTGCAGGTCGAAGGCACGCCGACGGAGACGCAGCTCGATGCGCTGCGCAACGGTGTGGTGTTGAACGATGGGCCGACCCGGCCAGCGCAGGTCGCGCGGCTCGATCCTGCCCCCACCCTGTGGGAACGCGACCCACCCGTGCGCTTTCGCAAGACGGTGCCGGATGCCTGGCTTGCGATCACGATCACCGAAGGCCGCAATCGGCAGGTGCGGCGCATGACGGCCGCGGTCGGGCTGCCGACGCTGCGCCTGGTGCGCGCCGCCATGGGCGACGTGCAGCTGGATGGACTGGCGCCCGGCGCATGGCGGGCGCTCTAGTCGCTCGATCGATCAGCTTTCCGCGGAGCGCGACGCGGTGCTGCGCGGACGACGCGGCGTACCGGTCTTGCGCGCGGACGAACCGTTCCCGTTGACCTTGCGCGCTTCCACACGGCGGGACTTGCCTTCGATCGGCGCATTGGCCTGGTCGCGCTTGCGCTTGCGGTAGGCGACCAGGGCCAGCAGGCCCACGCCGATGCCGGTGGCCACGGCGACAGCAGGATTGCGGCGCACGAAGTTCACGGCCAGCCTGCCGCCGGTCTTCGCCACACCCAACGCGGCGCCGGTCTGCAGCAGCTTGTCGGCGCTCGGCACGGCGTGCTTGATGCTGCTGCCGGCTTGGCTCGCCAGTTCCAGTGCGCGGTCGGTGATGGTGGTCAGCTTGCTCATGGGGCCGTCCCTGTGGGGTGGGTAGGTCGCCAGTGTCCCGTCGTGGATGTTTACGCGATGTTAGTTCCGCGGCCCGCCGCTGGCCGAGGGCTGAACGGCACTCAGGCGCCGCGCGGCTTCGCGCCGCGGCAGGCGATAACGACGCGTCAGGTACCGCGCGGCTTTGCCCGATGCGTTGCCTGGGCGCTCCATGGGTCGTCGGGCCACGGATGCTTCGGATACCGCCCCTTCATCTCCTTCTTCACCTCGGCATAGGTCGAGTTCCAGAAGTTGCGCAGGTCGGAGGTCACCTGCAGCGGCTTGCCACCTGGCGACAGCAAATGCAGCAGCACCGGCACGCGGCCGTCGGCCACGCGCGGGGTATCGGCCAGGCCGAACAGTTCCTGCAGCTTCACCGCCAGCACCGGAGGATGACCGTGCGCGTACTCGATGCGGCGCTCCATGCCTGAGGGCACGGTGATGCGGGTGGGCGCGAGCTGATCGATGCGCTGGCGCAACGCCCAGTCGAGGCCCGACTTCAGCGCGTTCGACAGATCATCCTCGCCCAGCGCATCCAGCCGCGTCTTGCCGGCGAACGCGGGCTTGAGCCAGTCGTCGAGCGTGGCCATCAGGGCGTCGTCGGACAGGTCCGGCAGGCCGAGGTCCTGCATCCAGTCGCGCAGGCAGCGCACGCGTTCGCGCCATTGCTGCAAGGACTCGGGCCACGGCAACGCTTCCAGGCCCAAGTCGCGCACCGCGTCGGTCAGCGCGGCGGCGGCGAGCGCGGGATCGACGCGGCCAGCCGGGCGCGCATCGAAGACGATCTGGTCGAAGCGCGATTCGCGCTGCGCCGACAGCGCGCGACGGGCCGCATCCCAGCGCACGGTGTCCTCGGTGACGAAGCGGTCGGCGAAGTCGCGCCGCAGACGGCGTTCGTCCAGCGGCGCCGCGCGTTGCACCAATGCGTCGCGCGCCTCGTGGCGCAACTCGCTGACCACGATCCAGGGCTCGCCGACCAGGGCGCTGTCGTCGAACAGGCGCGCGCTACGTCCGTTCGCCAGCAGGTAGCGGCGCGCATCCTGCGGATGCTGGAAACCGATGCGATCCGGGAAGGCGTGCATCAGCACGTCGCCCAAGCGATGCGCTTCCACCGAGGACGGCGGCGATGACGTCTCGCGCACGCGGCGACGCCATTGCTTGGCGGCGGCCTCGATGGCGGCCAGGCCGGAGCGGTTCGCCTCCTGCGGCGCGCGTCCGCCGCGGAACGCCGCCAGCGCCCGCCAGCGCGCGGCCATCGCGTCGCCGCCCATGCGCAGCGGATCCCGCGCCTCGACCAGCGCCGCGAGATCGCAGGCCAGCGCACGGTCTTCGCCCTCGCCCGCCGACAGCAACATCGCCGCCAGCCGCGGATGCGTGCCGAGCGCGAGCATGCGCTTGCCCAGCGGCGTGATCGCATGCGACGCAGTGAGCGCGCCCAGCCGGCGCAGCAGGTCGCGTGCGGCGCTCATCGCGCCCGGCGGCGGTGCATCGACGAAGCGCAGATCGTCGCTGCCCCATGCGGCGAGCTCCAGCGCCAGCGCGCCGAGTTCGACCAGCGCGATCTCCGGACGACGTTGCGGATCCAGCCGCTGCGACTGCGGCCACAGCCGATACGCCCAGCCATCGGCGACGCGGCCGGCACGACCGGCGCGCTGGTCGGCGGACGCCTGCGAGATGTTCGTCACTTCCAACCGCGAGAAGCCGCTGTTCGGATCGTAAGAGGGCTCGCGCGCCAGGCCGCTGTCGACCACCACGCGCACACCTGGCAGCGTCACCGACGACTCGGCCACGTTGGTGGCCAGCACCACGCGGCGGCGTCCCTGCGGGTCAGGTTGTAGAGCCTCGGACTGCTTCTCCACCGGCAACTCGCCGTGCAGGGCGAGCACGGCGATGTCCGGCGGCAGCACGCCTGCCAGCATCGCTTCGACACGCATGATCTCGCGTTGGCCTGGCAGGAATACCAGCACGTCCCCGGGATGTGTCAGCACGGCGTGTTCGATCGCACGGCGCGCCTGCACGTCGGTGGCTTCGTCGCGGCGTGCCGGGAAATGGGCGACCTGGACCGGATGGCTGCGGCCCTCACTGCTCAGGCGGGGCGCATCGAGGAAGCGCGCCAAGCGGTCACCGTCGAGCGTGGCCGACATGACGACCAGGCGCAGGTCCTCGCGCAGCTGCGCCTGGATGTCCAGCGCCAGCGCCAGGCCGAGGTCGCCGGCCAGGTGGCGTTCGTGGAATTCGTCGAACAGGATCGCGCCGACGTCATCCAGCATCGGGTCGTCCTGGATCATCCGGGTCAGGATGCCCTCGGTGACCACCTCGATCCGGGTGCGCGGCCCGACCTTGTTTTCGAAGCGGATGCGGTAGCCGACCGTCTCGCCGACGGCGTCGCCGCGTTGCTGGGCCATGAAGCCGGCCGCGGCGCGCGCGGCCACGCGGCGTGGTTCGAGCACGACGATCTTCCTGCCCGCCATCCACGGCGCATCGAGCAGCGCCAACGGCACCTGCGTGGTCTTGCCCGCGCCAGGCGGAGCCTCCAGCACCAGGCGCGGATGGTCGGACAGGCTGCGGACGATGTCCGGCAGCAGCGGCGTGATCGGGAACGTGGGCGACGGCATGCGGCGGAAAGGATAAGGCCAACGCGGATCAGATCATGAACATCGGTGTGGGAGCGACGTCAGTCGCGATGGGGCTTTACCGGCGATCTTTCGCGACTGACGTCGCTCCCACGCCCGACATCGCGGCTCCAACCGACGGCTGTGCGGGCTTAAAATGCGGCATGGATCTCATCGACATCGGCGCCAACCTCACCCACGAAAGCTTCGACCACGACCGCAACGCGGTGCTCCAGCGCGCACGCGAAGCCGGCGTGGTGCAGCAGGTGGTCACCGGCGCCAGCCGCGAGCACTCGCCCACCGCCCTGCGCCTGGCGCAGGCGCATCCGGGCGAGCTGTACGCCACCGCCGGCGTGCACCCGCACCACGCCACCGAGTACACCGACGAATGCGATGCCGAGATGCGCGCGCTGCATGCGCATCCGGAGGTCGTGGCCGTCGGCGAATGCGGGCTGGACTACTTCCGCGACTTCTCGCCGCGGCCGGCGCAGCGCAAGGCCTTCGAGCGCCAGCTGCAGATCGCGGTCGACACCCGCAAGCCGCTGTTCCTGCACCAGCGTGACGCGCACGACGACTTCGTGGCGATGATGAAGAATTTCGACGGCAAGCTCGGGCCGGCCGTGGTGCACTGCTTCACCGGTACGAAGAAGGAGCTGTTCGACTGCCTGGACCAGGACTGGCACATCGGCATCACCGGCTGGCTGTGCGACGAACGCCGCGGCCTGCACCTGCGCGAGCTGGTGAAGAACATCCCGGCGAACCGGCTGATGATCGAGACCGATGCGCCCTACCTGCTGCCGCGCACGGTGAAGCCGCAGCCCTCGCATCGCCGCAACGAACCGATGTACCTGGCCCACATCGTCGCCGAGCTGGCGCGCGACCGCGGCGAGGACATCGAGGTCACCGCGGCCGCGACCACCGCAACGGCGCGCGCCTTCTTCCGCTTGGTGACACCGCGCTGAGGCGCCGCCGCGCAGCGGCGCCCCGGGAGATCCCGCATCAGCGCCGGCGCGGCCGCAGATAGTGGCGGACCACGTAGTTGCCGACCTTGGTGCCCTGTTTCAGGCCGTCCGTGCACGCGCTGCGGAAGTGGATGCCGGCGTACACGCGCGACATCGCCGCTTCATTTTCGGCCTGCGACAGCGTGTCGAAGTGGCGCTCGATGCCGGCGGCCGTGTACGTGTAGGGCAAGGCATCGGTGCCCAGCAGGCGGCGCATCACTTCCATCGCGCTGGCGGTCAGGCCCGACAGGCCGCTGGCATAGTCCGGGTACGGCGGCGATACCAGGTACGACATCCATTGCGTGTTGCCGGACGCATGGATCGCGGTGATCGGGCGCCAGAAGGCGTACTGGTACTTGCCGTAGAACAAGCCGAAGGACGCATCGGCCTGCGCCATGTTCATCAGCGCGAACAGGCGCGCGTGCTGCCACCTGTCCAGGCCGCGGCCGGCGACGACCCGCTGGGCGATGGCATTGGCGTTGGCGCCGCCCCCGGCCCAGTAGCGCGCCGCACGGCTCTCGTACGAATCCACGTTTTCGGGCGCGCCGCGGACGGCCGCACTGCCGACGGCCATCACTTCCTGGTAATCGCGCCGGTAGGTGCCGCTGCGCAGGTTCATCAGCGGTGACGGTCCGGCAGCGAACTGGCTGACGCGATTCAATGCGAACGGCTTCACCCTGCCCCAGTTGCCGAATTGCGGCGCGGCGAAGTTGGGTGCGGTCGGCTGGTAGACGCCCGGCAACAGCGGGGCCGAATACGGCGCATGCGGCGTGGCGGCACCGTCGTTCGCACGCAGCGCCAGGATCGCCTCGGCCGCCGCCGCGCCGACGGCGATCCCATCGCTCACGCAACCGGGAAATGCGGCCGGGCACGTAAGTCCGGCCAGGTAGGTGTCGTACGTCGTCTCCAACGCGGCGGCCTGCGAAGGCACCGTGATCGACAGCGTCATGTAGGCCGCGGTGGCGATGGCGGCGTCCGGCGATGCCCCGCGTGCGGCGGGATGCGTGCCCGCGTAGGGCTCGTACCGCAGTTCGATCGAATTGAGCGCATCGTGGATCGCCAGATGGGTGATCGTGTTGATGCGCGTCTGGATCGGCGGCCCGCCCGCGGCGGTCGCGGCCTGCCAGGCGGTGGTGTTCCAGTCGATGACGGCATCGGCCTGGGCCAGGCCCGGCACGAGCGCGGCGATCAGCAGGACGGAACGGCGCCGACGGGCGAACACGCGCCGGGCCGCGGTGGAGATCAGGTTCATGGTGGACTCCCGTCGGGGTGGTGAAGGGCCGCCCTGCAGGGCAGCGGTCGGTCCGCGTCGGAGGATGCGCCGCCGGCACGGGCATTCGGGGCGGCATGCGTCAGTCGCTGCGCCGGTTGTCGGCCATGCGGCGCGTCTCCGACGGACGGAGCGGCGCGCGTTCGAAAACGACGCGCTGCGGGCGCGCGTCGGCACGGCGGCAGGTACGGCGCGCCTCGGCCATCAACGCTGCGCGGCTGGCATAGACCTGACCGATGTTGTGTTGGCCGAGCAGCGCGCCGACCTCGTGCTGCGGCGGCAGGCGTGGGTGGGCGCAGTCGATCACGATGCGGGCAGCGGTCGGCTCTTCGGCGGCCGATCCTGCGGTTGCCGGCGCGGCGGCCGACAGCACGACCAGGGCGATGAGGGGGGCGTACAGGTGCATGGCGTTCTCCTCGGCCCGGGGATCGGGCGTCGGCGGCCAGCGTCCGCTCCATGGCCTGCGGGGTCTTGAGGAGGCGCTGAGGCACTCGCGGGAATACCGCCCGAAACCTTGGGGAATGCTTAGGCCGAACCGCCGCGTGCGTTGCGTTGGAGGAAGACAGACCCCGGGGATGCCACGCCGCATGTCCTCGCCCGCCCAGGAACTCCGCTTCGGCGACACCACGATCGACTTCGCCGGTCGACGCCTGTGGCGTGCGGGCGAAGAGCAGGCGCTGGAGCCGAAAGCGTTCGCCGTACTGGCGCTGTTGGCGGGCGAGCCCGGTCGCGTCTTCACCCGCGATGAGATCCTCGACGCGGTCTGGGGCCACCGGCACGTGACGCCCGGCGTGCTGAACCGGATCGCCACCCTGCTGCGCCACGCGCTGGGCGAAGACGCCCACCATCCCCGGCTGCTCCACACCCTGCACGGCGTGGGCTACCGCTTCGACCTGCCGCCGGCGGACGCACCGCCCCCCTCCGAGCCCGTCGCGGCATCAGCGGTCACGCACGCACCACGCACCGCCCCTGCCGTGCTCTGGTACACCGGACTGCTCGTCGCCGTGATCGCTGTCGGCGCGGGCGGATGGTGGTGGTCGAGCGGCAGGAAGGCGGACCGGGTGCGCGACGCAGCGCCCTCATCGCATGCGATCGCCACTGCGGTGCCGCCGACACTGGTCGTGATGCCGTTGAAGCCCATCGGCGAGGGCGACAGCGTGCGGATCATCGCCGACGGCCTGGGCGAGGAACTGATCTGCAGCCTGGCGCAGGTGGAAGGCCTGCGCGTGATCGCGCGCGATTCCACCCGGCTGGCCACCGATGCCTCGGCCGACCCGGCCACGCTGGTGCAGCGGCTCGGCATCACCCATGCGCTGGAAGGCAACCTCCAGCAAGCCGGCCAGTCGCTGCGCGTGCGCTTGCGCCTGGTCGACGCGCAGGGCGGCGGCACCTTGTGGACGCGGGATTTCGATCGCGACGCCTCCGAGGTGCTGCTGCTGCAGCGGGACATCGCGGAGACCGTCGCGAGCTCGCTGGCGCTGCGCCTGGGCCTGAGCGAAGCGCCTTCGCGCAGCGGCGACGCCGAGTTCCTGCGTCGCTACCACATCGCGCGCGCGCTGGTCAGCCTGCGGGACCTGCCGCCCGAAGCATCGACCGAGCGCGCCGAACGGGAATTCCGTGCCCTGCTGAGCGAACGCCCGGACGATGCCCGTGCCCACGCCGGCCTCGCCCTGGCACTCGAAGTGCGTGCCCAACGGCGTCCGACGCTGGCGGCCACCCTGCGCGAGGAAGCCCTCCGCGAGGCGACGCTGGCCCAGCGCCTGGACGCGACCCTCGCCGAGCCGTACTTCGTGCTCGCCGCCAATGCCTGCATCGCCGACGACTGGGAGCGCTGCCTCTCGCTGCAGGAGCGCGCGTTGCGCGTGAACCCCAGCAACGCGGAGATGGCCTACGGCATGACGCTCTCGCTGGCGCGGCTGGGCTACCTCGATCGCGCCGAAGCCCGGGCGCGCGAACTGCAGGCGCGCGATCCCCTGGGCCGCAGCGGCGGCTTCATGCTGGCACGGGTGCTGGATACGCGCGGGCGGCACGACGAGGCGCGGCGCCTGCTGGAGCCGCTGCCGGCCTATGCGGCCTACGCACGCTGGTTCAACGCCGTCTGGCGCAAGGACTATGCGGGCGCATTGCGGATCGCGAAGGTGGATATCGACGGACCGAACCACCCCGATGCGTACGCCAAGCAACTCGCGCCGGGCTACATCGCCGCGTCGGAGGCCCTGATCGATCCTTCCCGGTGGCCGCGGGCCATCGCCGCGTTCGATGCCTACGAGAAGGCCACCGGCATGGGCAACTTCTCGCGCGTCCTGGCGCCCACCGCGCCGCAGAACGCCGCGCCCTTGATCGACGAACTCAACCGGGTACGCCAACGCGGCTATTCCACGTGGGACCTGCTGCTGTGGACGAAGGACCTGGCCTACCTGCGGCGCGATCCCGCCTTCCAGCGATTCCTCCACGACAACGGCATCCTCTCCTACTGGCGGGCGCACGGCTTTCCGAGCCAGTGTCGCGCGGAGGGCGACGGCGCGGTGTGCGAATGAGGCGTCAGTCGACCTTGCGGTCTTCCGATTTGGCCTGCTCCATCGCTTCGGGTTCCAGCTCTTCGGCGCTGCGGTTGAGGCGCACGAAGCCGCCCCACGCCAGCAGCAGCATCGCCGCCGAGCCCCCGATCGCGGCCACGTACGGCAGCTTCGTCGGGTCCTCGTGCATCAGCTCGAACGTGGCGACCAGCGTCTCGATGGACAGCGCGATGACGATGACGACCAGGAAACGCGACAGGTAACGGCGCACGCGGGTGGGACCGCTGACTTTCACGTCGCGCTGCACTTCCTCTTCGAAGACCGTCTGCGCCAACTCCAGCGCCACGAGCCCGATGGTGAGCATGCCGATGGCTTCCAGGATGCTGTCGAAGCGGATGCGCAGGCCGGCATCGGTGCCCGCGCGGAGCACGCCGTGCCACAGTTCGCTGCCCGCCAGCACGACCAGCGCCAGGGCACTGCAGAAGAACAGGGCCACGATGACGAGATGGCCGGCGAGGAAGAGTTTCTGCAGATGCTTCATGGCGGCGCCACCGGGAAGGTGGCGCAGCATGGAGGCAGGCGCCGTCAGCGCCGCGTGAAACGCGGCTCAGGCCGCGCGCTGCGCTTCGTAAGCCTGCAGGTGCACCCAGGCCGCCTGCAGGTGGGGCGTGGCGAGGCCATGCGCGGACGCGCGGTCGACCATGTCGCCGACGATGTGCGCCGCTTCGACGCGCTGCCCCGCTTCCAGGTCGCGCAGCATCGAGGCCTTCATCGGCGAGCCGGCCGTGGTCAGCGTGTCGCGCGCGGACGCCTGCGCCGATGCCGGCACCGGTTGTCCCGAAGCGGCGGCGACCGCCAGGCATTCGTCATGCAGCGCCGCCATGAAGGCGGTGCCGGCGTCGCCCGCGACGATCGTGCCGATCGGGGCGCGCATCAGGCAGGTGCCGGCGGCGAGCGCGGTGAGGAAGCTGTACTTCACCCACTGCGCCTGCGCGATGTCCGGCGCGTGCAGGTGATCGATGCCGGCCTGCGCACAGGCTGCGGCGAGCGCCTGCAGGCGGCCGTCGGGCGATTGGCCGTCGCGTTCGCCGAAGGTCATCGACGCCGGCTTGCCCAGGTGCAGGATCTCGCCGTCGGCGCCCAGCGTCGCGCTGATGAAGCACAGCCCGCCCAGCACGCTGGCGAAGCCGAAGCGTGCATCCAGCGCATCGTAATGACGCAGGCCGTTGAGCAGCGGCAGCACGCGCGCGCCCGCGGCGACCGCCGGTGCGATGGCATCCATCGCGCTGTCCAGGTCGTAGGCCTTGCAGCTCAACAGGACCAGGTCGAACGGCGCGGCATCGGCCAGCGCATCGGCCGTGGTCACCTGCACCGGGACATCGGCATCGCCGAGCGGGCTGCGGATGCGCAGGCCGCGTTCGCGCAGCAGCGCCGCGCGCGCGGGACGCACCAGGAAGCTGGCGTCGATGCCGGCCTGCGCGAGGCGGCCGCCGAAGTAACCGCCGGTACCGCCGGCGCCGAGCACGAGCAGGCGCATCAGCTGCGCAGCCCCACGCCCTTCTTCAACAGCCACAGGCCGAGCGTGGCCAGGCCGACGACGAAGGCCAGCATCAGCGCGTAGGCGATCCACAGCGGCACGTCGCTGGTGCCGAGCAGGCCGTAGCGGAACGCGTTGACCATGTAGAAGATCGGATTGGCGTGGGTCAGTGCTTCCGCCCACGGCGGCAGCAGCGTCACCGAATAGAACACGCCGCCGAGATAGGTCAGCGGGGTGAGGATGAAGGTCGGGACGATGGCGATGTCGTCGAACTTCTTGGCGTAGGCCGCATTGACGAAGCCGGCCAGCGAGAAGATCGTCGCGCCCAGCAGCACGGTGGTGATCGTCACCAGCGGATGCGGGATGCGCACCTGGGTGAAGAACATCGCAATCACCAGCACGATGGCCCCGACCATCAGCCCGCGCAGCACCGCGCCGGCCACGTAGCCGAGCAGGATCACCCAGTTCGGCATCGGGCTGACCAGCAGTTCCTCCACGTGGCGACCGAACTTGGCGCCGAAGAACGAGGAGGAGATGTTGCCGTAGCTGTTCTGGATGATGCTCATCATCACCAAGCCGGGGACGATGAACTCCATGTAGGTGTAGCCGCCCATGTCTCCGATCTGGCGCCCGATCAGGCCACCGAAGATCAGGAAGTACAGCGTCATCGTGATCGCCGGCGGCACCAGGGTCTGGCCCCAGATGCGCAGGATGCGGGCGACTTCGCGGCGGACGATGGTGCCCAGCGCGACCATGTTCGGGGAACTCATGCCGCCTTCTCCTTGGCGCCATCGCCATTGCCGGTCATGCGCACGAACAGCTCCTCGAGGCGGTTGCTCTTGGTGCGCATCGAGCGCACGCGGATGCCGGCGTCGTTGAGCGCGGCGAACACGCGGTTGAGGTCCATCGCCCGCGGCATGTCCAGGTCCAGCGTATGCGCATCGGTGGCGACCAGCGTGGTGCCCTCGATCACCGGCAGCTGCGCCGGCAGGTCGCCATCGATGTCGAACAGGAAGCCTTCCACGTCCAGCTTGGCCAGCAGCGCGCGCATCGGGCCCTGCTCCACAATCACGCCGTGGTCGATGATGGCGAGGTTGCGGCAGAGGCTCTCGGCCTCCTCCAGGTAATGCGTGGTGAGGATGATCGTGGTGCCGGCGGCGTTGATCTCCTTCAGCGTCTTCCACATGCCGCGGCGGATCTCGATGTCCACGCCGGCGGTGGGTTCGTCCAGGATCAGCAGCTTCGGCCGGGTCATCATCGCGCGGGCGATCATCAGCCGGCGCTTCATGCCGCCTGACAGCGTGCGGCTCATGACATGGGCCTTCTCCCACAGCTGCGCGCGCTTGAGCTCCTCTTCGGCCCGCACCAGCGCTTCGGCGCGCGGGATGCCGTAGAAGCCCGCGTAGTTCACGCAGATGTCGAGGGGCTTCTCGAACATGTTGAAGTTGATTTCCTGCGGCACCAGGCCGAGCAGGCGCATCGCCCCGTCGCGGTCGCGGTCGATATCGACGCCGAACACGCCGACCTGGCCGCTGCTCTTGTTGACCAGCGAGCTGACGATGCCGATGAGGGTGGACTTGCCTGCGCCGTTGGGGCCGAGCAGGGCGAAGAAGTCGCCGGGTTCGACCTGCAGCGACACGCCCTTGAGGGCCTGCACGCCGGTGTCGTAGACCTTGCGCAGGTCGGCGATGGCCAGCGCGGGAGCAGCGGCGGAAGCCGCGGAAGGAGACGCCATGGGAGCCTTGCGATGCGCCGCGAGGGCGCGGTGGGAGGGCGAACGCTTATTATAGGCGTCCCGCCGGGTCTGCCCCGGGCCACACAGTGTTCCAGCCGCCTTGGCGATCGCGCCCGCTCGTTCCAGAACGTTCCCGTTGAAGCTCGTCGGCCGGCGCATGCTGGCGCCCAGCGTGGGCCACTACAGCTTCGTCCGCGACGATGGACAGCCGCTGGACTTCATACCCGGCCAGTTCATCCAGGTGCATTTCACCTACGCCGATGGCACGGAAACCAAGCGCAGTTATTCGCTGGCGACCATCCACGACCATGCGATGGGCCCGGGCGAAGCGGTCGAGATCGCGGTCAGCTACGTGCCCGGGGGCGCGGCGACCGCGTTGTTCGAGGGCCTGCCGGAAGGTGGCCACGTCGACGCCAGCGGTCCGTTCGGCCGCTTCTGCCTGATGCCGGGCGATCGCAATGCGCGCTATCTGCTGATCGCCACCGGCACCGGCGTCACGCCCTACCGCTCGATGCTGCCGCAGCTGGAAGCGCTGATGGCCGAACGTGGCGTGGACGTCGTGCTGCTGCAGGGCGCACGCACGCCGGCCGAACTCCTGTACGGCGACGAGTTCCGTGCCTTCGCCGACGCCCATCCCGGCTTCCGTTTCGTACCGTGTTTCTCCCGCGAACTGCCCGCCGACCCGCATCCCGATGTGCGCCAGGGCTATGTGCAACAGTTCCTGCCCGAGTTCGCGCCGGACCCCGCGCGCGACATCGCTTACCTCTGCGGCAACCCCAACATGGTGGACGCCTGCTTCGAGGCACTGAAGGAACACGGCCTGCCGATCCCGCAGATCCGGCGCGAGAAGTACGTCAGCAGCAAATGATCGATCGCGTGCCGGGGCACCGGCGCGCTGTCCCGTTCCTTTGGTCACATCCGGCCTGCCACATCGTCATGGCATGCTGGAACCAGCCTACAACGGGACAGATACATGGAATTCCAGTTTCGTCGAACACTCGCGCCGGCCCTGGGCGCCCTGATGCTGGCCGGCTGCAACGGCGCGGCCCCGGGCCCCGACCAGCAGGCCGTCCGCCACTACGGCGACCTCGCCTTCACGCCCTGCACGCTGACCGCGCCCTACCTGACCACGACGGTGGAAGCGCAATGCGCGACCTACGACGTGGCAGAGGATCCGGCCAAGCCGGCGGGACGCAAGGTCGCGCTCAACATCGCGTGGCTGCCCGCCACCAACGAGGGCGCCGCCACCGAGGATCCGGTGTTCTTCCTCGCCGGCGGCCCCGGCCAGTCGGCGGTGCAGGTCTGGCCCGCCATCGACGGCGCGTTCCGCGAGGTGCGCAAGTCGCGGCATATCGTGCTGGTGGACCAGCGCGGCACCGGCAAGTCGAACCCGCTGTCCTGCAAGGACGACGAAGGACGCAACGCCTACGGCGACGCCGAGGACATGAGCGAGGCCTCCTCGGTCGAGTTCGCCCGTGCGTGCGCCGCGTCGCTGCAGGCCGATCCACGCTTCTACACCACCACCGACGCCGTGCGCGACCTGGACAGCGTGCGCAAGGCGCTCGGCGCGGCGAAGATCAACCTGGTCGGCGGGTCGTACGGCACGCGGGTGGCCCAGCAGTATGCGATGCACCATCCGGACAGCACGCGCAGCGTGGTCATCGACGGGGTGGTGCCGAACGAACTCGTGCTCGGCAGCGAACACGCCCGCAACCTCGACGCGGCGCTGGCGCTGCAGTTCCAGCGCTGCCAGGCGGACGCGACGTGCAAGGGACGTTTCGGCGACGACCTGCGCGGCCAGTTGCGTGCGCTGATGACGCGCCTGGCGGCCACGCCGGTGAGCACCGAGTACCGAGATCCCTCGACCGGCGAGTTGGTCACCGGCGAGGTGACCGCAGGCACGGTCGCCGGCATCACCCGCATGTACTCCTACTACCCGCAGGGCGCGGCCCTGCTGCCGCTGGTGTTGAACGAAGCCCAGCAGGGTCGGTACGGCTCGCTGATGTCGCTGGCCAAGCTGCTGGAAACGCAGGTCGGCGACCAGTTCATGCATGGCATGCAGCTTTCGGTGATCTGCGCGGAGGATGCCGATCTGCTAAAGAAGGATCCGGCCGACGGGGACACGGTCCTGGGCAGTGCGCTGGGCGACACCCTGAAGGCGCAGTGCGGCGCCTGGCCGACCGGCACGCGGCCGGCGGACTTCCACACCGCATGGACCTCGGACATCCCGACGCTGGTGGCCTCGGGCGAAATGGATCCGGTGACGCCGCCGCGCTACGGCGAACAGGTGCTGCGCACGCTGTCGAACGGCCGCCACCTGGTGCTGAAGGGCCAGGGCCACGGCACGTTCGCCGTGGGCTGCATGCCCAAGCTGCTGGGCCGCTTCCTGGAGACGGCCGACGCCAAGGGCCTGGATGCGACATGCCTGGACAGCCTCGACTACGTGCCGCCCTTCACCCGCTTCAACGGCTGGGAGCCGTGAGCCGCGCCGCGCGCGCCCGCCCATTCTTCATGGACATGACCTCATGATCATCGCCAACGATCTCCACAAGACCTTCAAGACGAAGACCGGCACCGTCACCGCCGTGGACGGCGTCAGCTTCACCGCCCGCGACGGCCAGATCACCGGTCTGCTCGGCCCCAACGGCGCCGGCAAGACCACCACCATGCGCATGCTGTACACGCTGATGTCGCCCGACCGCGGCCAAGTGACCGTGGATGGCATCGACGCCACCCGCGATCCGGTCGCGGTGCGTCGCGCGCTCGGCGTGCTGCCGGATGCGCGCGGCGTATACAAGCGCCTGACCGCACGCGAGAACATCGCCTACTTCGGCGAGCTGCACGGCCTGTCGTCGGCGCAGATCGCCGCGCGGACGCAGGCGCTGTCCGACGCGCTGGACATGGGCGACATCCTCGACCGCCAGACGGAAGGCTTCAGCCAGGGCCAGCGCACCAAGACCGCGATCGCTCGGGCGCTGGTGCACGACCCGCGCAACGTCATCCTCGACGAGCCCACCAACGGCCTGGACGTGATGACCACGCGCGCGATGCGCGGCTTCCTGCGCCAGCTGCGCGAGGAAGGTCGCTGCGTGATCTTTTCCAGCCACATCATGCAGGAGGTCGCCGCGCTCTGCGACCGCATCGTCATCATCGCCAAGGGCACCGTGGTCGCCGCGGGCACCGCCGACGAACTGCGCGAACAGGCGGGCGAGGACAATCTGGAGGATGCCTTCGTCAAAGTGATCGGTTCGGAGGAGGGCCTGGTGGCATGAACATGTTCCGCACCGTTTTCACCGTGATGCGCAAGGAATTGCGCGACCTCTCCCGCGACCGCCGCACGCTGGCGCTCGCCCTGTTCCTCGGCCCGCTGCTCTATCCCGCCCTGATGCTGGGCATGGGCTACCTGACCGAGAACCGCATCCGCACGCAGGTGGACAAGACGCTGGAGATCCCGATGGTCGGCGCCGAACATGCGCCGAACCTGGTGAAGTTCCTCGCCACCAACGGCATCAATGCGGCACCCGCGCCCGCGAACCTGGATGCCGCGATCCGTTCGCAGGAGATCGACGCGGCGTTGCGCATCAGCCCGGACTACGCCGAAGACTGGCGCAACGGCCGCCCCGCACTGGTCGAGATCATCCGCGACAGCACCCGGCGCGACGCCGACATTCCCACCCAGCGTCTGCAGGCCGCGTTGAGTACGTACAGCCAGCAGGTCGGCGCCCTGCGCCTGCTCGCGCGCGGCGTGGATGCGTCGGTCGCGCGCCCGGTCAACATCGGCCTGCAGGACATGGCCACGCCGGAGGCCAAGCAGGGCATGCTGCTGTCGGTGCTGCTGCCCTACCTTCTGATCCTCACGTCCTTCATCGGCGGCGCGTACCTGATCCTCGATGCGACGGCCGGCGAGCGCGAGCGCCAATCGCTGGAGCCGCTGCTGGCCACGCCCGCGCCGCGCAGCGCCGTGGTCAGCGGCAAGATCGCGGCGGCGTGCGTGATCGGCCTGACCACACTGTTGTTGACCCTGCTCGCCTTCAAGTTCAGCGCGCAGTTCGCCGGCACGCTGGGACGGCAGTTGAACGTGTCGTTCCTCGCGATCGGCAAGATGTTGTTGATCCTGGTGCCGATGCTGTTCATCGGCACCTCGCTGCTCACCTACCTGGCGGCGTCGGCCAAGAGCATGAAGGAAGCGCAGAGCCACATGACCTGGCTGATGCTGCTGCCGATGATTCCCACCTTCGCGTTGATGGCGAATCCGCTGAAGAGCCAGCTCTGGCAGTTCGCCGTGCCGTTCCTGGCGCAGAACCAGCTGCTGCTCAAGGTGATCCGCAACGAGTACATCAGCGCGCAGACCTGGGGCATCTACGTGGCGGCGGCGTTCGGCGTGGCGGCCCTGCTGTGGTTCGCGGCCGTTCGCCGCTACCACCAGGAGAAACTGGCGATCGCCGGCTGACGAAGGCATCCGCGCACGCAGGAACGGCCACCGCGAGGTGGCCGTTCTTGTTTGGCATCCTGGAAAGAGAAACGCCGGCGCAAGGCCGGCGTTCCATCCTGCTCCGTAGCGGGGCGTATCAGGTGCCCGGGCTGAAGCCGATCGTGCGACGGGTCGTGACCGGCGCATCGACCGGCTCGAAGCGCCAGCGGCGCACGGCGTTCAGGGCTTCGCGATCGAACACACGCGCCGGCGTGGCGCGTACGACGCGCGCGTTGGTCACCGACCCGTCGGTGCCGACGGTGATCTCGACGAGCACTTCGCCTTGCGTGCCGGAACGCAATGCTTCCGGCGGATAGCGCGGGGCCGGCGTACTGACCGCGCGCAGTGCCTGCGAAGGTGCCGCGGCGGGTGCCGCCGCACGCGCCGCCGCCGCCTGACGCTCGGCGGCCTCGCGCTGTGCCGCCGCCTGGCGTTCGGTTTCCTGGCGCGCCGCTTCCGCCCGTGCGGTTTCCTGCTGCTGCGCGAGCTGCTGGGCCGCGGCGGCTTCGGTCGCACGCTGCTGCTCGGCTTGCTGGGTCAGGCGCTGCTGCTCCTTGAGCTTCGCGTCCTCGGTAGCCTTGGTCTTGGCGGCTTCGTCGGTGACGGCACGCTGGGCGACCGCCTGCTGGGCGGTCGTGATGCTCTGCTGCAGGCGGGGCAATGAAGGCTGCTTCGGGTCGGCCTTCTCGATGATGGCCGCCAGACGCTGGGCTTCGGGGAACTCCTCACGCGCGATGCTCTGTTCGGCGGCGATCACGGTGTAGGGCAGCAGGTCGGTCAGGGCGCTGGTGACACCCGGATCGTTCGGCAGCTTGTCGCGCAGCGCGAGGTAGTACTCCATCGCGTTGTCGCCGCCCGGCGCGTAGATGCGGTTCTCGCGCAGCGCCTTCGTGGCCGCTTCGCGCAGGGTGTCGGCATCCATCGCCTGGACCTCGGCGGACACCGCCGGGGGGGGCGGCGTGGCGGCCGGAGTGGTGGCGCTGGTGGCGGCGGGCGCGGCGGCTTCTTCCTGCTTCGAACAGGCGGCCACGGCGACGACCAGCAGCAAAGGCGCGGCGTAACGCAGGCGCCCGGTCATGCGGATCAAGGACATCGTTTCTACTCCCCCAAGGATGTTTCTAATGATGGCGATGCGCCGGTGCCGGTTCACGGCCTCGGATCGGTCGGTGCGGGCCCGCTCTCCGGACACCTCTTCCCGGCCGGAGGCCCCGTGGAGCGCGGTGCGATGCCTGTTTCGGGTACCCCTACCCGATGCTCAGGGTACGTCGACGCCTTGCCGACCACGCTTGACGCACGTCACACTTTTATCGCGATTCCGGGTACCAATGCTACTTGCCGATGCAGAAGGTCGAGAAGACATGGCCCAGCAGGTCGTCCGCGCTGATCCGGCCGGTGATCTCGCCCAGGGCGTCGTGCGCCAGGCGCAGCTCTTCGGCGGCCAGTTCCAGATGCTCATGCCCGAGATGGCGCCGGGCCGCGTCCGCGTGACCCGCTGCCCGGTGGAGCGCGTCGACATGGCGCGTGCGCGCCGAGAATTCGCCCTCCGCGCCTTCGACCGCATGGCCGGTGGCCAGGGCGCGCAGGCGCACATGCAGCGCGGCGAGCCCGATGCCGCGCGCCGCCGAGACGTGGACGACGTCGGCAGCGTCGGTCGGGACCCCGGGCAGCAGGTCGACCTTGTTGTGGATCCACAACACGGCGGGCACCCCCGCGATGTCGTCGGCGACGGCGGCCCGACCGGCGTCGGGATCGCGCGCATCGACCACCGCCAGCGCCACGTCGGCACGCTGGAGTTCGGCGCGCGCCCGGCGCATGCCCTCGCGTTCGATCGCGTCACCGCCTTCCCGCAGGCCGGCCGTATCGACCAGGTGCAGCTCCAGCCCGTCCAGGCGGATGGTTTCGCGCAGGGTGTCGCGGGTGGTGCCGGCGACATCGGTGACGATGGCGCGATCGCTTCCCGCCAGTGCATTGAGCAGCGAACTCTTTCCCGCATTGGGCGGACCGACGATCACCGCATGCACGCCATCGCGCAGCTTGCGCCCGCGCTCGGCATCGACGATCAACGCGGCCAATCCCTCTTCCGCCACCACCAGGCGCGCACGCACCTGCTCGCCGCCCAGCGTGTCCAGCGGCTCATCGGCGAAGTCGATCGCCGCTTCGACATGCACGCGCAAAGCCAACAGGTGTTCTCCCACCGCTTCGACGCGCTGGGAGAACACGCCGTCGAGCGAGCGCCGCGCCGCGCGTGCCGCGCGCATGTCCGCGGCGGCGATCAGGTCGGCGATGGCTTCCGCCTGCGCGAGATCGAGCTTGCCGTTGAGGAAGGCGCGCTCGGAGAATTCGCCCGGCCGCGCGGCGCGCGCGCCCAGCGAACAGGCGCGAGCGACCAGGTGCTGCAGGACCACGGGGCTGCCATGGGCCTGCAGTTCGACCACGTCTTCGCCGGTGAAGCTGGCGGGTCCGGGAAACGACAGCGCGATGCCGTCGTCGATCGCCCCGCCCGCCTCGTCGACGAAACGGACGTGGTGGGCGCGGCGCGGCTGCAGCGCGCGCGCGGCGATCGCCTGCGCGATGCGGCCGGCGTCGGGGCCCGACAGGCGCACGATGCCGACGCCGCCCGCCCCGGGCGCGCTGGCGATCGCGACGATGGTGTCCTGCGCTGGCGTCATGGGATATCGCGTGGGCAAGGACGTTTAGCGTAGCGGAAACACGAAGCCCGCCGGAGGGCGGGCTTCGTGGCGGATATGGCGTCGCGGATCACTTCGCGATGGCGGTCTTCGGCGGCGTGGCCGATTCGCCGTGGCGCTTGGTCATCCACCACTGCTGCAGCAGGCCGAGCGCGCCGTTGGTCACCCAGTACAGCACCAGGCCCGACGGGAAGAAGGCCATCATCACGCCGAACACGAGCGGCATGAACTGCATCATCTTCTGCTGCATCGGATCCATGCCCGGCGACGGCGTCAGCTTCTGCGTCAGCCACATCACCAGCATGTTGAGCGCCGGCAGGATGAAGTAGGGGTCGCGCGCGGTGAGGTCCTGGATCCAGGCGAACCACGGCGCCTGGCGCAGTTCGACGGATTCCACCAGCACCCAGTACAGCGCCAGGAACACCGGCATCTGCACGAGGATCGGCAGGCAGCCGCCCATCGGATTGATCTTTTCCTTCTTGTACAGCTCCATCATGGCGACCTGGAACTTCTGCTTGTCGTCGCCGTAGCGTTCCTTCAGCTGCTGGATGCGCGGCTGGAACTTGCGCATCTTGGCGAAGCTCTTGTACTGCGCCGCGGACAGCGGATACAGCGCCAGCTTCACCAGGATCACCAGGCCGATGATCGCCCAGCCCCAGTTGCCGATGAAGCCGTGCAGCAGGTTGAGGACGAAGAACAGGCCCTGGCCGATGAAGTCGAAGAGCATGAACTGGCTGTAGTCGACGACGCGGTGCAGGCCATTGACGTTCGCGGCCTTGATCTTGTCGACCAGCTTCGGCCCGACCCAGAGGCGTGCGCTCGTGGTGGCCTGCTGGCCCGGGCCGACATTCACGCCAGGGCCCATTTCGCGGATCAGCGCCTGCGTGTTGCCTGCCGGCGTGTCCAGCGAAATGGTGGTGGTGTCGGTGGACTGCGGGATCCACGCACTGAAGAAGTGGTGCTGCAGGATCGCGATCCAGCCATCCTTGACCTGCTTGTCGACGCGACCGTCTTCCAGATAGTCCTCGTTGAACTTGCGGCGCTGATAGCCGCCGTCCCACCAGGTCGCACCGTTGAAGCTGAAGGAGTCCGGGTTGGTCATGCCGCTCTTCACCTGCGGCGGCGTGCGCAGCAGTTGGCGGTAGACCGTGCCCTGCCAGTTGCCGGTGCCGGTGTTGACCACCTGGTCGCTGACTTCGATCGCGTAGCTGGCGCGCTTGAGCGTGTAGGTGCGGCGGATGGTCACGCCATCCGGGCCCTGCCACACGAACGGGACGCTGACGCTGTCACTGCCCTGGGCCAGCGTGGCGTCGCCCGCGCCGTTCTCGGGAACGAACGCATGGTGGTCCGGCGCCTTGGCGCCGCTGCTCACCCAACCGCTTTCGGCCACGTAGTAGTGCTGCGGGTCCTCACTGAACAACCGCACCGGACCGCTGCCGGGCGTCTTGCTGGTGGGGTAATGCAGCAGATCGGCCTGCAGCACGCTGCCGCCGTCCAGCACCAGGCGCAGCACGTCGTTGCTGACGGTCACCCGGGCCGCGGCGCGCGCAGTGGGCGCGGCGCCCGCGACGGCGGGCGCGGTGGTCGGTGCGGCCGGGACGGTCCCCGCCGGCGTTGCGGGCGCGGCGGTCGCCGCCGGCACCGTGCTGCCCGGCGTGGTGGTCGTGGTCTGCGCCGCAACGGCAGGCGCCGCGGGGGCTGCCTTCTCCCGGCTCCATTCGAACCACAACAGGGTCGCCACCATCAGCCAGGCGAAGATCAGGAATACACGGGTCTGGTTCATCAGGCAGGCAGTCTCAACCGGCGTCGGGTACCGGTTTGGTCGGAGAAGGAGGAGTGGGTGGCGGCGGCGGCGAATTCAAGCCCGGCGGCATTGTGCCGCTCGGTGCCGATGCGGGCAATGCGCCGGCGCGCGACAGGACGCGTTCGAAGGTGGTCCGCAGCAGGAGTCCGTCGGCCTTGGCCGCCGGCGCACGCGCGACCACGACGTAGTCGCCGCCCGGGAGACGGTCGCGCAGTCGACGGAAATGTTCGCGCAGTTGCCGCTTGATGCGGTTGCGCATGACGGCACGCGTATCCACCTTGCGCGACACGGCCAGGCCAAGACGCGCGGCGCCGTCGCCCGGCAGCCAGTGCAGGCTCATCAGGGGATCGGACGTGCGCCGCGCCGCGTCGAACACGCGCGCATAGTCGACGCGTGCGCGCACCCGCGCCGAACGCGGGAAGCCGGTGCTCATCTCAGCAAGAAGCCCGCTCGTGACCGGGCGGGCTTCTGGTGATGCAGGGAACGCATGGGTGCCTTGGCCGCGCGGTGCGGCCAAGCCGCCGTCAGGCGGTCAGGCGCTTGCGGCCCTTGGCACGACGACGGGCCAGGATCTTGCGGCCATCGGCCGTGGCCATACGGGCGCGGAAGCCATGGTCGCGCTTGCGCTTCAGGTTGCTGGGTTGGTAAGTGCGCTTGGTGGCCATGGGGCCCTCGGGCGTGTGCGGGTGGAAAGAACCGGAAATTCTATAGGAACCACCGGCTTACGGTCAACTCCCCAACCGGTTTGTCTTCGCGGCCGTCGTCATGGCCTTGCGGGACGCGCCGTTCGTCCTTTCATCCACATCTTATGCACAGGATCGTTGGCGGGTCCCGGTCCCGGTGGTAGTCTGGCCGACCCCATCGACACCCCCTCCGCGCTGCCGGCCACGGCATTGCGGGACGGCCTGTTCGACCCCAATACCTTTCGCGAGTTGTTCCACCTGATGGATGCCTGGCCCCGTTGCCTCGAACGCCTGGAAGCCGAACTGCCGGCCGAGGACGTACACACCTGGCTGAAGCCCTTGCAGGCCGAACAGCGCAGCAATGCCGTGGTGCTTTACGCGCCCAATGCCTTCATCGTGGAGCAGGTGCGCGAGCGCTACCTCGGCCGCATCCGCGAGTTGCTCGATCATTTCGCCGGACACGACGACGTGTCGCTGGAGATCGGCTCGCGCAACAAGCCGGCGGAGCCGGTGGCCGCAGCAGCGCCGGGTGCGGGCAACCTGCGCGCCACGACCGCACCGGTGGAGCCCTTCGACGGCAACCTGGACACGCACTACACCTTCGACAACTTCGTCGAAGGCCGCAGCAACCAACTGGGTCGCGCCGCCGCATGGCAGGCCGCGCAGAAACCCGGCGACCGGGCGCACAATCCGCTGCTCCTGTACGGCGGCACCGGCCTCGGCAAGACGCACCTCATGTTCGCCGCCGGCAACGAGTTGCGCCGGCAGAATCCGGCCGCTCGCGTGCTGTACCTGCGTAGCGAGCAGTTCTTCAGCGCGATGACCAAGGCGCTGATCGAAAAGTCGATGGACCAGTTCAAGCGCCGCTTCCAGCAGGTCGACGCGTTGCTGATCGACGACATCCAGTTCTTCGCCGGCAAGGACCGCACCCAGGAAGAGTTCTTCCACACCTTCAATGCGTTGTTCGACGGCCGCCAGCAGATCATCCTGACCTGCGACCGCTATCCGCGTGAAGTGGAAGGCCTGGAGCCGCGCTTGAAGTCGCGCCTGGCCTGGGGCCTGAGCGTGGCGATCGACCCGCCCGACTTCGAGACCCGCGCGGCGATCGTGCTGGCCAAGGCGCACGAGCGCGGCGCGCAGATCCCGGACGACGTGGCGTTCCTGCTGGCCAAGAAGATGCGCAGCAACGTGCGCGACCTGGAAGGCGCGCTCAACACGCTGGCGGCGCGGGCCAATTTCACCGGGCGCGCGATCACCACCGAGTTCGCCCAGGAGACCCTGCGCGACCTGCTGCGTGCGCAGCAGCAGGCCATCAGCATCCCCAATATCCAGAAGACCGTGGCAGACTACTATGGTCTGCAAATCAAGGACCTGTTGTCCAAGCGGCGCACGCGTTCACTGGCGCGTCCGCGGCAGGTGGCGATGGCCTTGGCGAAGGAACTGACCGAGCACAGCCTGCCCGAGATCGGCGATGCGTTCGCTGGCCGTGACCACACGACCGTGCTGCACGCCTGCCGCCAGATCCGGACTCTCATGGAGGCCGATGGCAAGCTGCGCGAGGACTGGGACAAGCTGATCCGCAAGCTCAGCGAGTGAAGCCTCGGGGTTTCGCGCCAAGCCTGCGGAAACCGTGGGGCCATTGTCGGAAACCCGATGGGCGGCCGCAACGCACAACTTCGTGGACAATCGGCGGGATGGGTTGTGGACAAGATGTGCAGGATTTTGGGGACGAAAGTTATCCACACGTTTCCGCACCACTTCGCGTCGCCCTGTCCACCGGGTTGCGGGTGGCATAAAAGCAAGCAGAATCAAGGTGTTAAGTAGGTTTTCCCGCGATTTTCGCCCTACCACCACCACCAGCTTTTAAGTTTTTAGTCCTAAAATCAAAAGCGAAGGGGCTCCCACACTCATGCGTTTCAGTCTGCAGCGCGAAGCTTTCCTCAAGCCCTTGGCCCAGGTGGTCAACGTGGTCGAACGCCGGCAGACCCTGCCGGTCCTGGCGAATTTCCTGGTGCAGGTACAGAACGGACAGCTGTCGCTGACGGGTACCGACCTGGAAGTGGAGATGATTTCCCGCAGTGCCGTCGATGATGCGCAGGACGGCGAGACGACGATTCCTGCGCGCAAGCTGTTCGACATCATTCGCGCGCTTCCCGACGGCAGCAAGGTCACCGTCAGCCAGACCGGCGACAAGGTCACCGTGCAGGCCGGGCGCAGCCGGTTCACCCTGGCCACCCTCCCCGCCAACGATTTCCCGTCGGTCGACGAAGTGGAAGCCACCGAGCGGATCGAAGTGCCGGAAGCCACGCTGAAGGAGCTGATCGAGCGCACCTCGTTCGCGATGGCGCAGCAGGACGTCCGCTACTACCTCAACGGCCTGCTGTTCGACCTCAGTGAGCGCACGCTGCGCTGCGTGGCCACCGATGGCCATCGCCTTGCGCTGTGCGAATCTCAGCTGGAAGGCGCGCCGGTCGGCAAGCGCCAGATCATCGTGCCCCGCAAGGGCGTGACCGAGCTCCAGCGCCTGCTGGAGGGCGGTGACCGCAGCCTGGAGCTGGAAGTCGGGCGCAGCCACATCCGCGTGAAGCGTGACGATGTCACGTTCACCTCGAAGCTCATCGATGGTCGTTTCCCCGATTACGCGGCGGTGATTCCGATCGGCGCGGATCGCGAAGTCCTGCTCGATCGCGAAGTGCTGCGGGCCGCCCTGCAACGTGCCGCCATCCTGTCGAACGAGAAATACCGTGGTGTGCGGGTCGAGGTATCGCCTGGCCAGCTGAAGATCAGCGCTCACAACCCGGAACAGGAAGAAGCCCAGGAAGAGATCGAGGCCGACACCAAGGTCGATGGGCTGGCGATCGGCTTCAACGTCAACTACCTGCTGGACGCCTTGTCCGCGCTGCGGGACGAGCACATCGTCCTGCAGCTCCGCGACGCCAATTCTTCGGCCTTGGTCCGCGAGGCCAGCAGCGAGAAGTCGCGGCATGTCGTGATGCCGTTGCGCCTCTGACCCATCTGTTCCACGTGGAACACAACGCATCGCCCGGCTCCTGCCGGGCGATGTCGTTTTCGACCCCCGCCCGCTCGCCGGACCTGATCGACGTGCACGCTAGAATCCCCGACATGCCCTCACCGTCCGCGCTTCGAGACCCATGCCCGCTACCCGCGGGTGCTGCATGGTGGGTGTTTTCAGACCGGGTTCCGTTCGCGTGGAAGTGACGCGCCTGGAAGCCAGCGGATTGCGGCGCTTCCCCCAGGTCTCGATGGCGCCGGAACCCGGCATCAACCTGATTACCGGCGACAACGGCGCGGGCAAGACCAGCTTGCTGGAGGCGCTGCATCTGATGGCCTACGGCCGAAGCTTTCGGGGTCGGGTGCGCGACGGGCTGGTCCGGACAGGCGCCGAGGCGGTCGAGGTCTTCGTGGAATGGCGGGAAGCCCGGGGCCGGCAGCGCCGGGCAGGTCTGCGGCATAGCGGTCAGGCATGGACCGGCCGGCTGGACGGCGAGAACGTGGCGCAGCTGGGCGACCTGTGCGCCGCCCTGGCCGTGGTCAGCTTCGAACCCGGCAGCCACGCCTTGGTGACCGGAGGTGGCGAACCCCGCCGGCGTTTCATGGATTGGGGCTTGTTCCACGTGGAACAGGGTCGTGAAGGTGGCTTTCTTCCGCTGTGGCGCCGGTACGCCCGCGCGCTGAAACAGCGGAACAGCCTGCTCAAGGCGGGCATCGGTGGCGCCCAACTGGATGCCTGGGACCACGAGCTGGCCGAAGCGGGCGAACCACTGACGGGCCACCGCCAGGGCTATCTCGATGCCCTCCAGGACGATCTCTCCGCCGTGGTGCAGGAACTGGCGCCCTCGCTGGGCACGGCGTCGCTGCAGTTCCAGCCCGGCTGGCGCCGGCACGACCTGTCGCTGGCCGACGCCTTGCTGCTGTCCCGGGACCGGGATCGGGCAGCCGGGTACACCACTGTGGGGCCCCACCGGGCCGACTGGCGGATCGACTACACCGCCCTCCCCCAGCGCGAAACGCTCTCGCGTGGCCAGGCGAAGCTGACCGCTTTGTCCTGCCTGCTCGCGCAGGCGCAGGACTTCGCCCGCCGGCGCGGGGAATGGCCGGTGATCGCGCTCGATGACCTGGCGTCGGAGCTGGACCGTCATCACCAGCGACGGATCCTGGGACGGTTGCTCGCAAGCGGTGCCCAAGTGTTCATCACGGGAACGGAAGCACCGGGCGGGCTGGGCGAAAGCGGGGCGCATCCCGCGTTGTTCCACGTGGAACAAGGGCAGGTCAGGCGGCAGCACGACGCCTGAAACCGGGTCTAAATGCCTACCGGTGCTATAATTCCGCATTGATTCCTTGGCTCGCGCAATGCGCCTACCGACCCGGTGGCGCGGCGTCCGCCATGCAGCCGAAACGAAGCGAATGACCGACGAAACGACCTCTTCTGCACCGAACGGCAACACGTACGACGCCAACAGCATTACCGCCCTGGAAGGCCTGGAGGCGGTCCGCAAGCGCCCCGGCATGTACATCGGCGACGTGCACGACGGCACGGGCCTGCACCACATGGTGTTCGAAGTCGTCGACAACTCGATCGACGAGGCCCTGGCGGGTCACGCGGACCACGTGGCGGTGACGATCCACGCAGACGGCTCGGTCTCGGTATCCGACAACGGTCGCGGCATTCCGGTCGGCAAGCACGCGCAGATGAGCGCGAAGTTGGGTCGCGAGGTCTCCGCAGCGGAAGTCGTCATGACCGTCCTCCATGCGGGCGGCAAGTTCGACGACAACAGCTACAAGGTATCCGGCGGCCTGCACGGCGTGGGCGTGAGCGTGGTCAACGCGCTGTCCGAGAAGCTCCAGCTGGACATCTTCCAGGGCGGCTTCCACTACCGCCAGGACTACAGCAACGGTGCCGCGCTCGGCCCGTTGAGCCAGATCGAAAACTCCACGAAGCGCGGCACCACGCTGCGCTTCTGGCCGTCGGTAACGGCCTTCCACGGCAACGTGGAATTCCACTACGACATCCTGGCCCGCCGCCTGCGCGAGCTCTCGTTCCTCAACTCCGGCGTCAAGATCGTGCTGGTCGACGAGCGGGGCGAAGGCCGTCGCGACGATTTCCATTACGAAGGCGGCATCCGCAGTTTCGTGGAGCATCTGGCGCATCTGAAGACGCCGCTGCACCCGCACGTGATCGCGGTCAGTGGTGAGCAGAACGGCATCACGGTGGAAGTCGCCCTGCAGTGGACCGACGCCTATCAGGAAACGATGTTCTGCTTCACCAACAACATTCCGCAGAAGGATGGCGGTACCCACCTGATCGGGTTCCGTGCCGCGCTGACACGCACGCTGACGAACTACATCGAACAGAACGGCATCGCGAAACAGGCGAAGGTCAACCTGTCGGGCGATGACATGCGCGAAGGCATGATCGCCGTGTTGTCGGTGAAGGTGCCGGACCCGAGTTTCTCGTCGCAGACCAAGGAGAAACTGGTCAGTTCCGACGTTAGGCCGGTCGTTGAGAGCACGTTCGGTGCACGTTTGGAGGAGTTCCTGCAGGAACACCCGCACGAGGCCCGTGCCATCGCCGGCAAGATCGTCGATGCCGCCCGTGCCCGCGAGGCCGCGCGCAAGGCGCGCGACCTGACCCGCCGCAAGGGCGCGCTGGATATCGCGGGCCTGCCCGGCAAGCTGGCCGACTGCCAGGAGAAGGATCCGGCGCTGTCGGAACTGTTCATCGTCGAGGGCGACTCCGCAGGCGGTTCCGCCAAGCAGGGCCGCAACCGCAAGAACCAGGCCGTGCTGCCGTTGCGCGGCAAGATCCTCAACGTGGAACGCGCGCGCTTCGACCGCATGCTGGCCAGCGCCGAGGTCGGCACGCTGATCACCGCGCTCGGCACCGGCATCGGCAAGGACGAGTACAACCCGGACAAGCTGCGCTACCACCGCATCATCATCATGACCGACGCCGACGTCGACGGTTCGCACATCCGTACGCTGCTGTTGACGTTCTTCTACCGGCAGATGCCGGAACTGATCGAGCGCGGCCACATCTACATCGGCCTGCCGCCGCTGTACAAGTTGAAGCAGGGCAAGCAGGAGCTCTACCTGAAGGACGATGCGGCGCTCAACGTCTATCTCGCGAACAACGCGGTGGAAGGCGCGTCGCTGATTCCCGCGAACGGTGAACCGCCCATTTCCGGCGAAGCGCTGGAGAAGCTGCTGCTCGTCTTCACGACGGCGCGCGACACCATCGCCCGCAATGCGCACCGCTACGATCCAGTGCTGCTGGAGTCGCTGATCGACTTCACGCCACTCGATGCCGAACACCTGCAGCAGAACATCGACGAGCGCCATGAACTGGCGGCGCTCGAGGCCAAGCTCAACCGTGGCAGCCTGGGCACCGCGCGCTATGCGCTGACCCTGCAGCCCGCGACCGAGCAACGCCCTGCCGCACTGCTGGCCACGCGCCGGCACATGGGCGAGGAACTGGTGCAGGTGCTGTCGCTGTCGGCGTTCGAAAGCGGCGAACTGCGACCGCTGCGCGAAGCCGCCGCGCTGCTGCACGGCCTGGTGCGCGAGGGTGCGCAGGTCGTCCGCGGCAACAAGGCGCAACCGGTGGCCACGTTCGCCGACGCGCAGGCGTGGTTGCTGGAGGAAGCCAAGAAGGGCCGCAGCATTCAGCGCTTCAAGGGTCTGGGCGAAATGAATCCCGAGCAGCTGTGGGACACCACCGTCAATCCGGATACGCGTCGCCTGCTGCAGGTGCGGATCGAAGACGCCGTCGCGGCCGACCAGATCTTCAGCACGCTGATGGGCGATGTGGTGGAACCGCGCCGCGAGTTCATCGAGGACAACGCGCTCAAGGTATCGAACCTCGACGTGTGACGCCTTGCGGATGACGACGAGCCCGAACGATCCGGTGCACGCCGGCGGCAGCGCATCGTTGCGCGCGGCGCTTCCCGCGTTCGCGCTGGATGTCGTCCTCGCCGTCGCCCTGTCGTTCTCGGTGATGATGTTGGGCGTGTTCGCGTGGTCCGCCTGGCGGGGGATCCAGCTCGCGCAACGCGGCGGTGATCTCGACGTCCAGCAGATGCAGGCCCAGCTGGGCACGCCACCCGTGTTGTTCCTGATCGTACTGACCCTCGTCAGCACCGGGGGCGCCGCGCTGGTGCTGTACTTCTGGCGTCGCCGCGCGACGCCCGTGGAGCGATCCGCTTCATGGGCGGCAACGCGCCGCTTCCGGACCTGGGGGCTGGTCACGCTCGCGGGCGTGACGACGTTCCTGCTCAGCACGCTCATGACCGGCCTGGGACGGGCACTCGGCCTGGATCTCACCCCCAGCAATCTGACCTTGATCGAAGCCGGGTTCGCCCGATACCCGGTGTTCCTGGCGCTGTTCGCCGTCGTCCTGGCCCCGCTGTACGAGGAACTGCTGTTCCGCCGCGTCCTGTTCGGCCGGCTCTGGGAGGCGGGCTGGCCGCTGCTGGGCCTGCTGCTGAGCAGCGTCGTCTTCGCCCTGGTCCACGAGATGCCCGGCCTCAACGGCAAGCCGGTCGCCAGCACGCTGTTCCTGCTCGCGGTATATGCCGCCATGGGCGCTGTCTTTGCCGCCGTCTACCGGGCCACCGGGACGCTGTGGGCGCCGATCGGGGCCCACATCCTGAACAACGCGCTAGCGCTCGCTGTCCTGCAGGTGTACGGCGGCGCCCAGGCTTAATGTGATTGACGAAAGTTTAAGACGCGCTTGCCCAGACTCTGGTGTCACGCAATGTCGCAGGGGGCGAGCATGAAACTCCGGATCCTCGGAACCGCCATGGTGCTGGGCCTGACCGCCTGCGCCACCACCACCTCGCCCACCGGCCGCACGCAGATGGTCGGCGGCGTCTCGCAGGCGCAGTTGGACCAACTCGGCGCACAGGCCTTCGCCGAGACCAAGGCGAAGGAAACCCTCAACCGGGATGCGAAACAGAACGCCTACGTCACCTGCGTCGTGAACGCCCTGGTGCGCCAGCTGCCGCCGGAACAACGCAACGTTGCGTGGGAAACCGCGGTGTTCACCGACAACGAGCCCAATGCGTTCGCGCTGCCGGGCGGCAAGGTCGGCGTGAACACCGGCATCTTCACCGTCGCCAAGAACCAGGACCAACTGGCCGCCGTGCTGGGGCACGAAATCGGCCACGTGATCGCTAGGCACCATGAGGAGCGCATCACCCGCCAGATGGGGGCGCAAACGGGCGTCGGCGTGATCAGCGCACTGCTGGGAGCACGCTACGGCCAAGGCGCCGCCAACACGGCCAACCAGATTGGCGGCATGACGGCGCAAACCGTCTTCCTGTTGCCGGGTTCCCGAGAGCAGGAAAGCGAAGCCGATGTGGTCGGTCAGCGCCTGATGGCGCAGGCCGGTTTCGATCCGCGCCAGGCCGTCGGACTCTGGCAGAACATGATGGCCGCGAGCGGCGGGCGCTCGCCGCAGTGGCTCTCGACCCACCCCGATCCCGCGAACCGCATCCGCGAACTCGACCGCGACGCGCCTTCCCTCGTACCCACCTACGAGGCGGCCAGGAAGGCCGGAAATGCCCCGAAATGCGGCTGACACACGGTCCGGTATTGTTGCTTAGCAACACATGGAACGGTTTCCGCCCCACCCCGGTTTCTGTTAGTTTTGCCGGCCCCGCACGTCGGCGGGATGCCACGGCATCCCCCGTAAGGCCCCACGAGGTTTGACATGAAGCTCCTGACCCCCAAGACCACTCTTCTCGGCCTCGCGTTGCTCGGCGCCGTCGCGGGCGGCTTCGCGCCTGAGGCCGAAGCGGCGCGCCGCAACGAGCAGAAGAAGGAAGAAGTGCTGTACCCCGACACCACGCGGGAAGAGCCGAAGGTCAAGGGTTCGCCCAAGGTGCAGACCAAGCTCAACAAGCTGATCGAGACCTACAACAAGGCGATCGAGCAGGATGACGACGCCAAGGCGCAGGAGGGCTATACCAATGCCCGCGCGCTGGCGGACGAGATCCTGGCCAACGCCTCCGCGACGGAGTACGACAAGGCGGTCGCCGCACAGATCGCGTCCCAGGCCGCGATGAGCACCGACGACGAGGCCGGTGCGGCGGCTTACCTGAAGCAGGCGATCGATGCCAATGCTCTGGGCAACAACCAGCATTTCCAGCTGCAGCTGCAGCTGGCGCAGCTGCAGCTGCAGAAGGACGACTACACCAACGGCTTCGTCACGCTGGACCAGTATTTCGCCGATTCCAAGAGCACGCGTCCCGCCGACCTCGCCTTCAAGGGCCAGTACCTGTACCAGGCCGAGCGCTACGCGGAGTGCGTGCCGCCGCTGAAGCAGGCCATCGAGACCTCGACGAATCCCGAGGACAAGGTCGACAACTGGACCCAGATCCTCATGGTCTGCTACCAGGAAGCCGGGCAGCTCGCCGAGGCCCTCAAGGTCGCCGAGGCGCTGGCCGCCAAATCGCCCAACGACAAGCGCGCCCAGATGAACCTGGCCACCATCTACCTCAACTCCGAGCAGGAGGCGAAGGCGGCTGCGGTCCTCGAGAAGATGCGCGCCTCCGGCCTGTTGACCGAGGAGCGGGATTACAAGCAGCTCTTCATCACCTACGCCAACATGGAAGGCAAGGAGAAGGACGTCATCTCCGTGGTGAACGAGGGCCTGCAGAAAGGTGTCCTGAAGCCGGACTACCAGACCCAGCTCGCGCTGGCCCAGGCTTATTACTATTCGGAGCAGATTCCGCAGGCGATCGATGCCTGGCAGAAGGCGGCGCCGCAAGGTACCAACGGCGACACCTACCTCAACCTGGCCCGCGTACTGTGGCAGGAAGGCCGCATCCCGGAGGCCAAGGTGGCCGCCCGGGCCGCGCTTGAGAAAGGTCTGAAGAAGCCCGAGGACGCGAAGAAGATCATCGCGCTCCCGTAACGGGATTCCGTGACACCGAGGGCCAAAAATCCGTACGGATGATGGCACCGGGGAGTGTGATTGGTATAAGCTGGGGGTTCCGCCGGTGAAAAGCTCTCCGGCAGGGCCCAGAACTAACGGGGCGCCCAGGCGCCCGTATCAACCTTGAGTTAATTGGCGCATGGCTGAACAACTGGTCATCAACAGGTACCGGGAAGAGGAAGAGGACAACAGCCTCAACTGGCCCCGTATCATCGGTATTGCCTTCGTGATCGCGTTGCACGCAGCCGCGCTGCTTGCACTGCTGATCCCGGCTGTCGCCCCGCCGGCGGAGAAGGAGCAGGAGCGTCGCACCTCCGTGGTGATCGTCGACGCCCCGCCGCCTCCCCCGCCGCCGCCGCCGCCGCCGCCGAAGCAGGACACGCCGCCGCCGCCGGTCAAGAACCTCGCGCCGCCCAAGACCACGCCGCTGCCGCCGCCGCCGGAAGCACCGCCGGTCGATATCGCCGAGCCGCGCCCGACCGACATCGTCACACCCCCGTCGCCTCCGGCCCCGCCGGCGCCGACGCCGGACATCGGCGCCAGCGTCGACATCTCGTCGAAGAACATGAACCCGCCCCGCTACCCGCCCGCCGCTGCGCGCGCCGGCATCGAAGGCACGGTCATCCTGATCATCGACGTGGACGCCAACGGCAACGTGACCAACGTGTCGGTGGAAAGGTCCAGTCGTAACCGCGACCTCGATCGCGCGGCCATGGAAGCCGCCCGCAAATGGCGTTTCAATGCCTCCGTGGTCAATGGCCAGAAGGCCGCAGGCCGCGTCCGCGTGCCGGTCGACTTCAACATGGGCGGTTGAGGGCGGTCGCCGCTCTCGTCCCCACTTCGTTCGTAACCCGCAACACCCTCAATCAACACTTATATAAAGGTAAGCGTCATGCTGCAGGAAACCCTTTTCGCCGCCGCCGCCGGGGGCACCAACGCCGCGAACGCCCTGTCGCAAATGGGCTTCGAGCACATGATCAGCGAAATGCTCAGCAAGCCCGGCGAGTTCATCGTCTCCTGGGTCGTGCTGCTCACCCTCGTCATCATGTCCGCCATGTCCTGGTACTGGACGGTCATCAACGTGCTGCGCAGCACCCGCCTCAAGGGCCAGGCTGACCGCGTCACCAGCGCCTTCTGGGAAACCCCGAATGCGCAGGACGCCATCCGCCTGATGGAAGAGCAGCCCAAGAACGAGCCGTTCTCCAAGATCGCCCTGGACGCCGCCCAGGCGGCCGCCCACCACCAGCGTTCGGAAGGTTCGGGCGAGACCCTGAGCCGTTCGGAGTTCGTGGACCGCGCCCTGCGCCAGGCCGTGACCCGCGAGAGCACCAACCTGCAGGGCGGCATGACGCTGCTCGCCACCGTCGGTGCGACCGCGCCGTTCGTGGGTCTGCTGGGTACGGTGTGGGGCATCTACGGCGCCCTGATCCGCATCGGTGCGACCGGCCAGGCCTCGATCGACGCCGTCGCCGGCCCGGTGGGTGAAGCGCTGATCATGACCGCCATCGGTCTGTTCGTCGCCATCCCGGCCGTGTTCGCCTACAACTTCTTCAGCAAGACGAACGCGGCCGTCATCGCCAAGTTCGACACGTTCGCGCACGACCTGCACGACTTCTTCGCCACCGGCTCGCGCGTTCGCTGAGCCGGCGGTACAAGCAGTCAACGCAACGTTCTAGACGGAGCCCGTCATGGCTTTCAGTAGTGGTAATAGCGGTGGCCCGATGGCCGAGATCAACGTCACGCCCCTCGTGGACGTGATGTTGGTGCTGCTGATCATCTTCATCATCACGGCGCCGCTGATGTCGCACAAGGTGAAGATCGAACTGCCCGAGGCGAACCTCGTCCAGGAAAAGGACAAGGAACCGCCGAAGACCCCGCCGATCACCATCTCGGTGAAGGAGAACGGGGACCTGTTCTGGGGCGATGAGCCGGTGTCCAAGGAAATCCTGGAGTCCCGCCTGTCCAGCGCCGCCCAGCTGCAGCCGCAGCCGAAGCTCAACCTGCGTGGCGACAAGACGACGAAGATGGGCACCATCGCCGACGTCACCAAGATCGCGCAGAGCCAGGGCATGCTGGACATCGGCTACGTGGCGACGAAAGAGAAGGGGCAGTAAGCCATGGCATTCAGTAGTGGTGGAAACAAGGGCCCCATGGCCGACATCAACGTCACGCCCCTCGTGGACGTGATGCTGGTGCTGCTGATCATCTTCATCGTGACCGCGCCGATCATGACGTACCCGATCGAGGTGGCACTGCCGCAGCGCGTGATCAACCCGCCGCCGCAGCTGCGTGAACCGCCGCCGCCGATCGACCTGCGCATCGAGGCCGACAACACGATCTACTGGAACAACAGTCCGGTGAGCGTGGCCGACCTGCAGCAGCGGATGGAACAGGAGGTCCAGCGCGACCCGACCAACCAGCCGGAGCTGCGCATCGAAGCCAAGTCGGAAGCGCACTACGACGTGATGGCCAAGGTCCTGGCTGCCGCGAAGAACGCGCAGATGATGAAGATCGGTTTCGTGCAGTAACCCTGACGCGTAATACCTTTCGAACGCCGCCCTCCCGGGCGGCGTTTTTCTTTGTGCGGACGGTGCGGCGGAGCCCGCCGGGCTCCGGGCGCCTCTTGCGGGCCGTGGGAGACCGGCGTAGCGTCGGAGGCGATTCCCGACGGTAAGGAGGTGTGCGATGGCGTTCTCCGCTCCTGCAGGTCGTTCGGAACTGGCCGAGATCAACATCACCCCGCTGGTCGACGTGATGCTGGTCCTGCTGGTCATCTTCATGGTCACCGCGCCGCTGCTGTCGCAGCCGATCAATGCGATGCTGCCGCAGCGCACGGACCGGCAGGTCGAGCAGCAGCCTCCCAACGATCTGGTGCTCAAGGTCGGCCTGGCAGGCACCTACACGCTGGATGACAGGCCCGTGACGCTGGCCGCGCTGCGCGGCCTGCTGGAAGACGCGCGCGTGTCGGATCCGAAGACCGTACTCCAGGTGGAGGCGGTGGAAGGGGCCGAATACCGGGCACTGGTGAGTGCGCTGGCGCAGGCGGATGCCAGCGGTATCCGCAACATCGTCATGCGGAACTGACCCGCAGCGCCGGACGGCGCGATCAGGGGTGGTGTGAAGCCGTCGCGGTCGCGTCGTCCAGGATGGCGAGGTAGGCCTGCACGGTACGCTGCAGGCCGGCGTAAAGCGCTTCGCCGATCAGGGCGTGGCCGATGGACACTTCCAGCACGTCCGGGACCGCCTCGAGGAAATCCTCCAGGTTCGCCTGGCTGAGATCGTGCCCGGCATTGACGCCCAGGCCCAGTGCGTGGGCCTCCTGCGCCGTGCGTATGCAGCGGGCGAGCTCCACGGAGGCATCGCCTCGTGCCGCAGCCTCGGCGAACGGCCCGGTGTAGATCTCGATACGATCCGCGCCGATCCGCGCAGCCGTTTCCAGGCCCTCGCAACCGGCATCGACGAACAGGCTCACGCGGCAACCGAGCGCCTTGAGCTCGGCGATCAGCGGCTGCAGGCGTTCGCCATCCCGGGCGAAATCGAAGCCGTGGTCCGAGGTGATCTGGCCATCGCCATCCGGTACCAGCGTGGCCTGCGCCGGCCGGGCGGCATCGCATAGTGCGATGAAGCCGGGATACCCATCGCGCGGCGGTGCGAACGGATTTCCCTCGATGTTGAGCTCGACTCCGCTATCGTCGGCCAGGGCGGCCAGCGCGAGGACATCGTCCGGGCGGATATGGCGTTGGTCCGGCCGGGGATGCACGGTGATGCCGTGCGCGCCCGCGTACAGACACGTGCGCGCGGCCCGCACGACGTCGGGCTCGCTGCCACCGCGCGAATTGCGCAGCACGGCGATCTTGTTGACGTTGACGCTCAGCAGGGTCATGGCGCCGTCCTTGGAGCGGAAGTCAGGCCGCGGGAGGCGGCTCGGAAGAAGAAACGGTGGCATTGCGCCGGGCTTCGGCCACTTCGCGCAGGCGGCGCAGCTCGGTCGGGTCGATCATCACCGACTGGTCGCGGCTGCTGTCGCCCACGCGACGGCCATACCAACCCACGATCCAGGCGACGAACAGGGCGAGCGAGACCAGCATCAGGGCGACCATCAGGCCCATCGAGGTCGTACGCATGGCCATGACCATGCTCGCGAGTGCCATCAACAGGAAGAGCCAGTGCATCGTCCACCCCCAGGGTTGCTGGCCGCATCTTACCGCCTACACCCCGGGGCAAAAAACGCCCTGCTTCACAGCAATGGCGACATCAGCCGGGCCAGCGCCTCGGGCAGCCGGTGCCGCCAGAGCGAGCGGTCCCGCTGGAGGCGCACCGGCTCGCTGGCGGCGATCTCCGATTCCAGCCACTGTCCCAGCGTGCCGGCCACGCCGCGGTCGCGGAACATCATCGAGATCTCGAAGTTCAGGCGGAAGCTGCGGTGGTCGAAGTTGGCGCTGCCGATGATGGCCATCGCGTCGTCGCAGAGCAGCGCCTTGCTGTGCATCATCCGCGGGCCGTACTCGTAGACCTTCACGCCGGCGGCGAGCAGCTCGTCGAAGTAGGAGCGCGCCGCCAGCGTGACGAGGCGCGAATCGCTGACCTTGGGGACCACCAGGCGCACGTCCAGCCCGCCCAGCGCGGCCGACGTCAGCGCCATGCGCGCGGCCTCACCGGGGACGAAATAGGGCGTGACCAGCCAGACCCGCTTCTTGGCTTCGTGGATGGCGGCCACCTTCATGCGGTGGATCGGCTCCCAGGCCGAATCCGGTCCCGACACCAGGGCCTGCGCGGCGATGCCCCCCTGCACGTTCGCGTCGCTCGCGCTCCAGAGCCGCGTGCCCTGGAAGTCCTTGCGCTGCTGGCCGGTGGCGTAGACCCAATCCTCGACGAAGACCTGCTGGATGCTGCGGACGACCTCGCCTTCCAGGCGCAGGTGCAGGTCGCGGTACGCGTCGTCCCGCAGCGATTCGTCCTCGTCGTCGGTGACGTTGATGCCGCCGGTGAAGGCGACGCGTCCGTCGACCACGACGATCTTGCGGTGCGTGCGAAGGTTGAGCCATGGCCGCGTGAAGGGCCGGAACTTGGTCGGATGGAACCAGGCGTACTCGCCGCCCGCCTCCACCAGCGGCCGCAGGAGGCGCTTGCGCAGCCGGTTGGAGCCCACCGCATCCAGCAGCAGCCGGACCTTCACGCCTTCGCGGGCCTTCGCCGCCAGCGCCTCCAGCACACGCACCCCGGTGCGGTCGCCGTTGAAGATGTAGTACTCCACATGGATGTGGTTCTCCGCCGCCGCGATCGCATCAACGATCGCCTGGTACGTCGCGCAGCCGTCGACGAGCATCTGCACCGAGGTGGCGCTGGAGGGCGGCAGGCCGGTGGTCTTCTGCGCGAGCATCGGAAGCTCTGCGCTGTTGCCGTCGGTCGGCGCGAAGACCTCGTAGCTTTCCAGTCCCTCGCGCGAGCGCGTGCGGCGCAGCTGGTGGCGCTTGATCCGTTGCGGGCCCAGCAGGAAGTAGATCAGGTAGCCCACGTACGGCAGCAGCGCCAGCGACAGCAGCCAACTGAGGGTCGCGACCGGCTCGCGCTTCTGCAGGACGATCCAGGAGCACAGCGGCACCAGGTAGAGCAACCAGGCAACCGTCACCCATACCTGCAGGTTGGGAATGGAACCGAGGGTATCCCAGAGGGCATTCAGAGCATCGCGCATGGGGCGATTCTATATGGCGTGTCGCGGCCGCTGCGACGCCACCGGCGTAAGCTCGCCGACATGGCGACAGCGCGACACCCCGGCATCAAGGGACGTGGATCCACCGGCTACCTGCCGGGCCGGTTCGCCGTGACCACGCCGGAAACGGTCGACGACGGCTGGCACGAGGCCGATACCGAAGGCGACATCGTATCGGCGCCTCAGACCGAACTACGCGAGGAAGCCGCGCGCAGCGTCATCACCCGCAACCAGTCGCCGGACATCCCGTTCGAGCAGTCGCTGAACCCGTACCGGGGTTGCGAGCATGGCTGCAGCTACTGCTTCGCGCGGCCATCGCACGCGTACCTCGATCTTTCGCCCGGGCTGGATTTCGAAACCAAGATCTACGCCAAGACGAATGCGCCGGAGGTGCTGCGCAGGGAGCTGTCCAAGCGTGGCTACCAGCCCAGTCCGATCTCGCTGGGCATCAATACCGACGCTTACCAGCCCGCCGAACGTCGCCTGCAACTGACGCGCCGGATTCTGGAGGTGCTGGCCGAAGCGAAGCATCCGGTCTCGCTGATCACCAAGAACGCGCTGATCGAGCGCGACCTGGACCTGCTGGCGCCGATGGCGCGCGAGAACCTGGTGCACGTCTACCTGTCGATCACCACGCTCGACAACGGCCTGTCGTCGCGGCTCGAGCCGCGGGCGTCCGCGCCGCATAGCCGGCTCAAGGCGGTGAAGCGCCTGAGCGAGGCGGGCGTGCCGGTCGGGGTGATGTTCGCGCCGGTGATTCCCTGGGTGAACGACCACGAGCTGGAAGCCGTGCTCGAAGCCGCGCACGATGCCGGCGCCACCGCGGCCGGCTACGTGCTGCTGCGTCTGCCGCACGAGGTCGCGCCGTTGTTCCGCGACTGGCTGCAGACCCACGTGCCCGACCGCGCAGCGCACGTGATGAGCACCATCCAGCAACTGCGCGGCGGCAAGGACTACGACAGCCGCTTCGGCACGCGCCTGCGCGGCGAGGGCGTCTATGCCGACCTGCTGTCGCGCCGTTTCGCGCTGGCGTTGAAGCGCTACGGCTTCGAAGGGCGTCGCCATCCGCCGTTCGACTGCACCCGCTTCATTCCGCCGCGCGAGTCGTCGCCGCAGGGCGAACTGTTCTGACCGTCCGCGGCCGCGCGCTGCGACGATCGGTCACGGGTCAAGGTGCGGCGAGGCGCCCACACTCCATTGTCCCCACTTGCGCATGCTGCCGATGATCCAGTCGCTCTATCTCGCCGGTCCCGACATCTTCCGCCCCGACGCCGCCGTGCACGGCGAGAAGCTCAAGGCCCTGTGCGCCGCGTACGGATTCGAGGGCCTGTTTCCGCTCGACGCGCAGGTGGCGCAGGCCACGGGCGATGCACTGGAAGCCGCACGCTGGATCTACCGAGCCGACATCGGCCTGCTCGATGCCGCCGACGCGGTGCTGGCTAATCTGGATTTCTTCCGCGGCGCCGAGCCCGACAGCGGGACCTGCTTCGAAGTCGGTTACGCCATCGCACGCGGCAAGCCAGTCTATGGCTACGTGCCGGAAGGCGGCAGCCTGGCCGAACGCATCCGCCGGCGCTGCCCGGAACACCTGGGCGCGGACGACGGCCACGATGCGCAGGGATGGCAACTGGAAGAGTTCGGCCTGCCGCTGAATCTGATGCTAGCGGTGCCCTGCACGGTGGTGGTCGGTGGGGCCGACGTCGCGCTGCGGCGGTTGCGCAGCGATCTGGATGCGCGGCGCATGTGCGCCTGAGCCACCGCGTCAGCGAGCGCCGTACAGCCGCTCCGCGCGCTGGAACAGGATCCAGCTGGTCGCGATGTACTTGTCGCCGCCCACTGGGCGGTTGCCGCGGTGCGTGTGGGTGAAGGCGGTGGGTGCGATCAGCAGGCTGCCGGGGCGCGGCACGATCTTGCGCTGCTGGTGGAAGAACTCGGTTTCCCCTTCCTCGAACCCATCGTTGAGGTAGAGCGTCCACAGCACGTGGCGGTGCAGCGACTCCGCATCGGGACCCTTCGGGAACAGCTCGCAGTGCCAATACGGATAACCGCCCTCGCCGGCGGGATAGCGCTGCAGGTTGATCCGGCCCGGCACGAACACGGCCATGATCAACCGCATCAGCGCATCGTCGTCCATGCTGGCGACGTCCTCGTAACCCAGGCGATGCAGCTGCCCGTCGGCACCCGGCTGTTGCAGCATCAGCGGTGCGATCAGGCTGAAGGGATACGTGCGCAGGTACTGCTTCAGGCCGGCGAGTACGGCGAGGTTGAGGCGCTGTTCCACGTCGCGCCAATCGGCCAGTCCGCTGATGCTGATGTCGCGGCTGTGCTTGAGGTCGGGATGGTGTCCCCCGCCGACCTGCCCCGGTTGGTCCTGTCGGCTGGCATCGAAGCGTTCCACGATGGCGCGGCACGTCGCCGCGTCCAGCGCGTCGTGATAGACCTCGATGAAGTCGGTGTTCATGCGGGCATGCTCGGCATCAGATGGAAGTGTCGCCGCTCGCCGAGGCGCCCTTGCCGCACGCCTGCAGGATGCGCGGCGCCAGTGTCGTCTCCAGCGTGCCGCGCTGCTCCGCCAGCGCCAGCGCATCGAACGCCGGGATCTGTGCGTCCTGACGGTCCATGCTGATTTCGGCATAGGCTTTCAGTGCGCTGCGTACGCCCGCGATCTGGGGAGCGACGGGATCCGTGCGCTGCCCGGGATGGGCGATCTGCCAGGCAGCGTTGCCGTAGAGGATCTGCACGAAGAGCATGCCCCCGTAGTACGAGTCCATCTCCAGCTTGGGCTCGAGGAAATCGCACGCCGTCACCACGAGGTCCGGTGTCTCGACGGCCCATTGCAGCAGCCAAGCGCGCATCGGCTTCGCGTCCGGATCCAGCGGAAACCGTTCCAGATGACGCGTCAGACGGATGAATTTCGCTTCGTCGGTCTCGGCCGCTGCTTGCGCGCCGGCCATGCCCGGCAGACAGGCCAGCAGGAGGATCGCGCATCGCATCTGCAGTCGCTTCACTCGTTGCTCCCGGCGGAGAGGACGCTCCGCTGCAGCCTGATTCTAGTCGCGTCCGCTCACGCCGCCGCCGTATCGTGCGCGCGGTGGTAGCCGACCGCGGCCTCGACTTCCCGCTTCGAGCCCAGGAACACCGGCACGCGCTGATGCAGCTGGGTCGGGCGCAGCGACAGGATGTCCTCGCGGCCGGTGCTGGCGGCGCCGCCAGCCTGTTCGACCAGCATGCCCATCGGGTTGGCCTCGTACATCAGGCGCAGCTTGCCGGCCTTGCCCGGGTCCTTGCGGTCCCACGGATAGATGAAGATGCCGCCGCGGGTCAGGATGCGGTGCACGTCCGCCACCATGCTGGCGATCCAGCGCATGTTGAAGTCCTTGCCGCGGGGACCTTCCCGGCCGGCGAGCAGGTCGTCGACGTAGCCCTGCATCGGCGCTTCCCAGTGGCGCTGGTTCGACATGTTGATGGCGAATTCCTTCGTTTCCTCGGGAATGCGCATGTCGCGCTGGGTCATCACGAACGCGCCCTGCTCGCGGTCCAGGGTGAACGCGTGCGTGCCGTTGCCGGTGGTCAGCACCAGCATCGTGCTGGGCCCGTAGATGCAGTAGCCGGCGGCGACCTGGTCGCGGCCGGGCTGGAGGAAGTGCTCGTCGCCCGGCGTGGTGACGCCATCGGGGCTTCGCAGTACCGAGAAGATGGTGCCGACGGAGACGTTGACGTCGATGTTCGAGCTGCCGTCCAGCGGATCGAACAGCAGCAGGAAGCCGCCGCGGGGATAGGCGTCCGGAATCGGTTGGCTGTGGTCCATTTCTTCCGAGGCGCACGCCGCCAGATGGCCGCCCCAGGCGTTGGCCTCCAGCAGGATGTCGTTGCTCAGCACGTCCAGCTTCTTCTGCGCCTCGCCCTGCACGTTGCCGGTGCCGGCGTCGCCCAGCACACCGCCCAACGCGCCCTTGCTGACTGCGATGGAGATGCTGGTGCAGGCGCGAGCGACCACGGCGATCAGCTGGCGCAGGTCGGCGCTGATGCGGCCGGCGCGCTGTTCTTCGATCAGGTAGCGGCTCAGCGAGACGGCGGACGGAGCGGGAGCGGGCATGATGGGGTCCACGGCGAAGGTGGCGCGCATTGTCCGGGTTGACGAGACCAATGCAAGACCATTCGTTATGCTCGCGGACCTGAACGAGGAAGGATGGGATGGACGAAGCGACCCCGCAGACCTGGCTGGCCCTGTCCTCGGCGCTGGGTCTGGGCCTGCTGGTCGGCCTGGTGCGCGAGCGCAGCCCGGGTCGCGGCCACCGGATCGCCGGCCTGCGCACCCACGCGCTGGTGGCGCTGGCGGCGGCGATCGCCGCGTGGCTGGGTCTGCCCGTCGTGCTGGTCGCCCTGGGCATCACCGGCGTACTGGCCGCGATGGCGTACCGGGCGACCCACCAGGACGACCCGGGCCTGACCAGCGAAGTCACCCTGGTCCTGACCTTCCTGCTGGGTGCGCTGGCGATGCGCCAGCCCGGACTGGCGACCGGCTTGGCCGTGGTGGTCGCCGTGTTGCTCTACGCCAAGCAGCCGTTGCACGAACTGACCCGCGAGACGCTCAGCGAGCGCGAAGTCTTCGACGGCCTGCTGCTGCTGGCGTCCGCGCTGGTGATCCTGCCGCTCCTGCCCGACCGCGCCATCGGCCCGTACGAAGCGATCAACCTGGCGACCATCTGGAAGCTGGTCGTGCTGGTGATGGCCGTGAGCGCGCTGGGCCACGTGGTGCTGCGCGTGGTCGGCAACCGCTGGGGCCTGGCGGTCGCGGGATTCTTCGCCGGCTACGTGTCGTCCACCGCGGCGACGATCGGCTTCGGCCAGCGGGCGAAGGAGACGCCGGCCTTACTGCGCTCGGCCGTGGCCGCGGCGCTGCTCTCCAACCTCGCCTCGCTGACCTTGTGCGTGCCCATCCTGTGGGCGGTGTCGCCGCCGCTGGTGCGCGACCTGTTGCCGGAGCTGTGCGCGATCGGTGCGGTGCTGCTGGCGGGTGGGCTGTTCGGCCTGCGCCGCGGGGATGACGATGCGGTGAAGCCACCGACTTCGGAGAGCCGCATGTTCCGCTTTGGCCAGGCGCTGGGCTTCGCGCTGCTGGTCGCGGTGCTGACCTTCGTTGCGGCAGCGCTGGCGGCGTGGATCGGTCCACGCGGGGCGATGGCGGCCGCCGCATTGTCGGCGGCGGCAGAGCTGCATGCGGCGGTGGCCACGCTGGCCAACCAGTTCGCACGCGGCGGCCTGGAAGCGGCCGAAGCACGCTGGTGGATGCTGGCCCTGCTGTCGGCCAGCCTGATCGCCAAGTCCGTCATCGCTTGGGTCAGCGGCGGTGCGGCGTACGGCCTGCGCGTGTCGGCAGGCCTGCTCACCGCGCTCGCTGCGGGCGCGGCGATGGTGTGGGTGTTCTGACGCGCATGTGATGCCGGGTGTGGGAGCGACGTCAGTCGCGATCGGCGCTCAGTAGAAAAGCATCGCGACTGACGTCGCTCCCACAGGAAACAGGGTTGGCGCCGTTCAAATGATCCGCAGCGTGATCGCCTTCAGCACGGCGCGCGTGCGGTCGCGCGTGCCCAGCTTGTCGAGGATGGTGGAGACGTAGTTCTTCACCGTGCCCTCGGCCAGAAACAGCGTGCGCGCGATTTCCTTGTTGGAGTAGCCGCCGGCCAGCAGCCGCAGGATCGCCACCTCGCGTTCGCTGAAGGTATCCGTTGGGGCGCCTTCGTCGTGGAAACGGTAGCGCGCGCGCACCGGATCGGTACTGACCGGCTGCAGCAGCGTCTCGCCGCCGGCGACGCGGCGGATCGCATCGTGCAGATCTTCAGGCGCCGCGTCCTTCAGCAGGAAGCCCTGTGCGCCGGCTTCCGTCGCCCGCAGCAGCAGGTCGCTGTCGTCGAACGTGGTCAACAGCAGCACCGGCGTGCGGTCGCCGCGTTCGCGCAGGCGGATGAGCGCATCGATGCCGTCCACGCCCGGCATGCGGATGTCGCTCAGCACCACGTCCACCGCTTGCGCCTCCAGCTTGGCGAGCAGGTCCGCGCCGTCGTCGGCCTCGAACACCACGTCCACCTGCTGTGCCTTCAACAACGCACGCAGGCCGGCGCGCACCAGGGCCTGGTCGTCGGCCAGGGCGACCCGCACGCTCATGCGGGCAGCCTCACGTCCACGCGCAGTCCGCCGGTGGCGCTGCTGCCCAGGCGCAGGTCGCCGCCGAGGGCCGCCACGCGTTCGCGGATGCCCGACAGGCCGTTGCCCTCGTGTATGCGGCCTTTGAGCCTGCCGTCGTCTTCGATGTGCAGGTGCATGCCCGCGTCCTCGTTCGTCAGTGAAACCGTCAGCGTGTCCGCGTTCGCGTGGCGCGCCGCGTTGGTCAAACATTCCTGCACGATGCGCAGCAGCGACTCCGCGACCACGGGATCGCCGATCTTCACGCCGTCGGCGATGTGCAGGTCCAGCGCGGGACGCGGCAACGGCGCGGCCAGGGCGCGGATCGCGGTCTGCAGGTCCAGCCCGCGCGAATCGCGCATGGCCTGCACCACGCTGCGGATGTCGTCCAACAGCTCAGTAGAGAGTTGCTGCGCGATGCGCACTTCCTCGCGCCCCGCCAACGCCGGGTCGCTGGCCAGCGCCCGCAGGTTGAGCTTCATCGCAGTGAGCTTGTGCCCGGCCACGTCGTGCAGTTCGCGCGCCACGCGCAGCCGTTCGGCATCGCGCGCGCTGTCGGCCAGCAAGGCGCGCGTGGCCAGCAGGTCGGCATTGACGCGGGCCAGCGCGTCACGGGAATCCTCCGCGCGGCGTGCGTAGTGCACGCACAGGCCGGCGAGCGCCTGGAAGCCCATGTTGATCAGCGTCATCGTGCCCGGGGCGCCGAATTCGTGGTGCACCATCAACGCATAGAACGCCGCATTCAACACCAGCGCGGCCGCGATGGCCCAGCGCGGCGACAGCACGTTGACCGCGCACGCCACCCAGACCACCAGCAGCACCTGCGCGGTGCCCACGCGCGGCGTCAGCCAGGCCAGCAGCAGGGCGAGCGAGGCCATCGCCACCAGGGCGACCCGTCGCGGCCGTTCCCAGGTATCCGGCGCCAGTGCGAACAGGAGGAATCCCAGTGCGTACGCGCCCAGCGCGGCGGCGGCGGCCGGCAGCACGTCCGCCGGCAGGAAACGCAAGCCTAGGGATACCGCGCCGATCGTAAATACGCCGGCGAGCGTCATGGGTTCGCGAAGTCGGGTCAGGGCCGTCCACATGCGCCCATGCTGTCGCGTGGGCGCGGCCGAGGCAATGGTTCCGGTGAAAGTGGTGACTTCCGGCAGGTCAGAATGCGTCGCCGGGGATACGCACCGTACCTTCCATCAGCACGCGCGCGCTGCGGCTCATCACCGCCTTGGTGACCACCCAGGTGCCGTCGACCTGGCCGACATCGGCACCGACGCGCAGCGTGCCCGACGGATGCCCAAACACCAGCACGTCGCGCGTGCCGCCGCCCGCTGCCGCGTTGACCACGGTGCCCGGCACGGCCGCCGCGGTGGCGATGGCGACCGACGCGGTGCCCATCATCGCGTGGTGCAGCTTGCCCATCGAGATCGCTCGCGCGAGCAGGCCGACATCCGCCGCGTGCACCGGCTTGCCGCTCGACGACACGTAATCCTTGGGCGGCGCGACGAAGGCGACCTTCGGCGTCAGCGGACGCTTCGCCGCGGCGTCCGCGCTGTCGACCAGGCCCATGCGCACCGCGCCGTGCGCGCGGATCGCTTCCAGCTTCGCCAGCGCGTCCTTGTCTTCGTTGATCGCGCCCTGCAGCTCGGTGCCGTCGTAGCCCAGCGCCGCGGCCTCGACGAAGACCACCGGTACGCCCGCATTGATCATCGTGGCCTCGAACACGCCCACACCGGGCACCTCGAGGTCGTCGACGAGATTCCCGGTGGGGAACATCGCGCCGCCACCGTCGCCATCGCCTTCGTCGGCCGGATCGATGAACTCCAGTTGCACTTCCGCTGCCGGGAACGTCACGCCGTCCAGTTCGAAGTCGCCTGTTTCCTGCACTTCGCCGTTCGTCACCTGCACATGGGCGACGATGGTCTTCTGGATGTTGGCCTGCCAGATGCGCACGGTGCACACGCCGTCGCGCGGTACGCGCGCGGGATCGATCATCCTGTTCGCGATCGCGAACGGCCCGACCGCCGACGACAGGTTGCCGCAGTTGCCGCTCCAATCGATGAAGGCCTCGTTGATCGGCACCTGGCCGTACAGGTAATCCACGTCATGCCCGGGCTGCGCACTGGGCGAAATGATCACCACCTTGCTGGTGCTCGACGTCGCCCCGCCCATGCCGTCGGTGTGCTTGCCGTACGGATCGGGCGAACCGATCACGCGGCACAGCAGCGCGTCGCGCGCCGGGCCCGGCACCCGCGCCCGCTCGGGCAGGTCCTGCAGGCGGAAGAACACGCCTTTCGACGTGCCGCCGCGCATGTAGGTGGCGGGGATGCGGATCTGGGGACGATGGGTCATGGCGGGGGTCGTTTGAGAATTAAGAGAAAAGGTCGGTCTGCACGACACGGGCCGGCGCTGGATCAAGCTGCCAGCGCGCCAGCGTGTTGTAGCGGTAGGGTCTTCCGCCACCTGCGACGAGTTCGAAGGCTTCGATCCGCCAAGGTACGGTCAACAGCGGATGCGACGAGATATCCGGGCCCTCGTAGCCGTAGTCAAGCGTGATATGAGGCGAGTGGTTTCCGCCTCGCGGCAGGCCCTGTGCCAGGGTGGCCACACCTATCGTGTCGATCAGTCTTTCCAAGCCCACCCAACGGCCGCGTGCACGGATTTCGGCATGGGCTCGAGCGCGCGCCTGATCCAGCTCGAGGTCGAAACCGGATGCCCTCACCTGATCGCCCGCGGCAATCAGCCGTTCCCGGATCCAAGGTTTGTCCGCATACCGATCACTGACAGACTGGTGCCAGCATTCCGGCGGCCAGCCCGGGACGAGCAGGGATCCAAGCCGCGCGCGCCGCATCGATCCTGCGATCGCGTCGCAGACCTCGCGCGATGGCCGCAGGATGAAGAGCAGGCGATTGCCGTAGCCCGGCCACCAGACCTGCTCCTCCTCAATCTGGACGCGTCCCAGTTTCACTTCGGTACCTCACGCCTCGTCCGGAATCTCCGGCTCCACCAACTTCGCCAACATCTCCAGCGATTCCTGCCAGCCTTGGTAGCAGAAGTCGACCGGGATCGCCGCGGGGATGCCTTCCTGCACGACGTTGAGTTCGGTGCCGGCGATGCTTTTCTTCAGCGTCACCGTCACGTGCATCTGGCCGGGCAGGCCCGGGTTGTCGAACTGGTCGGTGTAGCGCAGTAACTCATTCTCGACCAGCTCCACATAGGTGCCGCCGAACGAATGGCTGGACCCGGTGCCGAAGTTGGTGAACGACATCGTGTAACCGCCGCCCACGCGCGCGTCCATTGTGTGGACCTTGCCGGTGAAGCCGTGCGGCGGCAGCCACTTCACCATCGCGTCCGGATCGAGGAACGCGCGGTAGACGCGCTCGGGCGGGGCGCGCAGCACGCGGTGCAGGCGGACGGTACCGGGGGTGGTGTTCTCGGACATGATCGGACTCCTGTGCGGTGGGTGTACCGATACGACGAACGGGTCAGGCCGCTTTCGACGCGTCCAGGAAATCCTGGGCGAACCGCTGCAGCACCCCGCCCGCCTCGTAGATCGAGACTTCCTCGTCCGAATCCAGCCGGCAGGTCACCGGGACCTCCACGGTCTCGCCGCCGGCGCGGTGGATCACAAGCGTCAGGTCCGCGCGCGGCCGGCGCTCGCCGACCACGTCGAAGGTCTCGGTGCCGTCGATGCCGTAGGTCTTGCGGGTTTCGCCGGCCTTGAACTCCAGCGGCAGCACGCCCATGCCGATCAGGTTGGTGCGGTGGATGCGTTCGAAGCCCTCGGCCACGATCACTTCCACGCCCGCCAGGCGCACGCCCTTCGCCGCCCAGTCGCGCGAACTGCCCTGGCCGTAGTCGGCGCCGGCGATGATGACCAGCGGCTGCTTGCGGTCCATGTAGGTCTCGATAGCTTCCCACATGCGCACCACCTGCCCATCCGGCTCGATGCGCGCCAACGAGCCCTTCTTCACTTCACCGTCAACCACCGCCATCTCGTTGAGCAGCTGCGGGTTGGCGAAGGTCGCGCGCTGCGCGGTGAGGTGGTCGCCGCGGTGCGTCGCGTAGGAATTGAAGTCCTCCTCCGGCAGGCCCATCTTCGCCAGGTACTCGCCCGCCGCGCTCGAGGCGAGGATCGCGTTCGACGGCGACAGGTGGTCGGTGGTGATGTTGTCGCCCAGCACCGCGAGCGGGCGCATGCCGCGCAGCGTGCGCGCGCCGGCCAGTGCGCCTTCCCAGTACGGCGGGCGGCGGATGTAGGTGCTCTGCGGGCGCCAGGCGTACAGCGGATCGACCTTGCCGCCGTGCTCGACGCGCACGTTGAACATCGGCTCGTACACCTTGCGGAACTGCGCCGGCTTCACGCTGGCCTTCACCACCGCGTCGATCTCCGCATCGCTGGGCCAGATGTCCTTCAGCGTGACCGCGTTTCCGTCGGCATCGAAACCTAGGGCGTCCTTCTCGATGTCGAAGCGTACGGTGCCGGCGATGGCGTAGGCGATCACCAGCGGCGGCGAGGCCAGGAACGCCTGCTTCGCGTACGGATGGATGCGACCGTCGAAGTTGCGGTTGCCCGACAGCACGGCGGTCGCGTACAGGTCGCGGTCGATGATCTCCTGCTGGATCGCCGGATCCAGCGCGCCGCTCATGCCGTTGCAGGTGGTGCAGGCGAAGGCAACGATGCCGAAGCCCAGCTGCTCCAGATCCGGCAGCAGGCCGGATTCCTCCAGGTACAGCTGCACAGCCTTGGAGCCGGGTGCGAGCGAGCTCTTCACCCACGGCTTGCGCACCAACCCCTTTGCATTCGCATTGCGTGCCAGCAATGCGGCGGCGATCACGTTGCGCGGGTTGGACGTGTTGGTGCACGAGGTGATGGCGGCGATGATCACCGCGCCATCGGGCATCAGGCCTTGCGCTTCCTCTCCCCTGCCCGCTTCCAGCTTGGCGGCATCGGCGATGCCACGCTCGGCCAGCGCGCTGGTCGGCAGGCGCTTGTGCGGATTGGACGGGCCGGCCATGTTGCGCACCACGGTGGACAGGTCGAACTGCAGCGTGCGTTCGTACTGCGCGGTCTGCAGGTCGTCCGCCCACAACCCCGCGGTCTTCGCGTAGGTCTCGACCAGCGCCACCTGCTCGTCGCTGCGGCCGGTCAGGCGCAGGTAGTCCAGGGTGTTGTCGTCGATGAAGAACATCGCTGCGGTCGCGCCGTACTCGGGCGCCATGTTGGAGATCGTCGCGCGGTCGCCGATGGTCAGCGCCGCGGCGCCTTCGCCCCGGAACTCCAGATAGGCGCCGACCACCTTTTCCTTGCGCAGGAATTCGGTCAGCGCCAGCACCACGTCGGTCGCGGTGATGCCGGCAGCCGGCTTGCCGTGCAGCTCCACACCGACGATGTCCGGCGTGCGCATCCACGAGGCGCGGCCGAGCATGACGTTCTCCGCTTCCAGGCCGCCCACGCCGACGGCGATCACGCCCAGCGCGTCGACATGCGGCGTGTGGCTGTCGGTGCCGACGCAGGTGTCGGGGAAGGCGACGCCGTCCTGCACGTACACGACCGGCGACATCTTCTCCAGATTGATCTGGTGCATGATCCCGTTGCCCGGCGGGATCACGTCCACGTTGCGGAACGCGAGCTTGGTCCAGTCGATGAAGTGGAACCGGTCTTCGTTGCGACGATCCTCGATGGCGCGGTTCTTCGCGAATGCGTCCGGGTCGTAGCCGCCGCATTCCACCGCCAGCGAGTGGTCGACGATCAGCTGCACCGGCACCACAGGGTTCACCTGCGCCGGGTCGCCGCCCATGTCGGCGATCGCGTCGCGCAGGCCGGCCAGGTCCACCAGCGCCGTCTGCCCGAGGATGTCGTGGCAGACCACGCGCACCGGGAACCACGGGAAATCCAGGTCGCGGCGACGCTCGGTCAGCTGGCGCAGGTAATCGTCGCGACGCGCGGGTTCGGCGCGGCGCACGATGTTCTCCGCATGCACGCGGGCGGTGTACGGCAGCGTGGCCCAGGCGCCGGGCTGCAGGGCGTCGACCGCGGCGCGCGCGTCGAAATAGTCGAGCGTGGTGCCCGGGAGCGAGGTGCGGAAGTCGGTATTCATGGCGTGCCGTCAGCTGTGAACGAGGCGCGCCGCGGCGCAGGCCCGGCGCGTGATCACTATGCTACCGGAGGGCCCTGTTATCGACGGGCGATGGCGGCGCGTCGGCGGAAAGATTTCCGCGATGCGTTGACGGAGACCATCAACCTACGCGGTCATTCGAAGACCAGCGTGCCCTTCATCATGTTCCAGTGGCCCGGGAACGAGCAGAAGAACGTGTACGCCCCACCCTTGCGCAGCCGCGCGGTCGGGAACACGACCTCGGTGGTCTGGCCGCCGCCGATGACCGGCGTGTGCGCGATCACCCGGGCGTCGTTGCGCGGCAGGTAGTCGTCGGCGAGTTTCATGCGTCCGCCCGCCAGGCCCACGTCGCGGTGGTGGCGCGTTTCCGTCAGCACCCAGTTGTGCCCCATCGCCTGTGCCGGCATGCGGCCCACGTGCTTCAGCGTCACCCGCAGCTGGGCGCAATCGCCCGGCACGCGGATGGTCTTCAGGTTGAAGGTCATCATGTCCGTGGCTTCGACCGTGATCGCGCAGTTGCGGGCGAACGCGGCGCTGGAGACGGACAGCAGTGCACAAAGGGCGAACAGCGGGAGCAGGCGTCGGCGCATCGGGCATCCAGGGAATGGGGGATGCCCGCGATTGTACGGCGCGGGTCAGACGTCCCCGCCGTCCGCCCAACCTTCGCCCGTGCCGCGGTGGAACACGCGGTCGCCGTCGTGCACGTCGCCGGCCGGAACCGCGTCCTGCGCATCCAGCCGCGCATAGATCGGGGTGAAGTCCGGCGCAGTGGCCTTCATCAACTGCTCGAAGCTGTCGATGACGAAGTAGGTCTTCTGGAACGTGTCGATGCGGTAGCGCGTGCGCATGATCCGCTCCAGGTCGAAGCCGATCCGGTTGGGCGCATCCGATTCCAGCGAATACAGCGACTCGCCCTTCGAGGACACGATGCCGGCGCCGTAGATGCGCAGGCCGTCCTTCGTGTCGATCAGGCCGAACTCCACCGTGTACCAGTACAGGCGGGTCAGGTGCTGCAGCGCGTCCGGGCCGATCCCGTGCGCCTTCACGCCGCCCTTGCCGTACGCCTCCATGTAGTCGGCGAACACCGGGTTCATCAGCAGCGGCACGTGGCCGAACAGGTCGTGGAAGAGGTCCGGTTCGGCGATGTAATCGATCTGGTCCGGACGGCGGATCCACCAGGTCACCGGGAAGCGGCGGTTGGCCAGATGATCGAAGAACTCCAGCTCCGGCAGCAGGCCTTCCACGCCGACCAGGCGCCAGCCGGTCGTGGCGGCCAGCACCTCGTTCAGTTCGTCGAACCGGGGGATGCGATCCGGGCTCATGCCCATGGCGTCCTGCGCCTGCAGGAATTCGTCGCAGGCGCGGCCCACGAGCAGGGCGCGCTGGCGTTCGTACAGGGTGCCCCAGGTGGCGTGGTCGTCCGCCGGGTAATCGGCCGGCTGGTCGATTACGGCGGTGGTGTAGACCGGCACGTAGCCCTTGTCGGTCTGCTGGTGCTCGACGCGGCGCGGCTCGTTCATGGGACTCCCCGGGAAAACAGGCTGATCCGACGATCCTAGCCGCAGAACCGCGCAACAGGCTTGCGAAATTGCGCCTGCTCCGACGGATGGCGCAATGAAATTTCATGAATACGTTACGATACGCACGAAATGACCGAAGCCATCGCCCTCGACCGCACCGACCTGCGCCTGCTGGCCTTGCTGCAGCGCGAAGGCCGGGCCACCAACGCCGACATCGCCGCGCAGGTGAACCTGTCGCCGTCGGCCTGCCTGCGCCGCATCCAGCGGCTGGAGGCGACCGGCGTGATCGCCGGCTACGCCGCGCGGGTCGATCCCAAGGCGGTGGGCCTGGGCCTGCAGGCCTTCGTGCGCGTGCAGTTGGAGCGGCACGACCCGGCCAGCGTCCAGCAGTTCGGCGACCGCGTGCAGGCCTGGGACGAAGTGATCGCCTGCTATGCCCTGACCGGCGACATGGACTACCTGCTGCACGTCGTGGTGCAGGACCTGGAGCACTTCTCCCGCTTCCTGCTCGACAACCTGCTCAATGCCAGCGGCGTGGCGGACGTGAACTCCAGCTTCGTGTTGCGCGCGGTCAAGACCGACGGCGGCCTGCCGCTGCCGAAAGCCTGACGAGGACATCGGCTGTCCGCGACGCGTGCTACAACGCGCGCAGCTTCCACGAGGACCCGCCATGTACGGACTGATCGGCAAGATGCGCGCCACCCCGGGCCAGCGCGACGCGCTACTGGCGATCCTGCTGGAAGGCACGGAGGACATGCCCGGCTGCCTGAGCTACATCATCGCGCAGGATCCGGCCGATGCCGACGCGATCTGGATCACCGAAGTCTGGACCGATGCGGCGAGCCACAAGGCGTCGTTGTCGCTGCCGTCGGTGCAGCAGGCGATCGCGAAAGCACGACCGCTGATCGCAGGCTTCGACCGCCACATCGAAACGGTGCCGGTGGGCGGGCAGGGGTTGCCATCGGCGGGGTGATCGCACAGAACATGGATGTGGGAGCGACGTAAGTCGCGATGAACCGCCGCGGTGCCGTCATCGCGACTTACGTCGCTCCCACACCTGTACTCGCCGGCGCTTGCATCTCTTTCGTCCTAGACTGCGCCATGGACCTTTTCACCCCCTCCTGGCAACGCGCATGGACCGGCATCGGCGCGGTGGGCGAGGGCGCCGCGTTGTTCGCGCAGTTGATGGTGGCGTACGCGGAGCCGCAGCGCCATTACCACACGCAGCAACACCTCGGTGAATGCCTGTCGGCGTTCGACGGCGCGCGCGCGCTGGCCGAGCATCCGGACGAAGTCGAACTCGCGTTGTGGTTCCACGACGCGATCTACGACATCAAGGGCCATGACAACGAGCAGCGCAGCGCCGATTGGGCGCGCGATGCGTTGCTTGCAGCCGGTGTTCCGGGCGAGTCCGCGCAGCATGTGCACGACCTGGTGATGGCGACGCGGCATACCGCGGTGCCCGTGGGCCGCGACGAACAGCTGTTGGTCGACATCGACCTGTCCATCCTTGGCGCGGAACGCGCGCGGTTCGACGAGTACGAGCAGCAGATCCGCCAGGAGTACGCGTACGTGCCGGGCTTCCTGTTCCGGCGTAAGCGGCGCGAGATATTGAAGGGCTTCCTGGACCGGCCGGCAATCTACAGCACGCCGCAGTTCCACGACGTGCTGGAGGCGCGGGCGCGGGACAACCTGCGTCGCGTGACCGGCTGACCCGCGGGCTTACGGCTTGACCGGTTGGCCGGCGGCGTCGCACTTCACGTCGCGGCCGAACAGGCGGCCCAGCCGCGAGGGCTCTTCCAGGCAGCGTGGATCGGGCTTCGGCTGCGCGTGGCGGGCCGCGTGCGCGGCGTTGCGGGTGCGCTGCAGTTCGGCCAGCTTCGCCTTGATCTGCGGCATCGCCGCCAGCGCGGCGCGTTCGCCCTCGAGGATCGCGGTGTTCTTCTGTTCGAAATCGGCCGGGCCGATGTCGTTGACCTTGGGCCGGATGACGATGTCGGCACGCGCCAGTTCCTGCTCGCCCAGGCGCTGGCCCATGATGCTGATGGACTGGTTGACGATGCCGAGCATGCTGCCCGGCTTCGTGCCCGGCGCCTTGGTGGAGATGTCCACGGCGATGACGAAGTCCGCGCCCAGCTGGCGCGCCGCATCCACCGGCACCGGGCTCACCACGCCGCCATCGACGTAGCTGGCCTTGCCGATCACCACCGGTTCGAACACGCCGGGGATGCTGCTCGACGCGCGCACCGCCTGGCCCGTGTTGCCGCGCACGAACACCGTGCGCTCGCCGTTCTCCAGCTGCGTGGACACCGCGGCGAACGGCTTCTTCAATTGCTGGATGGTGCGCTTGCCGACCAGGTCGTTGACGTAGTCCTGCAGCTTCTGGCCCTGCACCAGGCCGCCGGAGAACAGGCGCACGTCGCGGATCTTCGCTTCGTCCAGCGCGAAGGCCTGGGTCTGCATCTGGAACGGGTCCATGCCGCTGGCGTAGAGCGCGCCGACCACGCTGCCGGCGCTGGTGCCGGACACGACCACCGGCTCGATGCCGTTGGCTTCCAGCATCTTGATCACGCCGATGTGGGCGAAGCCCTTCGCCGCGCCACCACCGAGTGCGATGCCCACCTTGAGCTTCGGCGCCGGCAGCGCCGGCTTCACCACCGCCGGCGGCGGCGTGGGCTTGACGTTGTCGCCGCCGCACGCGGCGAGCAGGGTGACGCAGGCGGCGAGCAGCAGGGGACGCGGGATCAGGCGCATGGGGCAGGGCAGGGTGGGGTGGCGATCAGCGGCGGAGCATAGCGTGCGCCGCCGCAATGAAGGCCAACCGCCGTCGCGTCCTCAGAAACTGTTGTCGCCGTCGAGGATGCGGCCCAGCCCGCCGAGCACCGAGCCTTCGCCGCGGGCCTGGCCACCGCCCTGCGGCGCGGCCTGCAGCATGCGCCCGGCCAGGCGCGAGAACGGCAGCGACTGCAGCCACACCTTGCCGGGGCCGGTCAGGGTGGCGAGGAAGACGCCTTCACCGCCGAAGAACATGCTCTTGATGCCGCTGACCGGGCGCACGTCCATGTTGACGCTGGCGTGGTAGGCCACCACGCAGCCGGTATCCACGTCGATGCGTTCGCCGGGCTTGAGTTCGCGCTCGACCACGCAGCCGCCTGCATGCACGAACACCCAGCCGTCGCCCTCGAGTTTCTGCATGATGAACCCCTCGCCGCCGAACAGGCCGGTGAGGATCTTGCGCTGGAAATGGATGCCCACCGACACGCCGCGCGCGCCGGCCAGGAAGCTGTCCTTCTGGCAGATCAGGCGGCCGCCGTGCTCGTCCAGCTTCATCGCCAGCACGGTGCCGGGGTAGGGCGCGGCGAACGCGACCTTGGCCTTGCCCTGGCCGGTGTGGGTATACATCGTGGTGAACAGGCTCTCGCCGGTCAGCACGCGTTTGCCGGCGGAGAGCAGCTTGTCCATGAAGCCGCCGCCCTGGCCGCTGTGCGAGCCGTCGCCGAACACGGTATCCATCTGCACGGCGCTGTCCTTGAACATGAGCGCGCCGGCCTCGGCGATGGCGCTCTCGCCGGGGTCCAGTTCCACTTCGACGAACTGCATCTCATGGCCGACGATGCGGAAATCGATCTCGTCCGCGCCACGACGGCCACCGGCACCGGGCAGCGGCGGCAGGTGCGACGGCGGGGTGGCGGCGCCGGCCAGCTCGGGCAGTTCGCGCGCCGGTTTCCATTCCCGCATGCCCTCGCGCCAGGTCAGCGCGCCGGGCGTCCGCTGGGCGAAGGCCTGCGCCGCCGCCTCGTCCAGGGGACCGTGGCGCTGGTTGTCGTTCGGGGTATGGAAGAACCACTGGGTCATGGCGGCGATCCGGAGGGCAGGGAAGGGCGCCGAGTCTAGCCCGCGGCCCCGTCCGGCCGTCACCTGCCAGCGGTCACGGGAGGCGCCTGAACGTACCGGGGACCCGGGGAACGTATGGCGCGGCTGCGCGACGGGCGGCAATGTCCGTTACCTTTGTCGGAACGGGACTTCCAGCCATTGCCCCCCTTGTTGCTGTAATGCAACATTCGCGTGCTAGCGCCGCCAGGCGCCCCGACACCCACCCACTCGGAAAGCCACCGCCATGTCCCGACTCCGCACGACCGCTGTCCGGCCGCAACGCCTCGCTTTTGCCATCGCCGCGCTGCTGCCCTTCGGCACCGCTTTCGCGCAGGACGCCGCGCCCGCCACCACTGATGCCGCCACGCTCGACACCGTGCAGGTCACCGCGCAGCGCAAGGTCGAGAACATCCAAGACGTGCCGGTTTCCATCAGCACCATCAACGGCGAGCAGCTCGGCGTGCTGGCCTCCGGCGGTACCGACATCCGCTTCCTGTCCGGCCGCGTGCCCAGCCTGAACATCGAATCCTCGTTCGGCCGCGCGTTCCCGCGCTTCTACATCCGCGGCTACGGCAACACCGACTTCCGCCTCAACACCTCGCAGCCGGTCTCGCTGGTGTACGACGACGTGGTCCAGGAAAACCCGATCCTGAAGGGTTTCCCGCTGTTCGACCTGGAGCAGGTCGAAGTGCTGCGCGGTCCGCAGGGTTCGCTGTTCGGCCGTAACACGCCGGCCGGCGTGGTGAAGTTCGAATCGGCCAAGCCCACGCAGGAGACCACCGGTTACGGCAAGGTCGGCGTCGGCAGCGACAACATGTGGAACCTGGAAGGCGCCGTCGGTGGCGCACTGAGCCCGAACTGGTCGGCGCGCGCTTCGGTGCTGTACCAGCGCCGTGACGACTGGGTGACCAACACCTATCCGGGCCCGAACGACGGCTTCGAGGGCTACGACGAATCCGCCGGCCGCGTGCAGTTCCTCTATGAAGGCGACGGCTTCGACGCGCTGTTCAATGCGCATGCGCGCAAGCTCAACGGCACCGCGCGCCTGTTCCGCGCCAACATCATCGAACCGGGCACCAACAACTTCGTGCCGGGCTTCGACGAAGACGAAGTCTCGCAGGATGGCCTGAACTACTCCGAGCTCGAATCGCAGGGCGCCAGCGCCCGCCTGAGCTGGGACCTGGGCCAGTACAAGCTCTATTCGATCACCGGCTACGAGAGCGTCGAGACGATCAACCGCGGCGATATCGATGGCAGTTCTGGGCCTTACTTCACGCCGGAGCTGCCCTTCGCCTCCGAAACCGCCGACGGCATCCCCGAGCACTCGCAGTGGACGCAGGAGTTCCGCATCGAGTCCGCGTACACCGGTCCGTGGAACTGGCAGGCCGGCGTCTTCTACTTCAAGGAAGACTACAAGGTCGAGAGCTTCAGCTACGACTCGCTCAACGGCAGCGCGCAGGACGGTTACCAGCGCATCCGGCAGACCAACGATGCGTGGGCGGCGTTCGGCGCCGTGACCTGGCAGGCCACCGACAAGCTGGAGCTGCGCGCGGGCGCCCGCTACACGGTCGACGAGAAGAAGCTGACCGTCGAGGACTACTGGAACACCGGTTTCGCCGCCTGCGTGCTGGCGGGCAAGTGCACGCTGGCGCAGTTGGCCGCACTCGAACCCGATGGCGACCTGTCGGCTTCGCCGGAAGACAAGAAGTTCAACTGGGACCTGTCGGCGACGTACGCGCTGAACGAAGACGTGAACCTGTATGCGCGTGCTGCTACCGGCTTCCGCGGCAGCAGCATCCAGAGCGCGGGTGCGTTCAACGCGAAGTCGGTCGCGGATCCGGAAACCGTCACCTCGATCGAGACCGGCGTGAAGGCGGACTTCTGGGACAAGCGCGCGCGCCTGAGCGCGGGCGTGTACTACTACCGCGTCAAGGACCAGCAGCTGACCGCCGTCGGCGGCGCCGCCAACGCGAACATCCTGCTCAATGCCGAGAAGTCGGCCGGCAAGGGCGTCGAACTGGATTTCCAGGCCTACGTGCTGGACAACCTGCTGGTCACCCTGGGCAGCAGCTACAACGACACCGAGATCCAGGACGACGACCTGGCCGTCGCCGTGTGCGCGGCATGCACCGTCACCGATCCGACCAATGGTGCGGGCCTGGCCCTGATCGACGGCAACGACCTGCCGCAGGCGCCGAAGTGGGTGCACAACGTGACCGCGCGCTACAGCGTCGGCCTGGGCGACGGCAGCGAGCTGTACGTCTACACTGACTGGGCGTACCGCAGCGAAGTGAACTTCTTCCTGTACGACTCCATCGAGTTCACCGGCAAGTCGACCCTGGAAGGCGGCCTGCGCGTCGGCTACGGCTGGGGCTACGGCGACTACGAGGTCGCGCTGTTCGGCCGCAACATCACCGACCAGCGCCGCATCGTCGGTGGCATCGACTTCAACAACCTGACCGGCTTCATCAACGAGCCGCGCACGGTGGGCGTGGAGTTCAGCGCGAAGTTCTGAGCGGAAATCCATCGCCGAAGAAGGCCGCCCTCGGGCGGCCTTCTTGTTTCAGGCGTGGACTGTCAGACGCCCGCGGGCGTGCTCTGGCCGCGGAACTGGTTCGGCGCATCCGCGGGACAGCCCGCGACTTCCTCGATGATCAGCTGGCAGATGTACATGCCCTGCGTCAGCAGTACGGGCTGCGGGCCGAGATTGATGATCTCCAGCGTGATCGAGCCCGAGAAACCCGCATGGATGGTGGGTGCGGTGAAGTGCACCAGCACGCCACAGCGCGCAAGCGAGCTCTTGCCTTCGACGCGCGCGCTGTAGCACGTACCGTCGCCGCGCAGCGGAAAGGACACGGTTTCGCGCGTCCTTGCCAGCACCAGCTGGTGTTGCGTCAGCGAGAAAGGCTGACGGTCGGTGATGACGTACGGCGTCGAATTCTTGGCCAGGTGCTGCGCGATGCCGCCGCCGCTGAGGTCCAGCTGGAACGGACCCCCCGAGGCCGGGACCGTGATCTGGTCGTCGAGCCGGAGATCGACGGCACTCGTGTTGAAGGGCGCGCGGCGCGGATCGGTGCCCGCAAGATCGGCGATGTGGAAGTCGCCCGCCTGGATGCGCTCCAGGATCTGTACGTTGCTGAGGATCATGGCATCCGTGTCCTGATGATCGGGCCTAGGCGGCGACTTCCACCCAGCGCGAGGAGGTTTCGAACGTTTCCGTCGGCAGCAGCACGAGCTGTCGCTGTTGCGTGTCATCGGACTCCACGAGCGTGACACGAAGTTCGCCTTTCCCGTCGCGCTCATGCCGGATCTGCGATGCATCCACGAAGAAGGACACTTCCTTGCCGTCGATCAACGTCAACGACACCGCACGTTCCGCAGAAAACATGCCTTCTGAGGTGGCGACGCGGATCCAGTGTTCCTGCATGGACGGCTTCATCGTGATACTCCCGGGCTGGTCACCGGAATGGTGACGCCGGGAATATCCTCCAGCACGCTTTCCGCCACAAGAACTTTCTGCAAATGTGATAGTGATGCACACGTACCACGCGTGCATCACACCTTCGTCGACGTCAGTCTTTCGTTTTCGGCGGGAAGCGCAGCACGACGCCACGCGGTTCCTCGTCCTGATGCTCGGGGCGCACCCACAGCAGCGGCACTTCGCGCGGCGCAGGCAGTTCGAGTTCGTCGTCGTCGCGCGCGGCGGCTTCCTCGTCCTCGATCTCCCAGCTGTACTTCTTCTTCGGCAATTCGGGGTCGAGGCGACGGAACAGGAAGGCCGCGATCAGGCCCGCGACCGCGCCACCCAGGTGCGCCTGCCACGAGACCCCGGCCTCGCGCGGCAGCACGGTCAGCACCATGCCGCCGTAGAACAGGAACGCGATCATGCCTGCCGCGATCGCCGCACGGTCGCGACGCAACAGGCCGAGCATGAAGATCATGAATATCAGGCCGTGGGTCAGGCCGCTGGCACCCAGCGTATGCGTGCCGGGCTCGGCCAGCAGCCATGGCCCGAGGCCCGCGCCCAACCACACCAGCGGGATCGCCCACAGCGTCGCCCGCGGATACACCGCGCCGGCCAGCGTGCCGAGGATCAGCAGCGCGGACGCGTTCGCGGCGATGTGTTCCAGCGAGCCGTGCAGCAGCGGTGCGGTGAGGATGCCGAGCAGGCCCTCCGCGGACAGCGGGGCGATGGTGAACGCGCGCACGTCGAAGCTGTTCTGCGCCGAATACACCATCGCCAGCACCAGCACGAAGGCCAGGCTCAGGTTGAGCGCGCGCAGGATCCGCTTGCGGTCGTAGCGCTGCTGGGTTTCCGGGTCGAACGCCGGATCGTCGGGATGCAGGTCCATGAACCAGTTCTGGCGGCGGCCCCGGCGATTGCAAGGCCGGGTCGCGATGGACAGACCATCCCGCGGGCGGGATGGTCTGCCAGGGCCGACTCAGACGGCCGGGTCGGTCTTCTGAGGCCGCGCCAGGCTCAGCGCCACCGTCACGCCCAGGATCGCCGCCACCGTGCCCAGCGCCCACGGCACCGGGATCTTGTAGACATCGATCAGCAGCATCTTGGTGCCGATGAAGCCCAGCACCACGGCCAGGCCGTATGGCAGCAGGTGGAAGCGGTCGGCCATGCCCGCCAGCAGGAAGAACATCGCCCGCAGGCCCAGCACCGCGAACACGTTCGAGGTCAGCACGATGAAGGGGTCCGAGGTGATCGCGAAGATCGCCGGGATGCTGTCGACAGCGAAGATCACGTCGGTGACGCCGATCAGCACGAGCACGACGAACAGCGGGGTGAACCAGCGCACGCCGTTCTCGCGCACGCTCAGCGCCGCGCCGCGGTAGCCGTCGGTGAGCTTAAGGTGGTTGCGCATCCAGCGCAGCGCCGGGTTCTTCTCCAGGTCCGGCTCCTTGCCGGCGGCGAACCACATCTTGATGCCGGTCAGCAGCAGGAACGCGCCGAACAGGTAGAGCAGCCAGTGGAAGTGCTGCAGCAACGCCGCGCCCGCGAAGATCAGGATGCTGCGCAGGACGATGGCGCCCAGGATGCCGATCACCAGCACGCGCTGACGCTGTTCCTCGGGCACGGCGAAGTAGGTCATCACCATCAGGAAGACGAAGATGTTGTCGACGGCCAGCGCCTTCTCGACCAGATAGCCGGTCAGGAACTCCAGGCCGACGCGGTTGGCTTCGACCAGGCCCGCGGTCTCGTTGACGTACCACCACAGGCCGCCGTTGAACGCCATGGCCAGCGCGATCCAGCCCAGGCTCCACCACATCGCTTCCTTGAACGTCACCTTGTGCGCGCCGCCGTGGCGCATCAGCACCAGGTCGACCAGCAGGGCGATCACCACCAGGCCGCCGAAGCCGGCCCACAACCAGGGGTTGCCAATCGTTTCCATCGAGATTCCCGAAAAAAGTGGAGGACGGCCGCGGGCGCGGACATCTCGGGAACCGGGAAACGGGGATCCGGGGTATGCCTTCGCCATCGCGGCGAAGGTCTCGCTCACAGCCCGGTGGGCTGCCGTGGGACCGGAGCATGACTGCTCGAATTGACGGCCGGCACGTTGGGAGCTACTCCCCTTCAGGCGGGAATTGTCCGGATGGCGAGCGGCCGGGTCAACCGCGAAGGTAAAATGTCGTTCATGAACACGCCCAACCCGACCGTACGCCTGAAGAACGCCTGGCGTTCCAGCCACCCGTGGATCTTCCAGAAACTGGTCGAGAAGCCCGCCGCCAAGCCCAAGTCCGGCACCCTCGTCGAGGTGGTCGGAGTGGACGGGGAGTGGATCGGCCGCGGCTTCTACAACGGCCACTCGCGCATCGCCGTGCGCATCCTGGAAACGCACCCGGACATCCCGGTGGACGCCGGCTGGTTCTCGCGCAAGATCGCCGACGCGGTCTCGCTGCGTCGCGACGTGCTGAAGCTGGACGCCATCAGCGACGCCTGGCGTGTGGTGCACAGCGAAGGCGACGGGCTCTCCGGCCTGGTGGTGGACCGCTACGGCGACCTGATCGTGGTGGAGTTCTTCGCCGCGGGCATGTTCCGCCATCGCGAATGGATCTACGAGGCGCTGCGCGAGCAGTTCCCGGGCTGCCGCTTCCACAGCTTCGCCGACGAGCACGTGCAGAAGCAGGAGAGCTTCGACTTCCACGGCAACACCACGACCGAGGCGGCCGTCATCACCGAGTACGGGGTGAAGTTCCGCGCCGACCCGGCGGGCGCGCACAAGACCGGCTTCTTCGCCGACCAGCGCGAAAACCGCGAGTGGCTGAGCCAGCAGGTGGAAGGCAAGACCGTGCTGGACCTGTGCTGCAACACCGGCGGGTTCGCGGTGTACGCCGCCGCGCGTGGCGCGACCGACGTGCTGGGCGTGGACATCGACCAGGACGTCATCCAGATCGCCAAGGGCAACGCCAAGCTCAACAACGTGCGGCCGAAGTTCGTGCAGGCCGACATCTTCCCGTACCTGCGCGATGCGGCGAACCGCGGCGAGCAGTACGACGTGGTGATCCTGGACCCGGCCAAGATGACGCGCGATCGTGAGCAGGTGATCGCCGCGCTGAAGAAGTACCTGGACATGAACAAGCTGGCGCTCGGTGTGGTGAAGCCCGGCGGCCTGTTCGCGACGTTCTCGTGCACCGGCCTGGTCAGCGAGGAGCAGTTCCTCGACATGCTGCGCCGCGCCGCGTATTTCTCCGGCCGCACGATCCAGATCCTGAAGGTCGCCGGTGCCGGCCCCGATCACCCGTTCATGGCGCACGTGCAGGAATCGCGCTATTTGAAAGCGGTGTTCTGCCGCGTGGTGGACTGACCATGCGCGGCGTGCGGATCGTTCCGGTCCTGCTCGCCGCAATGGTGGCAGGCTGCGCGTCGACGCCCGATGCGCCCTGGCAATCGCTGGCGGATGCGGGCCAGTGGCGCAATGTCGGCGCTTCCGCGCTGGACGCGCGTTGGAAGGCGCATGAGAACGAACTCGTGCTGACCTCGGCGGGCGGTGGCGACATCATCAGCGTCGGCAGCTACGGCGACTTCGAACTGGAACTGGAATGGCGGCTGCCCGCCGGTGGCAACAGCGGGCTGTTCTATCGTGCAGTCGATGCTTCGCCGGTCTGGGCGCGGGCAGTGGAGTACCAGTTGCTGGATGACCGCGAGGCGGAAGACCGTATCGTGTCCAGCCATCGTGCCGGCGCCGCGTACGATCTCGTCGCGCCCGCAAAGGATGTCCTGCGCCCCATCGGCGACTACAACCAGGCACGCATCGTCGCCTGCGGTCCGCGCGTGGAACACTGGCTCAACGGCGTGCGCGTAGCGGCTTACGACACCGACAGCGACGCGTGGCGTCGCCGCGTCGCCGCCAGCAAGTTCGCGGGGCAGGCGGAATTCGCCCAGGCACGGCGCGGCCATCTCAGCCTGCAGGACCACGGCAACCCCGTGTATGTGCGCAACATGCGCATTCGCGCGCTGGGCCCTGAGTGCTCTTAGGTTCTGGTGTGGGAGCGACGTAAGTCGCGATGACAGATCGCTGCACAGGATCGTCGCGACTTACGTCGCTCTCACAGGCAAGACCCACGAAAAAGGCGAGCCGAAGCCCGCCTTTCCACGCACCCTGCGCTGCGATCAGCTTTCCGGCGACAGCTCGATGCAGTCGAACTGCACGTCCGGGTTCACGTCGGCATCGTAGTCCACGTCGTCGCGCTCGAAGCCGAACAGCTTCAGGAACTCGTGCTTGTAGTTGGCGTAGTCGGTCAGCTGGAACAGGTTCTCGCTGGTGACCTGCGGCCACAGCGCCTTGGCCTGCGTCTGCACCTCGGGCTTCAGTTCCCAGTCGTCCAGGCGCAGGCGGTTCTCGTCGTCGGTCGTGGCGGGCTGGCCATCGGCGCGGTACATGCGGTCGCGGTACAGGCGGTCCAGCTGTTCGATGGTGCCCTCGTGCAGGCCGAGTTCCTTCATCACCTTGAACACGATGCTGATGTAGAGCGGCATCACCGGAATCGCCGAACTGGCCTGCGTCACCACCGACTTCAGCACGGCGACGTTGGCGGTGCCGCCGGTCTTCTTCAGGCGCGCGTCGAGCCGCTGCGCGGTCTCGTCCAGGTCCACCTTCGCGCGGCCGAGCGCACCATGCCAGTAGATCGGCCAGGTGATGTCGGTGCCGATGTAGCTGAAGGCGACGGTGCGCGCACCGTCGGCCAGCACGCCGGCCTTGTCCAGCGCATCGATCCACAGCTCCCAGTCCTGCCCACCCATCACGGTGACGGTGTCGGCGATCTCCTGCTCGGTGGCCGGCTCGATGGTGGCCTGGACGATCGCGTCCTTGTTCGTGTCGATGGCGGTGGAGGTGTACGGCGCGCCGATCGGCTTCAGCGCCGAGCGCTTCACTTCGCCCGTGCCCGGAAGCCTGCGCACCGGCGACGCGAGCGAATAGATCACCAGGTCGACCTGGCCGCCCATCTCGTTCTTGATCAGTTCGATCACCTTCGCGCGCGCCTCATCGGAGAACGCGTCGCCGTTGATCGATCGGCTGTACAGGCCGGCGTCCTTCGCCGCCTTGTCGAACGCGGCCGAGTTGTACCAGCCCGCGGTGCCGGCCTTCTTCTCGTTGCCGGGCTTCTCGAAGAACACGCCCAGCGTATCCGCGCCGAAGCCGAACGCCGCGCTGATGCGCGCCGCCAGGCCATAGCCGCTGGATGCGCCGATCACCAGCACCTTCTTCGGTCCGTCGGTGCGCACGCCCTGCGCGCGCGTGGCGGCGATCTGGTCGCGCACATTGAGCGCGCAGCCGAGCGGATGGGTGGTGGTGCAGATGAAGCCGCGGACTTTGGGATGGATGATCAACGTCGTAACCCGGGGGATGGTGTGCCTGCGCGGCATCTTAGTGCCGCGGGCGCCGGGAATGAAGCGCCGGCCCTGCACACGCATGCGTATGGCGAACGTGAATCCCGCACGCGCGGGCAAAGAAAAAGCGGGCCGAAGCCCGCTTTTCCAGCACCGCGACGTCGACGTGCCTTACGCGTCGCCGCCCTTCGCCAGCATGCTGTTGCGGCGGCTGTAGGCCAGGTAGACCACGATGCCGACCACGTTCCAGACCAGGAACCAGAGCTGCGTGCGGTGCGGCAGGCTCCAGAACAGGTACAGGCAGCCGAGGATCGCGACCGGACCGACCATCCACGCCAGCGGCGTGCGGAACACGCGCGGGCGGTCCGGTTCGCGCGTGCGCAACACCAGCAGGCAGACGCCGACGGCGACGAAGGCCGCCAGCGTGCCGGCATTGGCGAGCGCGGCGATTTCGTCCAGCCGCGCGACGCCGGCCAACGCGGCGACCAGCACGGCGGTGAATACCGTGATCGCGACCGGCGTGCCGGTGCGCGCATTCACCTTCGACAGGCCGCGCGGCAGCAGGCCGTCGCGCGACATCACGAAGAAGATGCGGCTCTGGCCGTAGAAGAACGCCAGCAGCACCGTCGGCAGCGCGACGATCGCGACGATGCCGATCACCAGCGCGGCGGTGCCGTGGCCGAGTTCGCGCATGATCAGCGCCAGCGGTTCGGCGCTCTGGCCGAACACCGTGTAGCTCAGCGCGCCCACGGCGGCAACCGCGACCACCAGGTAGATCAGGGTGCAGCCGACCATCGAGCCGATGATGCCGATGGACAGGTCGCGGCCCGGGTTCTTGGTCTCTTCGGCCGCGGTGGAGATCGCATCGAAACCGTAGAACGCGAAGAAGATGATCGCCGCCGCCGCCATCACGCCGCGCTCGACGCCGTCCGGCCCGACCGACTTCGGGAAACCGTACGGCATGAAGGGCTGCAGGTTGTCCGGGTTGAACGCCGGCAGCGCGACGGCGATGAACACCGCCAGCGCGATCAGCTTGAACACCACCAGGATCGCGTTGAGCGTGGCGCTCTCGCGCGTGCCGGCGATCAGCATGCCGGCGACGAGGAAGGTGATGACGATGGCCGGCAGATTGATCACGCCCCCGGCGTGCGGACCGGCCGACAGCGCCGCGGGCAGCGTCACGCTCCAGCCGAAGTTCTGCTGCACCCATTCGAGGAAGCCGACGAAGTAGCCCGACCAGCCCACCGCCACCGTGCTGACGACCAGCGAGTACTCCAGGATCAGGCTCCAGCCCACGATCCAGGCGATGGATTCGCCCAGCACGCCGTAGCTGTAGGTGTAGGCGCTGCCGGCGGCCGGCATCATCGTCGACAGTTCCGCATAGGCCAGCGCGGCGCAGGCGCAGACCACGCCGGCGACGACGAAGGAGATCAGCACGGCAGGGCCGGCTTTCTCGGCGCCCACGCCGATCAGCGTGTAGATGCCGGTGCCGACGATGGCGCCGATGCCCAGCGCGACCAGGTGCGGCCAGCTCAGCGTGGGGACCAGTCGCCGGCCTTCTTCGTGCTCGGTGATCCGGTCGATGGATTTGCGCCGTAGCCAGGTCATGGAAGTTCCTCGAATGCGTCAATCGGACGGCATGCCGGCCGCGGGGCCGGCATGGATAAGGTGAGGGGGCACGCCCCGCGGGCGCATCCCCGCCCCGGGGCCGCCAGCAGCCTATGCGGGTGCGGCGCGGCTGGCAATCGGCGGCGCACCACGCGCCGCGGCGCAGGCCGGTTCAGAGATACGACGGGCGCGCAGGATCGAATACCAGCGGGTAACGGTGCACGTCGAGCAGGTCGAGGAACACATCCAGGCCCTCGTCCGAGCGCACCAGGTCGTACTCCGCGTCGGACACCAGGTGCACGACCAGCGGCTCGACGCCCTGGCCCTGCAGGTGCACGTTGTCGAACAGGTGGCGATCGGTCGCCACGACCGGGGGCAGCAACAGGAAGGTGGAGAACGGCGAGCCCGCCAGCGGCGGCTCCGGCAACGGCACCGTGTGGCCGTATCCGAGCCAGCTGCCTTCCGCGAACGGCAGTTTGGCCAGCCAGCGTAGCTGCGCGATGAAGGCCGGATGCGGCGCACGCACGTACCAGAACAGCTCGCGGGCCGCGGACTCGTCGCCGTCGTAGCCGTCGGGCATCGGCATCAACCGGTCGCTCATGCCGCTGGTGACCAGCACGTAGCCCTCGTCGCCGCCTTCCACGCACGCTTCGACGAAGGTGCGCGCGTAGACATGCACGTCCACCCGGTGCCGCCGATCGGGGTCGCGATCGATGCGCTCGGGCTCGCCGAGCGCCGACTGCAACGCCACCGTGCGCGCCGCCGCGAGGGCAGGCACGGGATCGGGCGCGGCGCCCATCAGTGTCCGGAGGTGTTGCAGCAAGCCGGCTTTCCCCAAGCGGTCGGTGCGCCGCGACTGTGCGCCGGCCCCACGGGGGGGTCAAGCCGCGCATCCGCGTCCCGTGACGCGGCGCGCGCTTCGCGTGCGAGGCGGTTCGCGCTGCACCCGCCTCAGGCGGTGAGACGCCAGCGGCTACACTGTCGGCATGGATTCCCAGACCCTGCTCATCCTGCTGCTGATCCTTGTCGCCGTCGCCGTCGTCCTGCTCGCGGTGCTGCTGCTGCGCCGCCCCGAGGCCCGCATCGGCGACCTGCTGGAACGCGCGCTGCGCGACGAGCAGCGCGAAGGCCGCAGCGAGCTGCGCGACCAGCTGGAAGGCCTGTCGCGCGCGCAGGAAGTGCGCATCGACGGCTTTGGCCGCAGTCTCGCCGACTTGAGCACCCGCACCGACCAGCGCCTGGACGTTTTGCGCGACACGCTGACCGAGGACGCCCGCAAGGGCCGGTTGGAATCGGCCGAATCCCAGCAGCGCTTCGCCGACACGCTGGGCCAGCGTCTCAACGAACTTACCCAGCGCAACGAGCAGCGCATCGGCGAGATGCGGCAGACGCTGGAAGGCCGCCTGAAAGAGCTGCAGGCCGACAATGCGCAGAAGCTCGAGCAGATGCGGGCGACCGTGGACGAGAAGCTGCACGCCACCCTGGAGACCCGCCTGACCGAGAGCTTCGGCAACGTCACCCGCATGCTCGCGCAAGTGCACCAGGGCTTGGGCGACATGAACAAGCTGGCGGCGGACGTCGGCGGCCTGCAGCGTGTGCTGACCAACGTGAAGAGCCGCGGCGTGTTCGGCGAAGTGCAGCTGGCCGGTCTGCTGGAGCAGGTGTTCGCGCCGGACCAGTACGCCGGCAACGTGGCCACCGTGCCCGGCAGCGGCGAGCGCGTGGAGTTCGCGGTGCGTTTTCCGGGTTCTTCCGGCGATGCGGTGGTCTGGCTGCCGATCGACGCCAAGTTTCCGCGCGAAGACTACGAGCGGCTGCTCGACGCCCAGGAACGGGCGGACGCCGATGCGGTCAAGCAGGCCGGCGACGCGCTGGAGCGTGCGGTGCGCAAGCAGGCGCAGGAGATCCGCAAGTACATCGCGGTGCCGCATACGACCGAGTTCGCGATCATGTTCCTGCCCACCGAGGGCCTCTACGCCGAAGTGCTGCGTCGCCCGGGCCTGTTCGAAGCGATCCAGCGCGACCAGCGCATCACCATCGCCGGCCCCACCACGCTGCTGGCCCTGCTGACCAGCCTGCAGGTGGGCTTCCGCACCGTGGCCATCGAGAAGCGGTCGGCCGAGGTCTGGAGCATCCTGGCCAACGCCAAGCGCGAGTTCGGCAAGTTCGGCGACGTGATGGATTCGGTGAAGACCAAGCTGGACCAGGCCAGCAAGCAGATCGACCAGACCGGCGTGCGGACGCGCGCGATCGAGCGCAGCCTGCGCGAGGTGGAGTCGCTGCCCAGCGCCGATGGCGCGAAACTCCTCGGTGGCGACGAAGCCGAGTGACCCTTGTCCTGTGGGAGCGACGTCGCGACTCTCGTCGCTCCCCAAGGAAACAAAAAACGGCGCCCGCAGGCGCCGTTTTCGTTTCCGGAGCGGGATGGCCTCAGCCGCCGCCGCTGATCTCCGGCATCGGCATCGCATCGACCGGGACGGTGGGATTGTTCTCGTCCTGCAGGTACTCCGGCAGTTCGTCCTCGGACGGCTGCTGCTGGGTACGGTGGCTCTCGATCTGGTAGTTGCGGCGCTGCAGCCACGAATCGCGGACCAGCGCGTAGTCGTCGACCGCGCCCTCGCGCAGGCTGTCCAGCGAGAGCAGCTGCGCGCGCGTGTCCACCAGGTTCAGGCCCTGCAGGAAGATGCGCGTCTTGTCGTCCTCGATCTGCCGCACCGGGCTGAGCGGCATGTCGCCCGCCAGTCCGAGGACGTCGCGCACGGTGCGCGGGCCGAAGAACGGGAGTTCCACGTAGCGCGAGCGCTTCCAGCCCCAGGTGCCCAGCGTCTGCCCGAAATCCTCGCTGCGCCGCTTCATCTTCAGGTCGCTGGCCGGGTCGAACAGGCCACCGATGCCCAGCGTGGAATTCATCACGAAGCGGCCGAAGGTCTGCGTGGCATCGCGCGGGCGGCCCTGCAGCAGCTGGTTCACCATCGTCAGCGGCTGGCGCAGGTTGTCGAAGAAGTTGCTCACGCCCAGGCGCACCGGCCGGGGCACCGCCGCGGTGTAGGCGCGCGCCAGCGGACGGGCGACCGCACGGTCCACCGCGTTGTTGAAGGCGTGCACCTTGCGGTTGTACTTCTCCCACGGGTCGTAGGCGACCGGCGCCTGCACGGGGGCGGGCAGCGAGGGATCGGCGACCGGGTCGTAGGCGCCCTGGCCGTAGATGGCCGCGAAATCGTCCTCGGCGCTGGCCGTGGCGGGATCGGTGGTCGGCGCGGCGGCGATCGTCGCCGGATCGATCGGCGGTGCGGCAGGCAGCGCGAGGGCGGGTGTCGCATCGACGCTGGCGCTGCCGTCGACCACCACGGGTTCGGGTGGCGCGCCGGTGGCCGACTTGGGCGCCGAGGCGCAGGCCGTCGCCAGGGCGGCCAGCAGGACCACGGTGCTGAGGCGGAACAGATTCATCCTGATTCCTGGAAACTGCGGGGGTGGGGTTTACGCCGGGAAATCCAGTTCCGGCGTCAGTCGGTACGCGGCCTGCAGGTCGGCCAAGCCAGCGGGCTGGCCTTCGAAACGCGGTGCGGTGCCGGTGGCGCGCGCGCGCGCGGCCAGTTCCGCCAACAGTGCCAGCCCGGCGCTGTCCACGGTAGTGACGTTCGTCAGGACGAAGCGTTGCGCGCCGGCCAGCTGCGCCGAGGCCTGCGCCCACAGCACGGCGGCCGCGGCGCGGTCCAGCGCGCCCGTGAACACGAGCGCGTCGCCATCCCGGCGTACGCCGGCGTCACTTGCCGCTGGCATTCCCGTTGACCTGGAGCTTGCCGGACTTCAGGTCCGCCGCCACCTGGGCGATGGACTTCTGCCGCAGCGGGGTATCGAACTGGGTCTTGAACGTCTGCACGAAGGACACGCCTTCCGGCAGCACGTCGAACACCTTCCACTGGCCGCCGACATTGCGCGCGTAGAAAGTGATCGGGGTGACCGTCTGGTCGGGCTGCATGAACTCGGTCTCGACCTTCACGCCCTTGCCGCCCGGCAGCGGCGATTCCGACTTCACCCGCACTTTCAGGCGCGCGTTGAAGTCCGCCAGGCGTGCGCCGTAGGCCGACAGCAGACGCTCGGTCAGGGCCTGGCCGAACAGCTTCACGTCGGCGTCGGAGGCGCCACGGCCATGCACGCCCAGCACCAGGCGGGCGGAGTAGTCGCCGTCGAACAGCGTGTTGAATTCGCTGGTCACGTACTGGCGCAGGGCAGCCGGATTCGCCTTGAACTCGGCGCGGCGCTGGTCGAGCGTGGCCAGGATGCGCGTGCTGCTGCTCAGGACCACCTGGCTGGCGCTGTTCGGCTTGGCGGCGGCCGCCGGCGCTGCGGCCTGCGCGAACACCGCGACCGGCGCGGAGGCCAGGATGGCCGCCGACAGGGCGATGGACAGGAAGGAATGCTTCATCAGGGTCTTCATGGAGTGGGTTCTTCCGTAACGGGGGGCGCGGCGGTCTCGCCACTGGCCGGGGTTTCCCCGGAGCCTGCGGCATTGTTGGCGCCGCCGCTGAACATGTACTTGCCGGCCAACTGGAGCAGGTCTACCGCCGGTTGCGTGAAGGCGATCTCTTCGCCGGGCTTCAGCACCTCCGGGTCGCCGCCCGGGGACAGGCCGATGTAGTTCTCGCCCAGCAGGCCGCTGGTGAAGATGCCCGCCGCGGTATCGGCCGGCAGGTCCTTGTACTGGCTGTCGATGGACAGGGTGACGATGGACTCGAACTTGACCGGATCCAGCTGAATGTCGGCCACCTGTCCGATGACCACGCCCCCGATCTTCACCGGCGCCTGTTTGCGCAGCTGGCCGAGGTTGGTGAAGCGCGCGGTCAGCTCATAGCTGCCCCCGCCCACGCCGAAGCGCTTGTTGGTGGAAGCCAGCGCCAGCACCAGCAGCGAGGCCAGGGCCAGCAGCAGGAAGGCACCGACGGCGAATTCGAGGCGGGGTCCACGGACGGACATGGGTCAGCTCCTGAACAGCAATGCAGACATGACGAAATTGAACATCAGCACCAGCAGCGAGGCGTTCACCACCGCGCGGGTGGTCGCCACCGAGGTGCCCTCGATGGTGGGCTCGGCGTGGAAGCCCACGTAGGCCGCGACCAATGCGCTGGTGCCGCCGAACACGGCCGACTTCAGCAGCGCCACGCCGAAGTCGTCCCAGAAATCCACGCTGTTCTGCAGCGCGGACCAGAAGGTGCCGTTGTCCAGGCCGAGCACGTGCACGGCCTCGAAGTAGCTGGCGCTGATCGCCAGCGAACAGAAGAAGCCGGTCAGCAGCGGCACCGTCAGCACCGCCGCCCAGAAGCGCGGCGCCACGGCCTTCGCCACCGGATCGATGGCCATCAGCTCCAGCGCCTTGATCTGGTCGGTGGCGCGCATCAGCCCCAGCTCCGCGGCGATCGAGCTGCCGGCGCGGCCGATGAACAGCAGCGCGGTCAGCACCGGGCCCAGTTCGCGGTAGAGCGACAGCCCCAGCAACGTGGACAGTGCGTCGCTGGCGCCGAACGTGGTCAGCGTGCGGTAGCCCTGCAGGGTCAGCACCAGGCCCACGAACGCACCGCCCACGGCGATGATCGGCAGCGAGCGGCCGCCGATCTTGTAGATCTCGCGGGTCAGTTCGGCGAAGAAGTCGCGGGTCGGCGTCGAGGCGCGGAAGACCGACAGCGAGAACAGGCCAGCGCGGCCGAGCGAACGGGTGGCGGCGACGAAGGGCATCAGGCGGCCTCCCCGCGCGTGACCGTATCGAAGGCGATCGGGCCGTCCGGCTCGCCGCGCAGGAACTGCTTCACCAGCGGGTCCGAGGTCGCTTCCAGGTCCGCCGGCGTGCCGGAGAAGACCAGCCCGCCGTTGGCGATCACCACCGCCTGGTCGGCGATCGGCAGCGTCTCGTGCACGTGGTGGGTCACGATGATGCTGGTCAGCCCGAGGGTGTCGTTGAGGCGCTGGATCAGGCTCATGATCACGCCCGAGGCGATCGGGTCCAGGCCGGTCAGCGGTTCGTCGTAGATCATCAGCGGCGGATCCAGCGCCAGCGCGCGGGCCAGCGCCACGCGACGCGCCATGCCGCCGGACAGCTCGCGCGGGTAGGCGTCGGCGGCCGCACGCAGGCCCACCGCATTCAACTTGAAGTCCACCAGCCGGCGGATCAGCGCGTCGGGCAGCTTGGTATGGGTGCGCAACGGCAGCGCCACGTTCTCGGCCACGGTCAGGTCGGTCAGCAGACCGTTGCCCTGCAGCAGCACGCCCACGCCCTTGCGCATCTCCAGCAGCGCGCGGCTGCGGTGCGGCACGGGCTGGCCGAAGACCTCCACGGTGCCCGCGACCGGCGGCAGCTCGCCGGTCAGCGCCGCCAGCATCGTCGACTTGCCGCTGCCGGATGGACCGAGCACGGCGGCGATGCTGCCGCGCGGCACGGTCAGGTCGATGCCACGCAGGATCGTGCGGCCGCCGCGATCGAGGCGGAGTCCGGAGAGGTGCACGGCAGGAGCGTCGGCAGGCGTCATGGGCGTCGTCGGCGGACCACAGGCGGGTTAACGGAAAAACAACGGTGTAGCTTCGCGGCCAGCGGCTGAACATAAACCGTACCGCGCAGTTTGATTATTGTGGCATCCACGCCTCGCCCGCGCGCACGGCCGTGCGGGATGCTGTGGCCCAAACCGCCGCCGTCTCCGGTGCTGCGACCGCCATCCGGCACAATGACGGCGACGATGACGACCGACGCCACGCCCGACTTCCGCCTGTATCCCTCCAATGTGCTGGAGCTGCTGGCGGCGTTGCTGGCCGAGGAGCTGCGCACGCCGGTGCCGGACCAGTCGCCGTTGGCGCCCGATCTGGTCCTGATCCCCCAGGTGGCCATGCGCCGCTGGTTGCAGGCCACGCTGGCGGCGAAGTACGGCATCGCCGCCAACCTGGAATTCCTCACGCCGGGCGAGTTCGTCGCCCGCGCGCTGGACGCGAATCTCGGCCCGAGTGCCGACGACCTCGACATGGCCGCGCTGCAGTGGCGTCTTTATGGCGCGCTGCGCGATCCGGCACTGCGCGGCGCGCCGGCGCTGGCCTCGTTGGACGCCTGGCTGGGCGATGGCGATCCGCTGAAGCCCTGGGCCTTGGCCGGTGAACTGGCCGGCGTCTACGAGAAATACCAGGCCTGGCGCCGCGACTGGCTGCTGCGCTGGGAGGCGGGCGCCGACCAGGACGACGCCCAGGCGCGCCTGTGGCGCGCCGTGGCCGCCGGGCACGACTACCGGGCGCGCCGCATCCACGATTACCTCGCGCGCTTCGGCCGCGACGACGGTCCATTGCCGCAGGGCCTGCCGAAGCGACTGCTCGTCTTCGCCACCCTCAACGTTTCGCCCGACGTGCTGCGCGTGCTGGCCACGCAGGCGCGCGTGGGCACGCTGCACTTCTACCTGCCCACGCCGGCGCGCGGCTACTGGGGCGATCTGCAGACGCTGCGCGAGCGCCGCCGCAGCGGCGACAGCGACCTGTTCGCCGACGACGTGCAGGAGAATCCGCTGCTGCAGGCCTGGGGCGCGGCCGGGCGCGATTTCATGGCCCTGCTGGGCGACTACGAAGTCGTGCATCCGCGCGCCGAAATCGACGTCTACGCCGATCCGCTGGGCAGCGACGGGCCCGACACACTGCTGCGGCGCCTGCAGTCGGACCTGTTCCACCGCCGTGCCCCGGCCGTGCCGCCGCCCCGCGCCGCGCTCGACGTGACCGATCCCAGCCTGCAGGTCCACGCGTGCCACACACGCCTGCGCGAACTGCAGGTGCTGCACGACCGGCTGCGCGCGCTGCTGGACCCCGCCTCCCCTGAGGGCCGCCGCTTCGATCCGCCGCTGCAGCCGCGCGAAATCGCGGTACTCGCGCCGGACATCGATCCGTACGTGCCCTACCTGGATGCGGTGTTCGGCGGCAGCGGACACGAGGATGCCCTGCCGTGGGCATTGGCCGACACCAGTCCGCTGGCGAGCGAACCGCTGGCGGAGGTGTTCCTGCGCCTGCTCGACCTGCCGGTGTCGCGCTTCGGCCTGGACGAAATGCTCGACTTGCTGGCCAGCGCGCCCGTCGCCGAGGCGTCCGGACTCGATACCGATGCGATCGACCGCCTGCACGGCTGGCTGCGCGAGGCCGGTGCACGCTGGGGGCTGGATGCCACGCACCGCGCCGCGTCCGATGCGCCGGCCGACGATGCGTACACCTGGCAGTTCGCGCTGGACCGCCTGCTGCTGGGCCATGCGAGCGGCAGCGATGACGCCATCGCCGGTGTCGCGCCGTGGCCCGAACTGGAAGGCGGCAGCCTCGACGCGCTCGACACGCTGGTGCGCCTGTTGCGCGAACTCGCCCGCCAGCGCCGCGCCCTGGGCAAGGCGCAGATGCCTGCGCAGTGGCGCGAACGCCTGCTGCACCTGCTCGACGTGCTGCTGCCCGAGCGGCCCGCCGCACCGCGTGCGCAGCGCGCGCTGGATCGCCTGCGTACCCTGGTCGACCGCTTCGCCCGCGATGCCGACGCCGCCGGCTATGGCGGCACCGTGCCGCCGGAAGTGGTGCGCGTGCACTTCGCCGACCTGCTCTCGCAGGCCGACACGCGCGCGCCGTTGCTGACCGGTGGCATCAGCATCGGCCGGATGGTGCCGATGCGCCTGCTGCCGTTCCGTGCGATCTGCCTGCTCGGCATGAACGACGGCGATTTCCCGCGGCGCGATCCCGCCGCCGGCCTCAACAAGCTGACCGCCGAACTGCACGCAGGCCGCCGCCTGCCGGGCGACCGCTCGACCCGCGAGGATGACCGCTTCCTGTTCCTGCAATTGTTCGCGGCCGCGCAGGACGTGTTCTACGTCAGCTATCTCGGCGCCGATCCGCGCGACGGCAGCGCGCGCGAACCGTCCGTGTTGGTCAGCGAACTGGTGGACGTGGCGGCGCGCTACCACGGCGATGCGAAGGCGAAGGATGCGCTGGTCGTGCGCCACACGCTGCAGCCGTTCGCGCCGGCCGCGTTCGGTGGCGACAGTGATCCGCGCCATTTCAGTTACCGCGGTGCATGGCGCGATGCGGCGCACCGCCTCGGCGGCACGCGCCGTGCGCTGGCGCCCTGGGTCGAAGCGCCGTTGCCGGCGCTCGGGGACGAGGGCGATGCGCTGCCGCTGGACGCGCTGCGCCGTTTCCTGCTCGATCCGGCCGGCCAGTTCCTCGCCCAGCGGCTCGGCATGCGCCTGCCCGATGCGCTGGAGGAAAGCGAGGACACCGAGCCCCTGATCGCACCCACGCACGGCCGCGAACGCACGCGCATGCAGCGCGAGGTGTTCGAGTGGCTGCTCGACCGCGCGTCGCCGCCCGAGACCCGCACGCCCGGCGCGCTCTACACGCGGCTGCGCGCACGCGGCCAGGTGCCCACCGGTCCGCTGGGAGAACAGGCCGCGGAGCGGGTGTTCGCCGACGTCGACCCGTATGCGCGCGCCTTCGCCGACTGGGTCGGGCACGATCGTCGCCACTGGCTGCACGACGCCCTGCATGAGCCGGATGGCCAGGCCGTGCTGGCGGCGGTGCGCAAGGGTGAGCCGGACGACGGCCTGCTCGCCCGCCTCGCAGAACAAAGGTTGTTCCCATGGATGCGCGAGGAGACCGCCGCGCAATGGCGCGGCCGCCCGACCGGACCGGACGCGGAAGCGCGTCGCTTCCTGTTGTTGCTGGACGAAGCGGAGCGCCACGTCCGCGCGCAGGTGCAGTGGCGCGAACAGGTCGATCATCGCGGCATCGTCGGCCCGCACGGCGGCGCGCCGCACCTGCACACCGTGATCGACGGCGTGCGCGTGCAGGGTCGCGTCGAGGATCTCTACGTGCACGGGTTGGCGCGCGTGCATATCGGGGTGTTGAACGGCCCGGCGGCGATCCGCCACGGCCTGGACTGGCTGCTGGCCAACGCCTGCGGCCTGCGTGTGCCGCTGGTGCAGTTCCACGACGCGGGCGAGGCCGGCGTCGGCCCGCACGTCACCCCGGGCATCGAGGCGGAACAGGCGCGCGACGCCCTGCGCCTGCTGCTGTCGCTGCGCCGCGAGGGTCTGCGCGCGCCGCTGCCGTTCGCGCCGCATACCGGCTGGGAGATCCACGGCGCCGATCCCGGCAAGCGCGAGGACGCCGCGCGGGCGAAGTGGTATCCCGGCGATTTCAGCTGGGGCGAAAGCACGGGCGAAGCGATCCAGCTCGCGTTCCGCGGCCGTGATCCGCTGGCCGATGCGGAAGGGCTGGCCGCGTTCGTCGACACCAGCCTGCGCCTCTACGCCGCGCTGCGCGGTGGCCGCACCGACGGTGGGGAGGGCGCGGCATGAGCGGCTTCGATCCCGCCCGCGAGCCGTATCTCGATCGACCGCTGGACGGCGTGCAGCTGATCGAGGCCAGCGCCGGCACCGGCAAGACCTACACGCTGGCCACGCTGTTCACGCGGCTGATCGTCGAGCGCGGCCTGCGCATGGGCGAGGTGCTGGCGGTGACCTATACCGAGGCCGCCACGCAGGAGCTGCGCAAGCGCATCCGCGAGCGCCTCGCGCTGGCCGCCGATCTTGTCGGCACGGTGGCGCACGAGGACGAGACCCACGAGGCCGCGCTCACGCGGGCCATCTTGGCCCGCCATCTCGCGCAGGGTGACGAGTCGCCTGTCCAGCTCGCGCGTCGCCTGCGCACGGCCGCCGAAGAAACCGACCTCGCCTCGATCTTCACCATCCACGGGTTCTGCGCGCGCGTGCTGCGTGAGTACGCGCTGGAGACCGGGCAGGGCCTGCAACCGGGCGAACTGCTCGGCAACACGCGCGAGCTGTACGAAGAACTCGCCGCGGACCTGTGGCGCTCGTACGCGGCCGATGCCGGCACCGTCGACGCGCTGGCCGGGTTGTGGAGCGGCCCCGATGCGCTCGCCGCCGACCTGCCGGCGTTGTGCGGTCCGCTGCCGCTGCTGCCTCCCGCGCCTCTGCATGACGACCGCGAGCGCCAGGTGGCCGTGGACGCCACGCGCGCCGGCCGCGCAGCCCACTTGGTCGAGGCCATCGGCCTGTACGAAGCGGACGCGCGCACCGCGATCGCCACCGCCTTCGACGGCAAGGTCTTCGATGGCCGCAAGGCGCGACGTCCGAGCTTCGACAAGGCCTTCGAGGAACTGTGCGCCGGTGCCGCCCTGGCGCAGTGGCCGCGTACCGACAAGACCCATGTGCAGAAGCTGCTGCCGGAGGCGTTGCTGGGCTACTGCAAGGATGGCGAAGCCGCGCGCGTGCCGGCGTCGCCGCTGTTCGACGCATGGCGCGACTGGTGCGAGGCCGACGATGCCTGGCAGCAGCTGCAGAAGCGCCTGCGCCTGGCCTTGTTGCACCGCCTGCGTGACGACGCCCGCCGTCGCCTGGCGGCGATGAAGCAGACGCGGCGCCTGCAGACCTACGATGACCTCATCGACCACGTGGCCGACGCGCTCGATGGCCCGCATCGTCGCGCGCTGGTGGCACGTTTGCGCGCGCAATACCGCATCGCCCTGGTGGACGAGTTCCAGGACACCGACGAGCGCCAGTGGCAGATCTTCGCGCGCGTGTTCGGCGACTCCGACGACGTGCGCGCACTGGGCGAGACGCCGGCGCTGTTCCTGATCGGCGACCCCAAGCAGGCCATCTACGGATTCCGTGGCGGCGACGTCGCCACTTACCTGGCGGCCCGGCACCACCCGGCCACCGTCCATGCGGATCCGCTCACCCACAACTTCCGCTCGCGTCCGGCGTTGCTGCGCGCGGTGCAGGCCTTGTACGACGGGGCCGATGCCGCGGGCCGCGAGGCGTTCGTGCATCCCGGCATCCGTTTCGAAGCCGTGTCGGCGGGCGAAAAGCGCGGCGATGCGGATTACCTGCGCGAAGGCGTTCCCGCGCCGGCGCTCACCCTGCGCCTGCTACGCAACGCGGCCGGCAAGGCGTTCGACGCGGACACTTCGCGCGAGGCCGCCACCGCCGCCTGCGTGGCCGACATCCACCGCGTGCTGTCCGATGCGCGCGACGATCGCGCGCGTATCGACGGCCGGCCCGTGCGGCCGGGCGACATCGCCGTGCTCGTGCGGAACCACAAGGACGCCACCCGCATGCAGCAGGCGCTGGCGCGGGCCGGCATCCCGGCCGTCGCCGCGGGCAAGCAGAGCCTGTTCGAAAGCCGCGAAGCCGCCGATCTGCGCACGCTGCTGCTCGCGCTGTTGCATCCGGCCGACGCCGGCCGCCTGCGCGCGGCGCTGGCCACCGTACTGCTGGGCGAGGACGCCCTCTCGCTGGCCGCCCTGGAGGCCGATGGCGAAGCGCAGCGCCATCATCAGGCGCGCCTATTGCACTGGCGCGAGCGCTGGCAGCGCAGCGGTCCGTTCGCGCTGGTGTCCGAGCTGTGCGCGGCGGAAGCCGGGCGCTTGCTCGGCCTGCTGGATGGCGAACGCCGCCTCACCAACTATCTGCAGCTCGGCGAGCATCTGCAGGAAGCCGCCGCCCGCACGCTGGGCCTGCATGGTCTGCTCGATTGGCTGCAGGCACGCATCGCCCACGCCGATCCGAACGACGAAGCGCAGCTGCTGCGGCTGGAATCCGATGCGCGCCGCGTGCAGATCGTCACCCTGCACAAGAGCAAGGGCCTGGAGTATCCGCTGGTCTACCTGCCGTTCGCCGGTCTTGGCACGGGCCGCCCGGACAGCGGCCGCCATCGCACCGTGCATGACGGCGTGCGTCGCGTGCTGCATTGGCGCATCGACAAGGACGATCCTGTTTGGCAGGCCGCGGGCGTGACGGCGAAACAGGATGCGCTGGCCGAAGATGCGCGCCTGCTCTACGTGGGCCTGACCCGCGCCCAACATGCGCTGTGGATCGCGGCCGGCGACGTGACCGAGTTCGAGAAGAGCCGCCTGGCATCGTTGCTGGCCGACCTCGCCGCACTCGGCGCACGAGACGAGGTGCGCGTTGTCGAGGGTCCGGCGGAAGTGCCACCGCCGCGCCTGCCGGTCGAATACGAGGCGGCCATCGCGCCCGCGCGGACCGCGTCGCGCCGCGTCGCCGCGGATTGGTGGGTCTACAGCTTCACCCAGCTCGCCCATGCCGACGGCGCCGATCCGCTGGCCGCCGCCACTGAAGCCGATCCCGGGGGCGAGGACGAAACGCCCGCCTCCGACGCCGACGTGCTGCCCGACGCGATCGCCGCGCCCGTGGCGCAGGCCGATCCGCGTTTCGCCGGCAGCCGTTTCGGTGTGGTGATGCACGCTGCGCTGGAGAACGCCGATTTCGCCGCCTGGCGCGACTGGCAGCCGGACGATCCCGCCCCCGACGGCCAGGCCGACGTCATCGTCGACGCGCTGCGCGAAGGCGGCTATGCCGAGGCCGATATCGACGACGGCCTCGCCGTGCTGGTGCCGCTGGTGGGGCAGACGTTGTGCACGTCGCTGCCGGAAGGCACGCGCCTGGCCGATGTGCCGCCCGACGCGCGTCGCGCCGAAATCGAATTCCACTTCGCCATGCAGCCCACCGGCGTGCCGGCGCTGCTCGCCCTGCTGCACCGGCACGGCCTACTGCGCCATCGCACGGCCTTCGGTGCGCGCGCGCGACTCGAAGGTCTGATGACGGGCCTGATCGATCTCACCTACGTCCATGACGGCCGTTGGTACGTGCTCGACTACAAGTCGAACCAGCTGCAGGCCTACGACGCGGCGGCGATGCAGCAGGCGATGGCGCACAGCGAGTACGACCTGCAGGCGCTGATCTACACGCTGGCCCTGCACCGCTGGCTGCGTTTCCGCCTGGGCGAGCGCTATGACTACGCGCGCGACTTCGGCGGCATCCGCTACCTGTTCTGCCGCGGGCTGGACCTCACCCAACCGCGTTCGCCCGGCGTGCACGCGCACCGCTTCGCCCCCGAACTGGTGCAAGCGCTGGATGCGCTGTTCGCCGGCCACCCGAGGGAGGCCCTCGCATGAGCCTGCTCGATGCGCTCTACGCGGGCGGTCACCTGCGCACGCTCGACCATGCCCTGGCGCAGAGTCTGCGCCGGCTGGATGGCGACACGCCGGATGCGGTGCTCGCCGCCGCGGCGCTGGCCTCGCTGGCGGTGGCCAAGGGCCATGCCGGCGTGCGTCTCGACGCCGCAGGCACGCTGGTCGACGCCGAACTCCCCTGGCCCGACGCCGGCGCGTGGATGCAGCAGCTGACGGCTTCGCCCTGGGTCGACGTGCCCCGCGAAGCGATGTGGCCTTCGCCCGGCAGCGCACCACTGGTGCTGGAAGGCGGCCTGCTCTACCTGCGCCGCTATCGCGAGTACGAACGCGCGCTCGCCCTGGGCCTGCGGCGCATCGCGTCGCAGCCGGTGCCCGAAGGCGACATCGCGGCACTCGCGCCGCTGTTCGGCACACTATTCCCACACGCCACGCACGACGATCGCCAGGCGCGCGCCGCCGCACTCGCGCTGCGCCATGCGTTGCTGCTGGTCACCGGCGGCCCTGGCACCGGCAAGACCACGACCACCGCACGCTTGCTGGTGTTGCTGGTCGCGCAGGCGACGTTGTCGGGGCAGGCATCGCCGCGCATCGCGCTGGCCGCGCCCACCGGCCGTGCCGCCGAGCGCATGGCCGAGAGCGTGCGCCATGCAGTGCAGGCGCTGGCCGCGCAGGGCCTCGACGCCGATCTGCTCGCCTCGTTGCCCACCACAGGTACCACGCTGCATCGCCTGCTCGGGACGATCCCGGATTCGCCGCGCTTCCGCCACGACCGGGACAGTCCGCTGCCGTACGACATCGTCGTGGTCGACGAAGCCTCGATGATCGATCTTCCGCTGATGGCCAAGCTGGTCGATGCGGTCGCGCCGGGCACGCGGCTGGTGCTGCTTGGCGATCCCGACCAGCTGCCGTCGGTGGAAGCCGGCGACGTGCTAGCCGCCATCCTCGGTGCCGCCGGCGGAGGCGACGCGATAGCGCGCGCCGATGCGGACGCCCTGCAGCCCCTGATCGGCGATGCCGGTGCGCCAGCGCCGGTCGGGGGCGAAGCGCGCTTCCCCGGCATCCGTGTCCACCTGGAGCAGGGATGGCGTCAGAGCGAGGCATTGCAGCTCGCGCCGCTGGCGTCGGCCGTGCGCGAGGGCGATGCCGATGCGGCGTTGTCGCGACTGCGCGACGGCGCGCTGTCCAATATCCACTTCCACGAGAACCTGGCCGATCCGCTGGCAGCGCAGCGCGAAGTGCTGCTCGCGCACTTCCGCGCGCTGGGCCATGCCGCCACGCCCGCCGATGCGCTGGCGCAGTCCACGCGCCTGCGCCTGCTGACGGCCGTGCGCGACGGTCCGCAGGGCGCACGCACGCTCAATGCGCGCATCGAACGGTGGCTCGCCGAATCGGGTGGCCCCGTGCGCGCCGCGCAGGGCCACGTCCACGGCCAGCTGCTGATCGTCACCGAGAACAGCTACCGTCACCGCTTGTTCAATGGCGATATCGGTGTCTGCCTGCGGGATGCGGCCGGCACCCTCGTGGCCTGGTTCCCCGGCGACGCGGTCGACGCACCACGCGCCTTCCATCCGGCCGCACTGCCTGCGCACGAGTCGGCCTTTGCGATGACGGTGCACAAGGCGCAGGGCTCCGAGTTCGATGCGGTGTGGCTACTGCTGCCCGCACGCGGCAATCGCGTGCTCTCGCGCGAACTGGTCTATACCGGTATCACCCGCGCACGCCGGGAACTGCATGTGGCCGGCAGCGAAACGGTGATCCGCGAGGCGCTTTCGCGGCATGCGAGCCGCTGGTCGGGGTTGGGCTGGCGGCTGGGCATGCGTTGAATACACCGCCCGGCCGCTCATCACGATCGTGCATGGGAACAGCGCTCCCGGGCGTTTGCGATAACCCCCCCAACGGCGTATACCTGTCCCTGCTGACTGGCAGTCCCTTCCGCCGCAACAGGCCGGCGAATTTCCTCCCTATCGGCCCATCCCGCGCAAGCCGCGCGTGCCGAGGAGGTGTGTGTGACGAGTCAGCACGTCCAGGTCTTCATCCTGCACCTGGGATCGCAGCAGTCCATCGGGCCGGACGACCTGCGCGTCATGTGGGCCACCGCGTGCGAATCGCTGGACATCTCGGTCTCGCGACGGCCAGCCGGGCAGGGCAACAACACGGGCCGACCCTGTTTCGGTCTTTGGGCCGGCCGCCAGTTCCATCGCGTGCCGGCGGAACAGCGCCTGCGCGCCATGCTGGAAGCGCGCGGCTATCTCTTCACGCTTACGCATACCGCTCTTTAGGAGGGCGCATGGCTTTTGATATCGGGATCGGCAAGTGCCGGTCGGTGTCGTCGGATTCGGTGGACGTCTGGGCGGACGGCTCCATCGTCCGGCGGCTGATGCCGGAGACCAAGTGGCAGCGCGACGGGATCAGCATCCTGCAGGTGCCGGCCAAGTTGTGCAGCGCGCGCCATCGGTTGGTCGCGGGAGAAGAGGTGTTCCTCGACACCGGCCTGATCAACGCCAACAGCGCGGGCAAGCTGGATGTCGAAGGCAGCGGCGATTTCGCCAAGGCGCGCCTGTCGCTGCTGGTGCCGTCGATCGACATCGAAGCCAAGCCGCCGCCCTCGCGCAAGGCGAGCTGGCGCTGACGGGCGTCCTTTCCCGGCAGGCTCACCGTACGACGCACCCCGGACCCTTTGCATCCCCTGGGTCCGCGCGTGTCTTCAGGTTGGGGGGCGCCGTATGGCGTAGGATGGGGGCGTCCCATTCGTGCGTCCCGTCCGACCGCCGCTACCGTCGCTCGCTGCGCTTTCCTCAACGCGTCACCGCCCACCGGGCTGACGCACCTCCGGGAGCGCCCATGACGGGCTATCAGGTCCGCGAGACCCGCCACGCCGTTGGCGGTCACGTTTTTCGCCTGCGTGTACTGAGCGACAAGCAGCAGTTCGCCGATCCCGACGGTCACGGCGCGCGCATCGGCATCTCATCGGCGCAATGGAGCCTGTTCGGACAGGTCTGGCCGGCCGGCCGCCTGCTGGCGCAGGCGATGCAGCGTTTCGATATCGTCGGCAAGCGCATCCTGGAGATCGGCTGCGGCATCGGCTTGGCGAGCCTGGTGCTGCAGAAGCGCGGTGCCGATGTGGTCGCCTCCGACATCCATCCGCTGGCGGAAGTGTTCCTGGCCTACAACGCCGCCCTGAACGGTCTGCCGGCGCTGCACTACCGTCAACTGCGTTGGGATACTCCCTTGCCGTCGCTGGGCCGCTTCGATGCGATCGTGGCCAGTGACGTGCTCTACGAGCGCGACAGCGCGGACCTGCTGAGCGCGTTGATCGAACGCCACGCGTGCGTCCGCGCCGAGGTGGTGATCACCGATCCTGGCCGTGGCAACAGTGCGCGCTTCAGCCACATGCTCGCGGCACAGGGATTCGCAGTGGATGCCGCTCCGTGCCCGATGGACGACGGCGATCCCCCGCCCCATCGCGGGCGCCTGCTGCACTACCAGCGTGGAATGGCCGCATGAACGCCGTCGCCGATCCCCAGGTCCCGTTGTGCGCGCGCTGCGATGCCGTGTGCTGTCGCCTGACCGTCGTGGTACAGCCCGAGGACCGCATTCCCGCGCATCTCACCACGCAGACGCCGGCAGGCCTGACCGTGATGGCGCGCGATGAGGAAGGCTGGTGCGTGGCCATCGATGCCGCGCGCATGTGCTGCTCCATCTACGACACGCGACCCGACGTGTGCCGTCGTTTCACGATGTCGGGTCCCTACTGCCTCGCGGTGCGCACCGACTATCTGGACAGCACCTCGCGCGGCATCCCCCTGCAGCTGTACTCATAAGGAGAGCGGCATGGCCCGCCCCCGCAAGACCTCGTCCGGAGACGCCGCTGTGCCGAACGTCCACCGCGACGCCAGCCGCGTGTTTGCCCGTCGTCCGGGCAGCGAACGCGGTCCGCTGACGCATGAAACCCTTGCCGCCGATCTCGACGCATTCCACCGCGATGGGGGCACCATCGAAGTGCTGGGCACCACGTACGTGCGCCGCAAGGTGACCCAGGACGGCAAGCCCGTCCCATCTCCGGAACCGGCGGCCGGCAAACGCCGTCGTTGAACGACTAGGAGCACGCCCTTGCCCGTCACGCCCAACTACGCTTTCGAGAGACGCCAGCGCGAGCTCGCCAAGAAGAAGAAGCTGGAAGAAAAGAAAGCCCGCAAGCGCGATGCGATCGTTCCCGCGCCCGATGATGCGCCGCCCGAAGCCGTCCACAACGACGCCGCGGCACCTGCGTCGCCGGCGATGGACGCGACCGCGGGGCCACGCATCCATCGCAAGCGGTCGCCATGAGCGCCGGTGCGGCATCGCTTCGTTTCGGGCGACCGCGGCATGAAGGACCGGGAGTCGGTGACGGTGTCGCGTCGCCAGGCTCAAGGGCTGGCGATGGCGCCGGCCGCCGTATGCGCCAGCAGATAGCCCACGACAAGATTGACGGTGCCCCCCACCGCCAGCACGATCGCCGCTGCGCCGAAGCAACGCCACCACGATAACCGGACGCGGCGACGGAACCAGGCCGCCTGCGCCACCCAGAACCACGCGAGCACCGTCAGCGTCACGCAGGCCGACGTCAGGTTCGCCCACGACTGCGGCATGAGCAGCAGCGAGACACTGATGGAAAGCAGCAGCGCGAACGGCGATACCAGGTAGCACTGCTCGTAGAACGGTTGGCGCAGGCTATCGCGATTGACCGGCTGGCGCGCCCGCATCAGCACGTAGGCGGCGCCCGCGAGCGCCCACACGCCGAAGGTGATCGTGCGGTAGAGCAGCAAGGTTTCCTCCGACGCCAGGATGACCGAAGCCAGGGACCCGGACGTGTCCGGCACCTGCGCCCGCACGCCGAGGTCGAACAGGTGCGCCAGCAGCACGCACAGGATCAGCAACAGCGGCGGACTGACGGCATCGCTGAAGCGCGCATCATCGGTGCGCGCCAGCTCATGCGCGGCGTAGGCCGTCATCCGGTCCGGGTGCAGCAGCGTCCGCACCAAGGTGCGCGGCAGCAGGATCACCCACGTCAGCGCCTCGTAGACGAACTCCTCGAACGATTTGAGGATCTTCAGGAAATCCATGACCGCATCCCCGCGACAGTCCTGCCCATGCCGGCAGCGTAGCGGACGGCGGCGATGCCGTGGTTATTTCCCCGGCGCCGGCCGCTTCCCGGTCGTGCCCCACCGCGTGAGTACGCCGAACGCCTGCGTGACCTGGTCCGGCGAGAACCCGCCATGGCCCTCGCCCGCGCCGAGAGCCTCGGCGCCGCGATGCCGTCGGTGCGTCAATGCATCAGCCGCGCCGCCATGCTGTCCAGGTCGTAACCGAAGCCGCCGTCGATGCGGCGCACGATGTCCGCGCCGGCGGCCGCCTGCAGGAATGCGGGCGTCACCTGGTAGTTGCCGCCCACGGCGTCCACGTGCGCGGCGATGCGGCTGTCCGATTCGGCGCGCGTCACCAGTTCGCCGAACGCCACCACGCGCAGCACCAGCGACGCTTCCTCTTCCATTGAAAGGCCGTGTCCGCCCACTTGGCGCGCGATCACGTTCATGCCCACGCAGGCGAGGTCTTCGCCTTCGTAGTCGGTCACGGGCAGCGCGCCGTTCATGACGGCCTGGAACAGGTCGATGCCGAAGTTCAGCAGCGCCGGGTCCACCGCCACGATGTCGATCGCGCGGACGGGAAGATCGGTCTGTGCCTGGATCTGGGGCATGGGCCACCTCGGTGCCATCGTCGTGACCTCCGTTCTAGGCATGCCCGCCGAAACACCGTGTGACGACCGCCCATGCATGCCGTTCACAACGCGGAACCCGCGTGCAACGGCCTCAGGGTCGGACGCAGTGGGCCTGCAGCCAGGCGCGTGCGGCATCGAGCGGCTGCTCGGTCGTTTCATCCGGCAGCACGGGGCCGTGCTGGACCGCGCCCTTGCGGTCGAGGATGCGCGAGGTGGTCAGCAGCAGCTTGCCGCCGTTCTCCAGTGGAAAGCTGCGGTTGGATGTCGTGTATCCGCCCGAAGGCTGTCCAAAAAAGCGCACGTTGCGCTGACCCTTGAAGCCGATGGCCAGTATCTCGCCCGAACTCATCGTCCGGGGCCCGATGATCACCGCGATGTGCGAGGGCACGCGGGAGAGTGCCGGCAGCGCAACCTGGGGATAAGGCGCATCGCCATTGAACAACTGCCCGGCAGCGACATGCACTTCGAGCCGGCTGCCGTCACGCCGCTCGAAGGTCTCCAGCACGCCTTCGTCGTAAAGAGGAGCGATGCCGCCCATCATCGGCCACATGTTGCCGCCCATGTTGGTTGTGACATCGATGACCACGCCGCATTGCGAAGACGCGAGTACTTCGTTGAGTGCCGCACGCACCACGCGCGCCTGCATGGGTACTGCCATGGGTTCGCCGCTCCAACCATTGATCTTGAGCCGGCCGATGCCACCCGCTTCCGCCAGCGCCTCGGCGATGGGCGGATTGTCCGCGGACTGCACGGGCGCATGCTGCGGTGCGGCCGTCACCGGATTCGCCAAAGGGGGCGTCGGCGATGGCGGACGGTAGGTCGAATGCCGATCCTTCAGCGAGGCCAGCACGAAGCGGATCGCCGCGGTGCGGCCGGCTTCGCCCGGCGTGGCGGTGAGTCGGGCGTAGGCCTCGCGTTCCACCGCGGGCCAGTCGGGCTGGTCGCCGTACAGGCCTTGAGTGCGCGCCAGCTGGATCACGTGGTCGAGCACGGCGTCGGCCGCGTGGGCCGATGGCACGAAAAGGAGACCAGCGCATGCGAGAGCGGCAAAACGACGGAGCGCCATGGCGGCATCCTTGCGGGTGGCGGGTTGGACTTCCTGTGTGGGCAAGAAGTTACGCGAGGTTCCGGCATCGTGCCAGCGGGCCCGCATCCATCGCGGTGGCCACGCCGTAGCAGATCGTGCCCGGGTGCCATCGGGCTTCCCGTCACCCCGATGGGTTACCATCACGCCCCCCGCAGGAGTCCATGCGATGAGCCATTCCGACGACAAATCCGGCAAGGTGACCCAGGCGCAGGCCGAGGACGCCGTGCGCGTGCTGCTGGAGTGGGCCGGCGAAGATCCCGGGCGCGAAGGCCTGCTGGACACGCCCAAGCGCGTGGCCAAGGCGTACCGCGACTGGTTCAGCGGTTACCAGATGGATCCTCGCGAGTACCTGGCGCGGACCTTCGAGGAAGTCGCCGGTTACGACGAGATGATCGTGCTGCGCGACATCGAGTTCGAAAGCCATTGCGAACACCACATGGCGCCGATCATCGGCCGCGTGCACGTGGGCTACCTGCCCGACGGCAAGGTGGTCGGCATCAGCAAGCTGGCGCGCGTGGTCGACGTGTACGCGCGCCGTTTCCAGGTGCAGGAGAAGATGACCGCGCAGATCGCGCAGTGCATCCAGGACGTGCTGCAGCCGCGTGGCGTGGCCGTCGTCGTCGACGGCGCGCACGAATGCATGACCACCCGCGGCGTGCACAAACGCGGCGTCAGCATGGTGACCAGCAAGATGCTGGGCACCTTCCGCGAGGATGCACGCACGCGCGCCGAGTTCCTGCGCTTCATCGAGACGGGCCACGGGAAGCGGTGACCGACGCCAGTCCCATGCTGTCGTGGGAGCGACGTCAGTCGCGATGAACCACCGCGGAGGCCCCCTCGCGACTGACGTCGCTCCCACAGGAGGCAGCTCGGCATGAGTCCGTGCCCCTGCGGCGCCCATCGCGACTACGCCGCCTGCTGCGGCCGCTATCACGGCGGTGAGGCCGCGCCGGACGCCGACGCGCTGATGCGCTCGCGCTACTGCGCCTTCGTGATGGGCGATGCCGACTACCTGCACGGCACCTGGCATCCCGATACCCGCCCGGCCGACCTGGGCCTGGACGCGTCCGGTGCGCCACGCACCACCTGGCTGGGCCTGACGGTGAAACAGCACCGCGTCACCGGGCCGGATACCGCCGAGGTCGAGTTCGTCGCCCGCTACCGCGTCGGTGGCGGCAGCGCAGTGCGCTTGCACGAACGTAGCCGCTTCATCCGCATCGACGGACGGTGGCTGTACGTGGATGGCGAGCATCGGTGACGCGCTTTTCCTTCTCCCCGCTGGCGCAGGGAGAGGGAGAAACTATCTCAGCCCTTCGGCTTCTCCAGATAATCCAGCGTCACCTGCAGCAGGGCGCGCAGGCCGATGTCGAGCGAGGCTTCGTCGAGCATGAACTCGGGCGAGTGGTTGCTGGGCGCGGTGACCGGATCGATGCCCTTGGCCGTGCTGCCGACGAAGAAAAACATCGACGGCACTTCGCGCGCGTAGAACGAGAAGTCTTCCGCGCCCATCTGCAGGCCCGGGGTGATGACGTTATCCGCGCCGACTACAGCCTGCAGGCTGGGCAGCATGCGGGCGGTGAGTTCCGGGTTGTTGACGGTGACCGGATTGCCGTCCTTGTCGGGCACGTGGGCTTCCACCTTCGCGCCGTGCGCGGCGCTGACGTGCGTGGCGACATTCTTGAGGTCGGCGAAGATTTTCTGCCGCATGCCTTCGTCGAACGTGCGGATGGTGCCGACCACTTCGACGTCGTCGGGGATGATGTTGTAGCGGATGCCGCCCTTGATCGCGCCGAAACTGACCACCGCGGGCAGCTTGGAAATGTCGGTGCGACGGCTGACGATGGTCTGGGCGGTACCGATCACGTCGGCCATCGCGACGATCGGGTCCACGCCACCCCACGGGCGCGACCCGTGCGTCTGCCGGCCGATGACCTTCAGCGTGAACGCATCCGAGGCGGCCATCAACGGGCCCTGGCGCACCCCGATCTGGCCGACCGGGATCGACGAGAACACATGCAGGCCGAACACCGCTTCCGGCCTGAAATCCTTGAACACGCCGTCCTTCAGCATCAGCGAAGCGCCTCCTTCCTCGCCAGCCGGGGCGCCTTCCTCCGCGGGCTGGAAGACCAGCAGGACCTCACCCGGCAAGGTGTCCTTCATGCCGACCAGCGCCTTCGCCACGCCGAGCAGGATGCCGGTGTGCGCGTCGTGGCCGCAGGCATGCATCACGCCGACGGTCTCGCCGCGATAGGTCGACGTGGCCTTCGATGCGAACGGCAGGCTGTTCCGCTCGGTGACCGGCAGCGCGTCCATGTCGGCGCGCAGGGCGATGCGCGGGCCCGGCCTGCCGCCCTTGATCACCGCCGTGACGCCGTGGCGCGCGATGCCGGTGCGCGGCTGCAGGCCCAGCTTGCGCAGTTCCTCGGCCACGCGCTTGGCGGTCTGTTCCTCGCGGTTGGACAGCTCCGGGTACTGGTGGAAGTGCCGGCGCCAGGCGATCACCTGTTGCTGCATCGCTTCGCCGGCGGCGACGACGTCCGGCCGTTGCGCGGGCGCGGCGTCCTGCGCGGCGGCAGGAAGCGCGCAGGCGAACGCACCCACGAGCAGGGAAACGGCGAGAGGACGTGCATGGCGCATCGGGTCGGCTCCTGGAGGCATGCGCCGATGCTAACGCTTGCATCGCGGATGCGCGCAGGCGGCTTTAGAATACGCGGGCGTTCCGTGTGGCCTATCACGGCTGGCGATCGCCTCCGTCCCCCGCCGGAATGTCCATGCCCGACCTCGCCCTGCAGGTGCTCCTGCTGCTGTTCCTCGCCGCGATGCTGGCGGGCTTCATCGATGCCATCGCCGGCGGCGGCGGCATGATCACCATTCCCGCCATGCTGCTGGCCGGCATCCCGCCGCTGCAGGTGCTGGGCACCAACAAGCTGCAATCGCTGTTCGGCTCGGGCTCGGCCAGCTGGGCTTATGCGCGGCATGGGCACGTCGACCTCAAGGGCCAGCTGCCGATGGTGCTGACTGCGGCGCTGGGTGCCGTCGGCGGCGCGTTGCTGGCCACCGTCATTCCGGTGGACTGGTTGAAATGGGCGCTGCCGTTCCTGCTGGTGGGCATTGCGGTGTATTTCGGCCTGAAGCCCGACATCGGCCACGTGGACCGCCACCAGCGGATGCGCCCCCAGGTGTTCGCGCTGACCTTCGTGCCGGCGATCGGCTTCTACGACGGCGTGTTCGGCCCGGGCACCGGTTCGTTCCTGATGCTGGGCTTCGTCGCGCTGGCGGGCTTCGGCATCCTCAAGGCGACCGCGCACACTAAGTTCCTCAACTTCGGCTCCAACCTCGGTGCGTTCGTCGTGTTCCTGCTGCACGGCGCGGTGCTGTGGAAGGTCGGCCTGCTGATGGGCGCGGGCCAGTTCCTCGGCGCGCAGATCGGTTCGCGCTTCGCGATGAAGCAGGGCGCGCGCATCATCAAGCCGCTGCTGGTCACCGTATCGATCGCGCTGGCGATCCGCCTGCTGGCGGATCCGCAGCATCCGTTGCGGGTGTGGCTGGCGTCGTTCTGATTCAGCTGTTGTGGGAGCGACGTAAGTCGCGGGCTTTTCGTGTGGCCCGGGGAAGAGCATCGCGACTTACGTCGCTCCCACAACCATTCTCCCTCAAGGCGAGCGAAGGTAATCCAGCGCTACCTGCAGCATCGCCTTGCTGCCCGTCTGCAGCGCCTGTTCGTCCAGCAGGAACTGCGGCGAGTGGTTGATCGGCGCGGTGGCCGGATCGATGCCCTTCGACGTTGAACCGACAAAGAAATAGAAGCCCGGCACGGTGTTGGCGAACTGCGAGAAGTCCTCGGCCACGGTCACCAAGGGCATCTCGACCACGTTCGCCGCGCCGACGGCCTTGTCCAGCGAGGGCCGCACGCGTTGGGTGAGGGCGGGCTGGTTGATCGTAGCCGGTGCGTTGTTGGCCACCTTCAGCTCGGCGCTGCCGCCACTGGCATGGCTGTAGTCGTCGGCGATGCGGCGGAAGCGCGCGATCACGTCCTCGCGCACGGCGGGGTCGAACGTCCGCAGCGTGCCGACCAGGGTGGCCTCGTCGGGGATGATGTTGAAGCGCACGCCGGCCTGGAACTGGCCCGCGGTCAGCACCACCGGGCTGGTGGCGATGTTCACCTGCCGCGCGATCATGCTCTGCGTGCCCAATAGGATCTGCGCGCCCAGGGTGATCGGGTCCACGCCGTCCCACGGCCGCGAACCGTGCGTCTGCTTGCCCTTCACCACCAGCGACCACTCATCTGCCGCGGCGAGCAGCGGTCCGCTGCGATAGCCCACGCTGCCCACAGGCAGGCCGGCCCAGACGTGCAGGCCGAACACCGCGTCCGGCTTGAAGTCCTTGAACACGCCTTCCTGCAGCATCAACGCCGCACCAAAGGTCTGGCCGGCGACGGGCGGGCCTTCCTCGGCGGGCTGGAAGACGAACATCACCTCGCCGGCGAGCTCGTTCTTCGCGGCGACCAGCGCCTGCGCCACGCCCATCAGGACCGCGACGTGCGCATCGTGGCCGCAGGCGTGCATCACGCCGACTGGCTGGCCGCGGTACTCGGCCTTCACCTTCGACGCGAACGGCAGGCCGGTCTGTTCGGTCACCGGCAGCGCATCCATGTCGGCACGCAGCGCGATGCGCGGGCCGGGCTTGGCGCCCTTCAGCACCGCGACGACGCCGGTCTTGCCGACACCGGTGCGCACCGTCAGGCCGAGCGCGCGCAGGTGGTCGGCGATGACCTTCGCGGTTCGCGTCTCCTGTTCGCCCAGTTCGGGATGCTGGTGGAGGTCGCGGCGCCACTGCACGAGCTTCGGTTGCGCCTGGTCCAGTGCGGCGAAGGCGGTGGCGTCCTGCGCGCGGGCGTCCGTGCCCGCCAGTGCGGTGGCGACGAGCAGGGCGGCTGACAGGCGGTGGGCGCGAAGCATGGCGGCATCCGGGACAGGCGGGGAGGACGATGCTAGCCCGAGCGGCGCGCGCGTCCAATGGCGAATCCCCATGAGCGCATGCCTGCGCGCGGCTCGCATTCGCCACGCGCGCGTGGCAGGCTCGCAGGCCACTGAAGAGCCTGTTCGTCCATGACCCGAGACGCCGATCCCGCTTCCTCCCGCCCGCTGCAGGGCGATGCCGCGTTGCTGCGGGCGGTGGGCAGCCTGGCGCTGGCGGCGGCCGTCATCAACATCATCGTGGGTGGTGGCATCTTCAAGATGCCCGCGGCGTTGTCGTCCCAGGTCGGTGCGGCCGCGCCGCTGGCGTTGCTGGCCGGTGCGCTGGTGATGGTGCCGGTGGCGTTGTGCTTCGCCGCCATCGGCAGCCGCGCCTCCGCGACCGGTGGGCCGTACACGTACGTCAGCGCGGTGTTCGGCACGCTGCCGGGGTTCCTGGCCGGAGCGTTGATGTGGATCTGCAACGTGGCGTCCAGCGCCGGCGTGGCGGCCGCGCTGTCGTTGCAGGCGGCCAGCCTGTGGCCGATCTTCGATGCGCCGTTGCCGCGCGCGCTGCTGCTGCTGGGCGTGTATGCCGCGATCTACGCGTTGAACGCGTTCGGCGTGAAGCTGGGCGCGCGCGCGGTGATGACGCTGGCCACGCTGAAGCTGGTGCCGTTGTTCCTGCTGGTGGTGCTGGGCCTGGCTTTCGTCGATACCACGCAGATCAGCTTCGCCTTCGCCGACGTGCCGTCGTGGACCGCGTTGGGTGCGGCCATGGTGATGGTGGTGTTCGCGTACTCCGGCGTGGAGACGGCACTGATTCCGGGCGGCGAAGTACGCGACCCCTCGCGCAGCGTGCCGCGCGCGGCGTTGAGCGCCATCCTGCTGGTGGTGCTGCTGTACCTGGGCCTGCAGATCGTCTGCCAGGGCGTGCTGGGCCCGGCGCTGGCGAGCAGCAGCGTGCCGATCGCCGAGGCCGCCGGCCGGTTGTGGGATCCGGCGCGCATCGCGCTGCTGGTCACCGCCTGCATTTCTATGGCGGGCTTCCTGCTGGGCAACCTGCTGGGCTCGTCGCGGTTGCTGTTCGCACTGGGACGCGACGGCTATCTGCCGCAGGTCTTCGGCCGCGTCAGCGCCCGCCACCGCGTGCCGCTGCTCGCGCTGGCCACGCATGCCGGCATTGCCTGCCTGCTGGCGGTGGTGGGCAATTTCGAAGCGCTCGTGCTGATCTCGGGCGGTGCCGTCTGCCTGGTGTACGTGATGGTCTGCGTCGCTGCGTGGCGGGCGCAGCGCACCGACCTGCGCGAACGCGGCGCGCCCTTCGTGCTGCGCGGCGGGCCGCTGGTGCCGGGGCTGGCGGTGGTCGGCATGGTGGCGATCCTGACCACGCTGAGCGTGCGCGAATGGACGGCCATAGGCGTGGCCGTCGTCGTGCTGGCGGTGGTGTATGCGGTGCTGGTGGGTCTGCGGCGGCGCGTCGGCAGCTGAGTTCCAGACGGGGCGGCAAGGCTGGTTGTGGGAGCGACGTAAGTCGCGAGCTCTTCCTCCGGCAACACCAAACGCTCGCGACTTACGTCGCTCCCACACCGACTATCCCCACATCTGTTATCCCTACGCCGGCCAGGCCTACCGGAACACCACAGTGCGGTGGCCGTTGAGCAGGATGCGGTGCTCGGTATGGCGACGCACGGCGCGGGCCAGCACCAGCGATTCGATGTCGCTGCCCATGCGCACCAGCTCCTTCGGCGTCATCGCGTGGTCCACGCGGGCGACGTCCTGTTCGATGATCGGGCCTTCGTCCAGGTCGCGCGTCACGTAGTGCGCGGTGGCGCCGATGATCTTGACCCCGCGCGCGTGCGCCTGGTGGTAGGGCTTGGCGCCCTTGAAGCTGGGCAGGAAGCTGTGGTGGATGTTGATGGCGCGCCCGGACAGCGCGTCGCACAGCGTCGGCGAGAGGATCTGCATGTAGCGGGCCAGCACGACCAGGTCGATCCGTTCGCGTTCCACCAGGTCGATGATCCGCTGTTCCTGCTCGTCGCGATGGTCGGCGGTCACCGGCAGGTGGTGGAAGGCTACGCCGTACGACTGCGCCAATGGCGCGAAGTCGGGATGGTTGGAGACCACGCAGGCGATCTCGACCGGCAGCTGCCGGCTGTGCACGCGGAACAGCAGGTCGTTGAGGCAGTGCCCCTGTTTGCTGACCAGCACCATCAGCCGCGCCTTGTGGCGTGCGTCGCGCAACTGCCAGTCCATCGCGAACGCCTCGGCCAGCGGCTGGAACCGTGCCTGCAGCGCTTCGGCGGAGATGGCTTCCGGCAGGTCGAAGTGCACGCGCAGGAAGAAGCGGCCGGATTCCTCGTCGCCGAACTGCTGCGCATCGAGGATGTTGCAGCCGGCGTCGAACAGCAGCCCGGTGACCCGGTAGACGATGCCGGTGGTGTCCGGGCAGGACAGCGTGAGGATGTGGTCGCGACGCATGGATTCGGTGCTTGGATCAGGCCGACCCGCTGAGCGGGCTGGGCCCGCGTGGATCGTGGGATGGGGATTCCGACACCGTGTATTGCAGACGGCGCTCGCGGATTGAAAGGTAGATGAGAAGCAGGCCGACGGTGACCAGGAACGCGCCCGACGCGAACATCACCCAGAACGTATTACCGAGGACGTCGATCAGCACCAAGCCCGTGCTGTGGGAATCCCTGGCCACGTATGCGTGATCGCCCGTGAGGGAGGCCACCACGTGCTTCGAATGCCTGCGCAGGGGCGACCCCATGTGCCATGCCGCGTCCCAGGCGTAGAAGATCCACAGCCAGTTGAAGACGCCCACGGCGATCGACAGTCCTCCAAGGACCAAGCCCATCGGTCTGGGGGCAACAGGGCTCATCGCCTTCTGCTTACTCGCAGCGCGCCGCGGTGATGCGGTTGTTGGCGTCGATGTAGACGCGCAGGCGGTCGCTGCGCGTGTCGTGCTTCACCACGGTGCTGGGGCCGATCGGATTGACCAGGCCCGCGCCGCTCTCGCTGGAGAGGCGGCGCAGGGTGGCTTCGTCGGCCGGCTGGCCGACCGCCCAGCCGAGCGACGCATCGCGGCAGGTGCCGCTGCCGGCGACCTGCGGGCCCGGTGTGCTGACGCAGGCGGTGAGCGCCATGACGGCGAGGGCCAGCGACGTCGCGCGGGTGGACGAACGGTACAGCAGCGGGGGGAGGGCCATGGCAGCATCTCGGGGGCGGCTGAGGATCGCTGTTTAACACACCCGCCGGCCTAACGGGCGGGCGCCCGTCTCGCACCGCCTGTTCCCCCTTCACGGAGACCGTCATGGATCGTCGCTTCGTCATGCCGCTCGCGCTCGCCGCCGCCCTCCTGTCCTCGCTCGCCGCCACGCCGCCCGCCGATGCCTGTACCCGCGTCGTCTATCTCGGCGCCAACGACGACGTGATCACCGCCCGTTCGATGGACTGGAAGAACGACGTGGCGACGAACCTGTGGATCTTCCCCCGCGGCATGGCCCGCAGCGGGCAGGCCGGGCCCCACTCGGTGAAATGGACATCGAAGTACGGCAGCGTCATCGCGACGGGCTACGACATCTCCACCACCGACGGCATGAACGAAGCCGGCCTGGTCGCCAACGTGCTCTGGCTGGTCGAATCCGAATATCCCGCCTACGACGGACGCGGCCCCGGCCTGAGCATCGCGGCGTGGGCCCAATACGTGCTCGACAACTACGGCAGCGTGAAGGAGGCCGTCGACGCCTTGCGCAAGCAGCCTTTCACCGTCGTGACCGACAAGGTGCCCGGGGAGGACCGGCTGACCACGCTGCACCTGTCGATGTCCGATGCCAGTGGCGACAGCGCCATCATCGAATACATCGACGGCAAGCAGGTGATTCACCATGATCGCCGGTACCAAGTGATGACCAACTCGCCGGTGTTCGACCAGCAGCTGGCGCTCAATGCCTATTGGAAGCAGATCGGTGGCACGGTGATGCTGCCGGGCACCAACCGCGCCGCAGACCGCTTCGCGCGCGCCTCGTTCTACGTCAATGCGATCCCGAAGGCCGAGGATCCGGTGAAGGCGCTGGCCAGCGTCTTCAGCGTGATCCGCAACACGTCGGTACCGTTCGGCATCAACACGCCGGAAGAGCCCAACATCTCCTCCACGCGCTGGCGGACCGTCGCCGACCACAAGCGCAAGCTCTATTTCTTCGAATCCGCGCTGACGCCGAACACGTTCTGGGTGGATCTCAAGGACGTGGACTTCTCGAGGGAGACCGGCAAGGTGCTGCGCCTGGACCTGGGTGCGGACCAGCGCAACGTGTTCGCCGGCAACGCGGTGAAGGATTTCAGGCCCGCGGAACCGTTCGTGTTCCAGGGCCTGTAGCTACAGATCGAATGCGAGCAGGTCGTGGCCGGTGGCGGCGCGCACCACACGCCGGTACAACACGTTGCCGCTGCCGCCGTTGGTCAGCGCCACCAGCGCACGCTGGCCGCTGGCATCGCCGAGCGCGAAATTCTTGAAGATGCCGCCGTTGCTGCCCGAGTGGTAGAAGACCGGCCCGCGCGGCGTGGCTTCCAGGTTCCAGCCCAGGCCCTTCTCCGTCCAGCGGCCGGGCACGTCGATCTGCTTGGTCAGCATCGCGCGGCGCGTGGCCTCGGTGATCTGCCACGGTTCGCGCGGCGTGCGCACCATCAGCGCCATGAAGCGCGCGTACGCGGTCGGCGTGGTGCGCAGGCTCGCGGCGGCATTGGCGAGGATGTCACCGGGCCAGTTCACCAGGCCCTTGGGCGTGATCGCCTGCACCTCGGGCAACGCGCGCGCGGCATCCTCGTAGCGCCAGGTCGACAGCGGCTTGCCCCAGCGGTCTGCCACGACCTGCGCCGCGCTCCACTGCTCGCGCAGCATCTGCGGCGGCATGCCGGGCGTTTCGTCCTCGACGGCGCGATGCCCGTACACCGAACGCGCGGCTAGGTCCGCATTCCAGCTGTAGCTGCTGCCCTGCATGCCGGCGGGGCCGAACAGCAGGCGCTGCATCGATTCGTCCAGGCTCTCGCCGGTCAGCGTTTCGACCACCAGCTGCAGCCAGAAGATCGCTTCGCCCGAATAGTCGATGCGCGTGCCGGGCTTCACGGCGGGCACCAGTTTTTCGGTCACCGGATCCTTGCGCCAGTTCGGCAGGCCGGTGGAGTGGCGCAATACGTCGCGCACGGTGATGGCGTCGATCCACGGATGGTCGGCCAGGTAGTCCATCCGCCGGTAGCGCACCAGCGGTGCATCAAGGTCGATGACGCCCTGGTCCGCCAGCTGCAGCACCAGATAGGCGAACACCGGCTTGCTCAGCGAGGCGTCCTCGAACAGCGTGTTCGCCACCACCGGCGCGCGCGTCAGCGCATGGGTCACGCCGAACCCGCGCGCCCACACCACCTCGCCCCGCTCGACCACCGCCAGCCCGATGCCCGGCACACGCAGCGCCTGCATCAACCGCGGCAGATCATCGAGGAAAGCCTCGGGCGGAATCCAGCCCGCCGCGTCGTCGCAGGCGGCGGCGGAAGCGGAGCGTGGCCAGGCCCACGCCAGCGGGGACAACAGGCCGGCTTTCAGCAGGTTTCGGCGTGACGGGAACGATGAGGCGTGACTCATGACGGCTTGAGTGTCCCTAGGCAGGCTCGTTTAAAGATGACGTATGAGCGATGCAAACCCCGCGCTGGCTTGACGCGCCACGCCCCACCGCCGTATCGTCCGCATCGCCAAGGTTTCCATCTCTTCATGCGAATGAAGAGATGGGATTAAAAGGGAAGCCGGTGCGGCCTGTTCCATGGGCCTATTCCGGCGCTGCCCCGCAGCGGTATTTGGAAACGAACCCCGTCAACAGCACTGGTCCTCGCGGGCCGGGAAGCGGTGGGAAGTAGGCCAGCGCACACGCGCCCGTCCATGAGCCCGAAGACCTGCCCTGGCCGGAAGACACGACCGTCTTCCGTCTGACCTGGAGCTTCCGAGGGGAGGCGGCCGGAGCCCGTGTCCGCGCGCGCCTGCCCGGATGCGTCCTCCTGCGCCTTCCTCCCGGCACTCCGGCTCGCCCGCGGGGGCGAAGGTCGCTGGCGTGGCGGGCGCGTGCCCGGCGCGCGGTTCCTTCGTTCCTCATCACTGCTTGCATGAGGACACGCACCATGACCACCGTTACCACCCTCGGCTTCCCGCGCATCGGCGTGAAGCGCGAACTGAAGACCGCACTCGAACGCTACTGGCGCGGCGAAAGCAGCGCCGACGCGCTGCAGGACACCGCACGCGACCTGCGCCATCGCCACTGGCAGCTGCAACGCAATGCCGGCGCCGATGTCGTCCCCTGCAACGACTTTTCGCTGTACGACCACGTGCTGGATACGGCGTTCCTGTTCGACGCCCTGCCCGACGCCTACCGCGCACTGGCCGATGCCGATCCGTTGGCCGGCTACTTCACCCTCGCGCGCGGCCTGCAAAAGGACGGCGTGGACCTGCGCGCGCTGGAGATGACCAAGTGGTTCGACACCAACTACCACTACCTCGTGCCGGAGCTGCACGCCGGGCAGAGTTTCCGGTTGCGCGGCGACAAGCCGGTGGCCGAGTACCTTGAAGCACGTGCCCAGGGCCACGCGACGCGCCCCGTGCTGCTCGGGCCGGTGAGCTTCCTGCTGCTGGCGAAAACGGTGGACGGCAGTGACCGGCTGGCGCTGCTCGACCGCCTGTTGCCGGTATACGCGGAGCTGCTGACGAAGCTGCATGCGGCGGGTGCGGACTGGGTGCAGCTCGATGAGCCCTGCCTGGTGCTGGACCTGGATGAGGCCACCCGTTCGGCCTACCTGCGCGCGTACGCGACGCTGGCGAAGACCGTCCGTCCGCGCCTGCTGCTGGCGACGTACTTCGGTCGGCTCGATGCGCAGCTGCCGCTGGCCTGCGCGCTGCCGGTCGACGGCCTGCACGTGGACCTGGTGCGCGGCAAGGAACAGCTGGACGACGTGCTGAAGCAGTGGCCGCGTGGCCGCGTGCTGTCGGTGGGCCTGGTGGATGGCCGCAACATCTGGCGCACGAACCTGGACAACGCGTTGATCCTGGCCAGGTACGCGCAAGGCCACCTGGAGCTCGGCCAGCTGTGGCTGGCGCCGTCGTGCTCGCTGCTGCACGTGCCGGTGGACGTCATCGGCGAGAAGGCGCTGCCATCCGACCTGAAGTCATGGCTGGCCTTTGCCCGGCAGAAAATCGAGGAACTGCGCCTGCTGGCCGACGCGCTGCGCGATCCGCGCACGGCGGACCCCGCGCTGGCGGTGGCGCGCGATCGCATCGAATCGCGTCGCCACTCGGGACGGGTGCACCGCCCCGCTGTCGCGGCGCGGCTGGCCTCGCCCGAGGCGGCCGACATCCATCGTGATGTGCCGTACCCGCAGCGTCGTCTTGCCCAGCAGGCGCGATTCGCGCTGCCGGCGTTCCCGACCACGACGATTGGCTCGTTCCCGCAGACGCACGAGGTGCGCGAGGCGCGCGCGCGCCACAAGAGCGGCACGCTGTCCGACGCCGGGTACGATGCCTTCCTCGAAGCCGAGACCGCGCGCTGCGTGCACATCCAGGAAGAGATCGGCCTCGACGTGCTGGTGCATGGCGAGTTCGAGCGCAACGACATGGTGGAGTACTTCGGCGAGCAGCTGGACGGGTTCGCCTTCACCAAGAACGGGTGGGTACAGAGCTATGGCTCGCGCTGCGTGAAGCCGCCGATCATCTACGGCGACGTGTCGCGCCCCGCGCCGATGACGGTGCGCTGGACGCGGTACGCGCAGTCGCTGACCGAGCGGCCGATGAAGGGCATGCTGACCGGACCGGTCACCGTGCTGCAGTGGTCGTTCGTGCGCGACGACCAGGCGCGTGCGCAGACCTGCCGGCAGATCGCGCTCGCCCTGCGTGACGAAGTGCTGGACCTGGAGGCGGCCGGCATCGGCGTGATCCAGATCGACGAACCGGCCCTGCGCGAAGGCCTGCCGTTGCGTCGCGCGGACTGGCAGGCCTACCTGGCCTGGGCCGTGGAGTGCTTCCGCATCAGTGCGTCCGGTGTGAAGGACGACACCCAGATCCACACCCACATGTGCTACTCGGAGTTCAACGACATCATCGAAGCCGTGGCGGCGATGGACGCCGACGTCATCTCCATCGAAACCTCGCGTTCGCGGATGGAACTGCTGGAGGCGTTCGTGAGGTTCCGCTATCCCAACGAGATCGGTCCCGGCGTGTACGACATCCACTCGCCGCGCATCCCGACCACGGGCGAGATGATCGACCTGCTGGAGCGCGCCCGCGCCGTACTGGCGCCCGAGCAGATCTGGGTCAATCCGGACTGCGGCTTGAAGACGCGGGGCTGGCCCGAGGTGCGTACGGCGCTGGAGCGGATGGTGGAAGCAGCGCATGCCTTGCGTGGCGGACGCGCGCAGGCGGCCTGACGGTCGTCGCAACGTGGTGGCGGGCAAGGGCCCGCCCCACGTCGCTTCAATCCTGCGCGATCGCCGGGGGCAGCGGCGGTGCGGGCGTGGGCCGGCCGAGCGGGTCGAGCGCGATCATCACGAAGTGACCGCGCGTGCACAGCTTGCGCTCGCCGGTCAGCAGGTTCTCGGTGATGACTTCCACGTCGACGTTCATCGAGCTGCGGCCGACCTTCACCACGCGCGCGACGACTTCCACCAGGTCGCCCTTGTGGATCGGCTGGTTGAAGTCCACCTGCTCCGAGCGCGCGGTGACCACCGTGGAGCGGGCGTAGCGGGAGGCGACGATGAAGGCGGACATGTCCATCCACGCCAGCGCCTGGCCGCCGAACAGCGTGCCCAGGTGGTTGGTGTGGTCGGGAAAGACCATGTGCAGCAGGCGGGCCTCGAGCGGGCGCGCTTCGGCGTTGGCCAGTTCAGTCATGGTGGTGCTCCGGTTCGCGTGCTCCCGGCGGCAGCATAGCGCAAGCCCTTGTGGGAGCGACGTGAGTCGCGACAAGGCTGGAGAAGCGCACGGCTGCCTTCGGATGCCATGAGGACGTGTCGTTGCAGAGATCGCGACTTACGTCGCTCCCACGTCAGCCATCGCGACGCCTCAGAACGCGTGGTCGAAGCCGACTTCGCCCTGCACGCCCAGCTGGTAGGCCGAGACGCGGCGCTCGAAGAAATTGGTCAACTCCTGCACGTCCTGCAGCTCCATGAAGGGCAGTGGGTTGCGCACGTCGTAGCGCTTGGGCATGCCCAGCTTGGCGAAGTGCTGGTCGGCGCAATGCTGCAGGTATTGGCGCATGTCGCGCGTGGAGATGCCGGCCACGCCGCCGGACAGCACGTCCTCGGCGAACTGCACCTCGCACTCGATGGCCTCCTCCAGCATGTCGTAGACCTGCTGCTGCATGACATCGTCGAACAGGTCCGGCTCTTCCTCGCGCACGGTGCGCACGCATTCGAACGCGAACTCCATGTGGCAGCTCTCGTCGCGGAACACCCAGTTGGTGCCGCTGGCCAGGCCGGGCAGCAGGCCGCGCGAGCGGAAGAAGTAGACGTAGGCGAAGGCGGCGAAGAAGAACAGCCCTTCGATGCACGCGGCGAAGCAGATCTGGTTGAGCAGGAACTGCCGGCGCTGGTCGCGCGTCTCGATCCGCTTCAGGTCCTGGATGCTGTCGATCCACTTGAAGCAGAAGTCGGCCTTCTTCTTGATCGCCGGGATGTTCTCCACCGCGGCGAAGGCCTTGAAGCGCTCCGACGGGTCGGGCAGGTAGTTGTCCAGCAGCGTCAGGTAGAACTGCACGTGCAGCGCTTCCTCGTACAGCTGCCTCGACAGGTACATGCGCGCTTCCGGCGCGTTGAGGTGCTGGTAGAGGTTCAGCACCAGGTTGTTCGACACGATCGAATCGCCGGTGGCGAAGAAGGCGACCAGCCGGTGGATCAGGTGGCGGTCGGCCGGCGTCATCTTGGCATGCAGGTCGGTGATGTCGATCTGGAAATTGATCTCCTCCACCGTCCACGTGTTCTTGATGGCGTCGCGGTACATGTCGTAGAACTGCGGGTAGCGCATCGGGCGCAGCGTCAGTTCGAAACCGGGGTCTAGCAGCATCTGCTTGGGGTGTGCGGACATGGTGCGGTGTTCTCGTGGTTCTCCTTCTCCCGCCGGGAGAAGGTGCCCGAAGGGCGGATGAGGGTGCGGCGAAAGTAGCGGCGGTGACACATCGTGATGTCGCCGTACCCTCACCCCAACCCCTCTCCCGATGGGAGAGGGGCTCGAATCAGAAGCTGGCGCATCCATGCGCCGGGAACATCCGTGTTCCGATTCCAGGGTCCGTCGACCGGGGTCGACGCAGGGGAGCGGTTACTGGCAGGCCTCGCAGGCTTCCGGGTTCTCCAGCGAGCAGGCGATGGCCTCCGTCGGCGTGTAGTCGCGCTTCGGCGCTGCGGCCGTCGTGCTGCTGACCGTGGTCTTGGCGATCTTGGTGGCCGGGCGCGAGCGCAGGTAGTAGGTGGTCTTGATGCCCTGCTTCCATGCGTACATGTACATGGACGACATCGCGCCGATGTTCGGGCTTTCCATGAACAGATTCAGCGAGGCCGACTGGTCGATGAAGGCGCCACGGCCGGCAGCCATGTCGATCAGCGAGCGCATCGGCAGTTCCCAGGCCGTGCGATAGACCTGCTGCAGCGTGTCCGGGATCTGCGCGATGCCCTGGATGGAGCCTTCGGCCAGCTTGATCGCATCGCGCGTTTCCGGCGTCCACAGGCCGAGCTTCTTCAACTCGTCCACCAGGTAGCGGTTGACCTGCAGGAAGTCGCCCGACAGCGTCTCGCGCTTGAACAGGTTGGACACCTGCGGCTCCACGCACTCGTAGCAGCCGGCGATCGAGGCGATCGTGGCGGTCGGCGCGATCGCGATCAGCAGCGAGTTACGCAGGCCGTGTTCCTTGATGCGCGCGCGCAGGGTATCCCAGCGTTCCGCGTTCTCCGGAACCACGTTCCAGGCGTCGAACTGCAGCTCGCCGTTGGCGGCGCGCGTGTCGGCGAACGACGGATGGCGGCCACGTTCCTGCGCCAGTTCCACCGACGTCTCCAGCGCGTGGAAGTAGATGGTCTCGGCGATCTTCGCCGACAGCGCGCGCGCCTCGGCGCTGTCGAACGGCAGGCGCAGCTTGAAGAACACGTCCTGCAGGCCCATGCAGCCGAGGCCCACCGGGCGCCAGCGCAGGTTGCCGCGGCGCGCGGTCTCGATCGGATAGAAGTTCAGGTCGATCACGCGGTCCAGCTGGCGCACGGCCAGGCGGACGGTCTCGGCGAGCTTGTCGAAATCGAACCAGCCATCGTCATCGAAGTGACGGCCCAGGTTGATCGAGCCGAGGTTGCACACCGCCGTTTCTTCCGCCGAGGTGACTTCCAGGATTTCCGTGCACAGGTTCGACAGGTGGATGACGTTGCCGGCGCGCAGGGTCTGGTTGCTCGCGGCGTTGCACTTGTCCTTGAAGGTCATCCAGCCGTTGCCGGTCTCGGCCAGCGTGCGCATCATCCGGCCGTAAAGCTTGCGAGCGGACGTGGTCTTCATCGCCTTGCCTTGCGCTTCGGCCTGCGTGTAGGCCAGTTCGAACGCAGCGCCATACAGGTCGGTCAGTTCAGGCACCACGCGTGGATCGAACAGCGACCATTCCTGGTCGGCTTCGACGCGCTTCATGAAGAGGTCCGGCACCCAGTTGGCCAGATTGAGGTTGTGCGTACGGCGCGCTTCGTCGCCGGTGTTGTCGCGCAGCTCCAGGAAGTCTTCGATGTCGGCGTGCCAGGTTTCCAGGTACACGCAGGCCGCGCCCTTGCGCTTGCCACCCTGGTTGACCGCCGCGACCGAGGAATCCAGCGTCTTCAGCCACGGCACGATGCCGTTGCTGTGGCCGTTGGTGGACTTGATCAGCGAACCACGCGAACGCACGCGGGTGTAGCTCACGCCGATGCCGCCGCTGAACTTGCTCAGCTGGGCGATGTCGCCGTACTTGGCGTAGATCGACTCCAGCGTGTCCTGCGGCGAGTCCAACAGGAAGCACGAGGACAGCTGCTCGTGCGTGGTGCCGCTGTTGAACAGCGTCGGCGAGCTGGGCAGGTAGTCCAGGTTGCCCATGCGGCGATACAGCGCCAGCGCTTCGGGCACGTCTTCGCTCAGCGCGCAGGCGATGCGCAGGAAGAACTGCTGCGGCGTCTCGATGACCTTGCGGGTGTGCGGGTGGCGCAGCAGGTAGCGGTCGTACAGCGTGCGCAGGCCGAAGTAGTCGAAGTGCAGGTCGAGCGAGGCGTCCAGCGCATCGTTGAGCTTGCGTGCGTTGGTCTGTACGAAGTTCAGCAGGCGGTCGTTGATCAGGCCGACTTCGTGGCCGCGGGTGACCGACTGCGAGAACGCGTGGATCTCCTGGCCGGTGACTTCCTTGACGATGTAGCCGGCCAGCAGGCGTGCGGCCAGGCGGCTGTATTCGGGTTCCTCGCCGGTCAGCAGCGCGGCGGTGCGGATCGACAGTTCGTCCAGTTCGCGCGTGCTGGCGCCGTCGTACAGGCCGGAGATGGTGCGGGTGGCCACGCGCATCGGGTCGATGGCGTGCAGGCCTTCGCAGTTGCGCTGCACCGCGCGCACGATCTTGTTGAGGTCCACCGGCTCGCGGCCGCCGTTGCGCTTGGTCACGCTCATCGCGGTGGCGGTGGGCGGCGGGGTCAGCGAAAAGGCGTCCTTCTGGGACGGGGTGGTGCCGGCGTCGGCGACGGCGCTGTCGATCTGGGTCACGAGAATCCTCCATGCGTGGTGCACGCGGCGGCCCGTCCCTCGCGGGGCTGCGCAAGGCCGGATGGAGGATCACAGTGGGGAAGCGGCGTCGCAGGGGGCGAGATCGCGCGGACGGAAGACCGGCGTGCCCTGCTTCGCCAGCCCTCTCCCCCCGGAGATTCCGCGGCCGGCACCGCGCGGTGTGCTACGCGCGGCTGTCGGCAGGTCTTCGGACTCATGGGCGGGAAGGACGTGCCTTCTTCCTACGTCCGCCGCTTCCCAGGGCAAGGCCCCAGTGCTGGTGGCGGGTTCGTTCCCAATTACCGCTGCGGGGCAGTGCCGGAGTGGCGCGAACGCGTCACCGGCTTCCCGTTTTAATCCCGTGGCTTGCGACCACCGGAACCGACGGCCACAACATAGTGGGGCATGCCGGAAGCGTCAACACCAAATGTTGTGTGGAACAGCGGGTGTCGGACTGGCGCGGGTTTCACGGATTTCTCCTTCGCCCCGCCTGCGGGGAGAAGGTGCCCTAACGGCGGATGAGGGGCAGGCGCGATGATGATCCGCGCGCGACACCAAGATCGCGAACGTTTTGCCGACTAAACGCGTTGGGGGTGGGACTCCGTTCGCCCCTCACCCGCCTTCGGCACCCTCTCCCCGCTGGCGCAGGGAGAGGGCATATGAAGCCTTAGCCGCGCAGCGCGGCGACCGAAGCGTCCTGTGCCTGCGCGTACAGCGCGAACGGGTCGTGGATCGTCGCGCCGAGCGCGGTCTCGAACGCGTCCTGGTTCGCATGCGCGTCGTAGGCGCGCTGTTCGCCGCCGCCGAGGTTGGACTGGAAGATGCCCGCCGCGCTGACCGGCAGGAAGTCCTCGTAGACGATGGGATCGGCGACGGCATGGCCGGCCGCGACGAGGGCGTCGGGCGTCATCGCCGCTCGCTCGGCGGCCGGCAACGCAGCGCCGGTCGCGGTGACGCGGTAACGGAAGTACCCCAGTCCGTCGCGGCGCAGCGTGGTCTCATCATCGGGGAAGGCCGCGAACGCCGCCGCCAGCCGCTGCGGATAGTCCGCCGACGTGTTGCCGGCGCCGCCGGCCTGGCGCACCTGCGCGAGCAGGCGGTCGTAGAGCTCGCGCCCGGCGGGCGTCAGCGCCAGGCCGCGCTGTTCGATCTCGCCGAAGCGCGCGCTGTGGCTGCCGGGCACCAGCGTGCCGGTGGCGTCGGGGAAGGCGACTTCCTCTTCCAGCGCCTTGAAGCTGGTCTGCCGCAGCAGGATCGGCACCGCGCGGCGCGGCGGGCCTTCGATCAACGCCTTGGCCTGGATGCCGCGCTCCAGCATCGCCGCCTGGGCGGCATCGATGTCCAGCGTGCGCGGGGTGAGGTGGTTGATGTGCGGGCCGCGGAAGCTGACCACGTCGGCGACCAGCCGGTGCAGACCGTGCAGCGCGCGGTAGGTCTGCAGCGAGACGGTCGCGTCGCCATGCCAGCGGAAGGTCTCGAGCACTTCGGCAACGAAGCGCTGCGCATCGGCATCGTCCAGCCCGCCGTCGCGTTCGGCCTGGTCCACCAGCGCGCGCGCGCCGGCGGTGAAGATGTCGCGCTTGGCCAGGATCGCCTCGGCTTCCGCGCGCAGCGTCGCGTCGGCGATCAGCTCCAGGCGCAGCAGCGAGGTGAAGATGCGGAACGGGTTGGCGGCCAGCGCGGCTTCGGTCAGTGGGCGGAACGCGGTCGCATGCACCGGCACGCCGGCCACGGTGAGGTCGTAGTAGCCCACCGGATGCATGCCCATCAACGCGAACACACGGCCCAGCATCGCCAGTTCCGCCGGCGTGCCGACGCGGATCGCGCCGTGGCGCTCCAGGTCCAGGCGCTCGGTTTCGCCGGTGCGCTGCAGGCGCTCGGCCAGGGCGGCGTCGCGCTGCAGTGTCGTCGTGTTGATGTCGCCGACCAGCGTGATCAGGTCGCCGTACAGCGGCACCTCGGCGCGGTACATGTCGGACATGGCCTGGGCGAACAGGCCGCGGATGCGGTCGGGGGAAACGAAGGCGGTCATGGGGCTCGGCGTGCGGGCGGCGTGGGGCCGCCGGGGGGGCGTATTGTCGCCGGCCACGCGGGCGCGGGCCAGCCGGATCCGGAGGCCGTCAACCCGTGGCCCGACGGCGCGTTGTCCCCTGCGAGGTGACCCCATGACGCCCCATCCCTGGCTCCGCACCGGCCTGTTGGCCTGCGCCCTGCTCGCTGCGCTGCCGTTGGCGGCGCAGACCTTCCGCGAGCGCCTGCAGGAGATGCGCGATGCGTCGCGCCAGCCCGCCGCCCGTGCGCCAGCCCTGCCGGCCGGTGCGCGTGCGATGCGCGATGTCGCCTACGGCGACGATCCGCGCCAGCGCTTCGACGTCTACCTGCCGGCGCAGCCCAAGCACGCGCCGATCATCCTGTTCGTCCACGGTGGCGGCTGGGCCAACGGCAACAAGGACAACCCGGGCGTGGTCGAGAACAAGGCCGCCTATTGGCTGCCGAAGGGCTACATCCTGGTCTCCACCAACTACCGCCTGCGACCGGACACCGCACCGCTCGACCAGGCGCGCGATGTCGCCCGCGCGCTGGCCGCGGTGCAGAAGCGCGCGCCCGAATGGAACGGCGATGCCTCGCGTGTGGTGCTGATGGGTCACTCGGCCGGCGCGCACCTGATCGCGTTGGTCGGTGCGTCGTCGACGCTGTGGCGCGACGCCGGCGCGACCCAGCCACGCGGCGTGGTGTCGCTGGACAGTGGCGGGCTGGACGTCCCGCAGACGATGCAGCGGCCACCGCTGCCCGGCATCTACCAGCGCGCGTTCGGGAGCGACCGCAGCGACTGGATCGCCGCCTCGCCCTACCACCAGCTCACCCGCGACGCGGTGCCGATGCTGTTCGTCTGCTCCTCGCGCCGCAAGGACGCATGCCCGCAGGGGCGAGCGATGGCGGACAAGGCGAAAACGCTGGGCGTGCCGATGGAGGTGCTGCCGGAGGATCTCTCGCATGGCGACGTGAACCGCGACCTCGGGTTGCCGTCCGGCTACACGAACACCGTGGACGCGTTCGTGCGAAAGCAGTTGCAGTAGTCCTGGCCGAAGTCTCCCTCGCCCCGTGAAACGGGGAGAGGGTGCCGAAGGCGGGTGAGGGGCAAACCGAGTCGGGAGAGGAAAGTCCGCCAGGATCATTCCGCGTTCGACGATTCGGAGATATCGCTTGGTGAACGCATCCACGCCGAAGAGAAGCGCCCTCATCCGCCCTCCGGGCACCTTCTCCCCGCGCGCGGGGAGAAGGGAAATGGAAAAGCCGTCAGCGGATGATCCGAACCGCCGCCAACGCCTCCTGCAGGCGCGCACGCGCCGTCGCTTCATCGAACGGCGGTGTGGCTGGCGGGTCGTAGACCTCGGGACGCGTGCCGGCGACGAACAGGTCGATGGCGATGCAGCGTTCGTTGCGCACATGGCGGTACGCGTCGACCGACTGGTAGTGGCTCATCGCCGCATCGCCGGCACGGAAATGATGGAACGCCTGGCCGTCGATGCGCACCTCATCGGGCGGTTCGGTGGTCGCGCCTTCTGGCGGATCCAGGCAGGTGACGACGGCGTGGCTGTCGGTGCTGGTGCCGATGCGGAGTTCGGCGGCCGTGATCTTGTCCGAACCGTCCAGGACCAGCGCGACCAGCGGTTCGCCGCGCATGTCAGGCGCGGCGAATGCCTTCCACGCGTCTGCAGAGAGATAGTCGCGGGTGAAGTCGCGGCGTAGGGTAAAGCCCGGTGTGGGCAAAAGCGCGAGACCGATCTCGTCATCCGAAAACTGGAACTGCGGCGCTTCGCGACCGGTCACGGGGGGCGCAGGATCGGCGATCTCGGCCGCGGCCTGCGTGGCGGCGTCGACGTCCTGCTCGTCGGGCGCGCGCTGGCAGCCGGCCAGCACTGCAACGGCGAGTGCCGCGTAGAGCGGAACCTGGGTGATCGGCTTCATGGCGTCTCCTCGTCGGACGTCGCGAGTCTGGCAAGCCGCGCGTGAAGCCGGTGCGTGCGGATCAGCCCAGGAACCGCGGCAACCCATGCGCCGCCGTCGCGCGCCATACATGGTCGACCTCCGCGGACAGCGCGGTAGGCTCCGGGTTGATTTCCACCACCGTGGCGCCGTGGCGGCGGGCCAATGCGGGCAGTCCGGCGGCGGGGTAAACAAGCCCCGACGTACCCACGACCAGCATCAGCGTGCAGCGCATCGCCGCATCGGTGGCCGCGCTCCACGCATCGTCCGGCAAGGCTTCGCCGAACCACACCACGCCCGGACGGATGCGATCCCCGCATGCGGCGCAGCGCATCGGCTCGACCCGCTGCATGCCACCCACATAGTCGTCGAGCGAACCTGCGTGCGCGCGGCCGCACGCGAAACAGCGCAACGCGAACAGGCTGCCATGCACATGCGCATCGACGAGGCTGCCGGCGCGCTCGTGCAGGTCGTCCACGTTCTGGGTGACCAGCGACAGCGGCACGCGCTGCGCCAGCGTCGCCAACGCGCGGTGACCGGCGTTCGGCTGCGCATCGCGCACTAATTGCATGCGCCAGCGGTACCAGCCCCAGACCAGCGCAGGATCCTCGCGCCAGGCCTCGGCCGTCGCCAGCCGCATCGGGTCGAAGCGCGACCACAGGCTGTCGTGCGTGCCGCGGAAGGTCGGGATGCCGCTCTCGGCGGACATTCCGGCGCCGGTCAGCACGCAGATGTGGCCGCCGGTGTCGGTCGCCCGGCGCAGGGCCTCGGCGATCGCGGCAGGCACGGCGTCCATCGACTCAGGCCTTGTGCGGCGTGGCGAGGTACTCGGCGCTCTGCATCTCGATCAGGCGCGAGGCCGTGCGTTCGAACGCGCCCTGCAGCCGGGTGCCGGCGTACAACGCCGTCGGCGCGGCGGCGGCGGTGCAGACCAGGTTGACGTGGCGGTCGTACAGCTCGTCGATCAGGTTGACGAACCGGCGCGCGGCGTCCTCGTTCAAGGCATCGAACGCCGGGATGCCGCCCAGCAGCACGGTGTTGAACTCGTGCGCGATCTCGATGTAGTCCGTCGTGCCGCGCGGGCCTTCGCACAGGGCGGCGAAATCGAACCAGGCGATGCTCTTGCCGCGTCCGCGCACCGGGATCTTGCGGCTGTCGATCTCGATGTTGCCGGCATGTGCCGCTTCACCGCCGGTCAGCTCGCGCCAGCGCGAGGCCAGCCAGGCGTCGGATTCGCCGTCCAATGGCGTGCGGTAGACCGGCGAACGTGTCAGCGCGCGCAGGCGGTAATCCTCCTGCCCGTCCGAGCGCAGCACGACGCAGTGCTGTTGCAGCAGCTCGATCGCCGGCAGGAAGCCCGCGCGCTGCAGGCCATCCTTGTAGAGGTTCTGCGGCGCGGTGTTGGAGGTCGTCACCAGGGTGATGCCCTCGGCGAACATGCGCTCCAGCAGGCGCGCCAGCAGCATCGCATCGCCGATGTCGGTGACGAAGAACTCGTCCAGCACCAGCACGCGCAGCTTGCCGCGCACCTCGCGCACGATCTTCGCCAGCGGGTCGCTCTCGCCCGTGTGCAGGCGCAGGCGTTCGTGCACGCCACGCATGAAGCGGTGGAAGTGCGTGCGGTATTTGCCGCCGCCCTCGCCATGCGCCTTGTTCTGCGAGACCGAATACGTCGGCAGCGGCAGGCTGTCGTAGAACAGGTCGACCAGGAACGTCTTGCCGCGACCCACTTCGCCCCAGTAGTACAGGCCCTTCACCGTCTCCGGCGCCTTGCCGAACAGACGACCGAACAGGCCCGGCGTGCCGTCATCGGCGAGCAGCGCAGTGTGGATGCGGTCCAGCTCCGCCAAGGCGGGATGTTGCGCCGGATCGTCCTGCCACTGGCCCTGCGCGGCGCCGCGCGCGTAGACCTGCGACGGCGTCAGGGCCGTCTTCTCGTGATCGTCCGCCATCACGCCGGCACGTAGGCTTTCATCGCGTGCTTGATGGCGCCGCGCAGGTCCATCAGCTTGCGGTGGAAGAAATGGCTGGTTTCCGGCATGCGGATCAGCTCCGGCGGCTGCTTCAGCGTGTCGATCCAGTCGTACACGGCCTGCGGCTCGACGATCTCGTCTTCCTCGCCCTGGATGACCAGCCACGGGCAGGTGGGCGGGGTGATCGCGGCGAAATCCCAGCGGCCGGCGGGCGGTGCGATCGAGACCAGCGCATCCGGCTGCAGGCTGTCGCTTGCACGCAGCGACACGTAGGCGCCGAAGCTGAAACCGGCCAGCCACAGCTGCGTGCCCGGTCGCTGTTCGCGCACCCACGCCACCACCGCGCGCAGATCCTCCGCTTCGCCGTCGCCCTGATCGAACAGGCCGGCCGACGCACCGGTGCCGCGGAAGTTGAAGCGCACCGTCACCGCACCGAGTTCGCGCAGGCTGCGCGCGGCCATCACCACGACCTTGTTGTGCATGGTGCCGCCCTCGGTGGGCAGCGGGTGGCAGACCACCGCGGTGATCGGCGCGAGCGGCTCGCCTTCCTCGGGCCAGTCGACGTGGGCTTCCAGCGGCCCTTCGGGGCCGTCGAGGGTGATCGGGCCGGACGCGGCGGGGAAAGCGGGCTTCGTCATGCCGCCATGATAAGCCCTGTGTGCATGACCGCCGTCATTCCGGCGTACGCGCCGGAGTGTCGAGCAAGGAATGACGGCATCTATGCCGTACGACGATGGTCCGGCAGCGCGGCGCATTCCGGTATGCGATCCTGCCCGTCCCGCGCCGTCCTCCGTTCCACCATGGCATTCGATGCCTTCGCCCTGATCCTGACCATGCTGGCCCTCGGCATGGTGTTCGCGCGCCTGCGCGCGTTCCCCGGGAACGCCGCCGACGTGCTCAACCGCGTGGTCCTGTACGTCTGTCTGCCTGCCGCGGTGCTGATCTACGTGCCGCGGCTGCATGTGGACGCGTCGTTGCTGGGGGTGGTGGCGACCCCGTGGGTACTGACGGTCGCCACGGTGGCACTGGTCGCGCTGGCGACGCGCGTGTTCGGTTTCCGGCGCGACGAGCATGCGGTGCTGCTGTTGTGCGTGGCGCTGTGCAACAGCAGCTTCATCGGCTACCCGATGGTACGCGCACTGCTGGGCGAACACGCGCTGCCCTACGCCGTCGTGTACGACCAGTTCGGAACGTTCGTGCTGCTCTCCACGTTCGGCCTGTACGTGCTCGCGCGCTACGGCGGCGACACGCCGCCGACCACCCGCGAGATGCTGCTCCGCATCGTCAGGTTCCCGCCGGTGTGGGCGCTGCTGTTCGCGTTGACGCTGATGCCGGAGCGGCCGCCGGCGTGGATCGGCGCCGCGTTGAAGAACCTGGCCGATGCGATGCTGCCGCTGGTGATGCTGGCGGTCGGCCTGACCATCCAGTTGAAGCTGCCGCGCGACGAGGTGAAGCCGCTGGCCGTCGGCCTGTTGCTGCGTCTGCTGGTGATGCCCGCCCTGGCGCTGCCGCTGTCGTTCGCGTTCGGCATGTCCGGCGAGATGCTGCAGGCGAACGTGCTGGAATCGGCCATGCCGCCGATGATCACCGCGGCCGCGCTGGCGATCTCCCACCAGCTGGCGCCGCGTCTGGCGGCGGCGATGGTGGGCTACGGCATCCTGCTGTCGCTGGCGACGCTGCCGATGTGGGCGTGGGTGGTCGGGCGGCTGGCCTGAGGCGCCGCCTGCGGGCATTCGCATCGCGTTGACCCTGCCGATGGAACCATCCGGGCAGGAGGATCACGCCATGTTCGATGGATGGGAAGTACAGGCGCCGGTGGTCGGCCGGATCGCATTCGCCATGCTGCTCGGCGGTGCCATCGGCCTCGAGCGTGAGATGAAGGACCGGCCGGCCGGCTTCCGTACCCATACGCTGGTCGCCGGTGCGGCGGCGATGCTCACCGGCATGGGCGACATGATGCTGGCGCAGGCCCAGCACGACGACGACGGCCGCGTGCAGATCGATCCGTTCCGGCTGGTCGAAGCGGTCATCGCCGGCGTGGCGTTCATCGGTGCGGGCACCATGATCGCCCACCGGGGGCGGGTGGTCGCCGGCATCACGACGGCCGCATCGCTGCTGATGGTGGCGGTCATCGGCGTGGCCGTCGGCTTCGGGCACGGCTGGCTGGCTCTGCTGGCCACGCTGCTGACGTTCGCCGTGCTGTTCGTACTGGCGTGGCTGGAGCGCCGCGTCGCGAAGCGCGACGACAGCGGCTAGCGCGGCCGGCGCATCACGCGATCAGGCGCGTCGTGCCTTCGCGACGATGCACGCCTTCCCGCGGCTGCGCATGCCAGGTGTCGGCCATGGCACGTACCGCCTGCACCAGGACATCCTCGGGCTTGGCGTAGGGCAAACGCAGCCACTGGTCGGCGCCGCCTTCCACGCTGAACACCGGGCCCGGCGCGAGATACACGCCTTTGCGCTCCACGTCCGCCGCGAGTTGCGTGGCGCTGCCCCGGGGCATGCGCGCCCACAGCGACAGGCCTCCCTCGGGCAGGCGGAACTGCCACGTGGGCAGATGTTCGCGCAGCGCACCCGCGAGCGCGTCGCGGCGCAGCCGCAGCTGTTCCCGGCGCGTGGCGAGGATGCCGCCGTCAGCGAGCATCTCGGTGACGACGAGCTGGTCGAACAGCGAGCTGCCCAGGTCCATCTGCACGCGCGTGGCGATGAGGCGGTCGACGGCCTCGCGCGGCGCGCGGATCCAGCCGACGCGCAGGCCGCCCCAGCACAGCTTCGAAGCGCTGCCGATGGTGAAGGCGTCGTGGGCATGCGCGGCGAAGGGCGCCGGCATCGGCGCGCCCGACAGGCAGGTCGCCTGCAGCGACTCGTCGACGATGGCGAGGGTGCGCGTCGCCCGCAGCGTCGCCGCATAGTGTTCGCGCTGCGCTTCGTCCATCAGGAAGCCGGTGGGATTCTGGAAGTCGGGGATCAGGTACGCCGCGCGCGGCGACGTCTGCCGCAACGTGGCCTCGATCGCCGCCAGGTCCCAGCCTTCGTCGCCGAGCGGATCGGCCATCGGCGCGGGCACGAGGCGTCCGCCGCCGAGGCGCAGGGCCTCGATCGCGTTCGAATACACCGGCGACTCGATCATCAGCCCGTCGCCGGGACGCGACAGCGTGCGGGCGATGATTCCGATGGCCGACAGCGCGCCCGAGGTGACCACGATCTGCTCCGGCGTCGTCGGCAGGCCGCGCTCCGCATAGGACTGTGCGATCCGCGCGCGCAGCGCGGGCAGGCCGGAGGGCAGGTAGCCATCGCTGGCGAGGTAGGCGGGCAATGCTTCCAGCGCACGCGCATAGGCCGCGGCGACGCCGGGTGTGGCGGCACCGGCGGCGCAGTTGAGGTCGATCGCACCTTCGGTCGATTGCGCCGTGCCGACGGCGTGCAGCGCATGGTCGTGTGCGCGTCGGCGGTCAAGTGGCACGGAGGCATACGTGCCGGCGCCCTGCCGCGCAGTGGCGAAACCGGCGGCGACCAGGTCGGCATACGCCCGGGTGACCGTGTTGCGCGACACCCCCAGTACTTCGGTGACGGCGCGTTCGCTCGGCAGGCGGGTGCCCAACGGGATGCGACCGTCGCCGATGAGTTCCTGCAGGGCCTGGCGCAGGCCACGGTAGGCCGGCGTGCGCGGGAAGTCGCCGACCAGCGTGGCGAGGCGATCAGGAGCCAATGAGCGGTTCATGTGGCCACTATCGCATGATTGGCTCTATCGAAAAGAGCCAATTTGAGGGAAGGTGGCCCCATGAACCCGCCGCCCGCCCCCGCCCTGACCCACCTCGGTCCGCTCGCCCAGCTCCGGGCCGGCCGTCTTCCCGAACGCCTGCTGCGCCTGCTGGTCGGGCTCTGGCTTTACGGACTGGCCATCGCCCTGATGATCGAAGGCGCGGTCGGTGCATCGCCGTGGGATGTGTTCCACCTGGGCGTCTCGCATCACGTGCCGGTGTCGTTCGGCATGGTCATGATCCTGACCGCGGTGGCCGTGCTGCTGGCCTGGATCCCGCTGCGGCAGATGCCGGGCCTGGGCACGGTGGCGAACACGCTGCTGCTGGGGCCGTTCGCCGATCTCAACCTGGCCCTCCTGCCGACGCCCGAGGGACTGCCGCTGCGCTGCGCCTACCTGCTGGCGGGCGTGGTGCTGTGCGCGATCGCCACCGCCATGTACATCGGCGCGCAGCTGGGCCCGGGCCCGCGCGATGGCCTGATGACGGGACTCGCGCGCCGCACCGGTTGGTCGATCCGCAGCATCCGTACGCTGATCGAAGTGACCGTGCTGGTCATCGGCGTGCTGCTCGGTGGCGTGGTCGGCGTGGGCACGCTGGTGTTCGCCTTCGGCGTGGGGCCGCTGACGCAGCTCTTCTTGCGCCATCTGGTCGTGCGGCTGGATGCGCGTCCGGCCCCCGCCCTCTCCGGAGAAACGCCATGACCGCCGCGATCCTGCGCTACAGCGCGTTCACCACCGATCCGCAGGGCGGCAATCCTGCGGGCGTGGTGCTGGATGCGCGCGGCCTGTCCGACGACGCCATGCAGCGCATCGCCGCCGACCTCGGTTATTCGGAAACCGCCTTCCTGTTGCCGCGCGCGGACGGCGAACTCGATGTGCGCTACTTCAGCCCGCTGGCGGAGGTGAGCTTCTGCGGACACGCGACGATCGCGGCGATGGTCGCCTACGCACGCGAACACGGACCGGGCGATGTGGTCCTGCACACGCAGGTCGGCCGCGTGAGCGTCACGATCGATGAAACGTTCGCGGCCACGTTGACGAGCGTGGCGCCGCGCGTCGCCGTCCTGGATGCCGCGGATCTCGATCGCCTGCTGGCGATCCTGGGCTGGTCTCGCGACGAGCTCGACACCGCACTCGCGCCGGCCGTCGCCTATGCAGGTGCGTGGCATCCGGTCATCGCGGCCGCATCGCGCGCGCGCCTGGCGGACCTGCACTACGACTTCGATGCGCTGTCGGCGCTGATGGCGGCGCGCGGCTGGACCACGGTGAACCTGGTCTGGCGCGAAGATGCGCACACGCTGCACGCGCGCAATCCATTCCCGCCCGGCGGCGTGGTGGAAGATCCTGCCACCGGCGCGGCCGCGGCCGCGTTGGGTGCCTACCTCGCCACGCAGGGCGAACTGCCGCCGACCCGCCGCTTCCGCATCCTCCAAGGCCACGACATCGGTCGGCCCAGCCTGCTCCAGGTGGAGGTGCCGGTCGATGTGGATGCGGGCGTGCGGGTAAGCGGGACGGCGGTGGAGATCCACACGACGCGCTGACGCGATCGCCTAACGACGGCCGCATTCGCTTGAATGTGATACATGCCGCGTGCGAACGTGCGTGCTCGTCTCCCTAAAGGAGTAGGGCATGCGCAAGGCTGGAAAGATGAGCGTGTGGTTGGCGGTAATGGCCACGATGTGGGTTTCATCGTCGGCGATGGCACAAGAGGGTCCACGCCCGGTGCCTCCCGGCCGGATCGAATCCGACCCGCGGCTCGCGCGTGCAGCCGAAGCGTGGCACAGGGCGTGGCGCGCGAATGTCGAAGACCACCTGCGCGCCGTCGCTGCGCGCGGCACGCCGCGTGACCTGCTGGCCGCGGGCTGGCTGTGGCCGATGGAGACCGACGAAGCCACCCTTGCGGCGCGTGGCTCGCTCTCGAGGCCACAGGCTCGCGCATGGATACAGGCGGCGTACGACGACGCGCGGGGCGACGATCCTCTCGTGGACTGGGTGCTGCTCGATGCGTGCGCGACCTCGGGCGCGGCCTGCGATCGCCAGCGGCTGCTCGCACGCGTGATCGCCGGCGATCCTGGCAACGCCGAGACGCTGCTCCTCGCTTATCAGGACGCCGTCGAGCGCAAGGATGCGGTGGCTGCGGAGGCTTACTGGCAGTCCGCTGGGCGCGCATCGCACTATCGTTCCAGGATCAATGAAGTCGGCGCGCTGATGGCGTCCGTCCTGCACGCGAGTCCCTCACCCGAACTGGACCCCACGCTTGCGGCGGCGATGGGAGAGGACCTTGGGCTGGGGCGCAGCGCCACGTCGAAGGACTTGGGGGACGTCGTGGTGATGGCCCTCAACGTGGCGATCGCGTTGCCCGCCCTGCAACCCCTCCAACAGCGTTGCACGGCCCGCGTCGGACGGGTGCCTGCGGAGGCTCGTCGCGTGTGCAAACAGATCTACGCGTTGCTGGCGGCTGATGGATCGACGCTTATAGGCCCCAGCTTCGCCCTGCCTCGCCTGGTCGAATGGGCCGACGGCGAAGACGAACGGGCGGCGGCACGCGAGCGCCTGCGTCGCTTCGCCTGGATCTACGAAGCCGGACTTCGGCAGTACCTGCTTCCTGCAAACGCGCGACGTCTGCCGGTGGATCACATGGAGCGCATGTTCCGCGACGGCGAGCTCGCCGCGATGCGCTACCAGCTGCAACTCAACGGCATCGCCACCGAACCGCCCGCGGGCTGGTTGCCCGACAACCCCGAATACCGCGCGCTGCTGACAGGCGCGTCGGTTCCTGTCGCGCGCTGACCGCCTTCGGTTGCACCTTTCCCACGGTCCTGACCGTACACTCGTGTCGACGCGATCAGGCATCAGGGGACGATGCCTGTTGTGCCATCCAGCAAAGCACCAACACCAACAGGGGTCCAGCCATGTTTGCCAAACGGATGACGGGCATCGCGCTCGTCTGCGCCTCGCAACTCTGCAGCGCCCAGGAGACGGCGCCAGCACCTGAGCAGAAAGCCGAAGAGGGCGGCATCTGTCTTTTTACCGCCACGCCACCGGCAGAGTTCTCCTACACCACGGTGAGGAAGCTGAAGTACGGGAAGGGCAGCTACGGAAGCGTCAACGATATTCTTCCCATGGTCATCGCCGATGCCAAGGCGGCGGGTGCCGATGCCGTGATCCACTACAACGGCTCTCAGCGCTTCGGCTTCTGGCCCTGGCGGCTCGTCAGGCCGGTGGTGACCGGCACCGCCGTCAAGTGGACGCCCGCGCGTGACATCGATTGTGCGGCTTCGGGCGGGCACTACAGCACCGGAACGCTGGCAGAAGCACCGCCGCCCCACGGCGGCAAGTGACCTGCGTGGGCGTCGGATGCACCGACGCCTGTTCCATTTCCTGATGTGCGGCGTCCCCGGTGGGGCGCCGCATGCTTCAGGCGTGCGCGGGGCACACAGGACGGGTGGAGCCGCAGGCGATACCCATGGTCGTTGTTCTGAAAGAGACACAACGCATTGTTGCGGCGTCCGCATCCTGACGCCGCATTTCGCTCAGTCGTGACGCAGTGCCGCGATCGGGTCCAGCTGCGCGGCCTGGCGCGCGGGATATACGCCGAAGCCGAGGCCGACCACGGCGCAGAAGCCCGCCGACAGCAGGATCGGCAGCGGCGCCCACGCGACCTGCCAGCCCGCGAACGTGGCGATCAGGTAGGCGAGCACGCCGCCGAACAGCAACCCCAGCACCGCCCCGGAGATGCAGATGACGGTGGCTTCGCGCAGGAACTGCGCGATCACGTCGCGGCGACGCGCACCGAGCGCGCGCAGCAGGCCGATCTCGCGACGGCGCTCGAGCACGTTGGCCAACATGATGTTCATGATGCCGATGCCACCGACCAGCAGGCTAACGCCGGCGATCGCGCCCATCACGACCTGGAAGATGCGCTGGGTCTGCTGGTGCTGCTGGAACAACTGCTGCGGCACGATCAACTGATAGTCCGCCATGCCGGCATGGCGCTGGTCCAGCACCGCGGCCAGCACACCGGCACCGGCCGCCAGCCGCTGCGGATCGTCCAGGCGCAGCAGGAAGCGGTCGACCTCGTCTTCCTGCGGCTGGAAGCGGAAGCGCGCCCGCGTGCTCGCCAGCGGCACGTAGATGCGGTTGCTCTCCGAGCCCAGCTGCACGCCCTCGAAATCGTCCTGGCCGAGGTCGCGGTCGGCCAGCACGCCGATCACTTCGAGCCACACGTGATTGACCTTGATCAGACCGCCCACCGCATCGCCGTTCGGGAACAGATCGGCAGCGGCTTGGTGGCCGAGCACCGCGACAGCGGCCAGCGCGGTCTCGTCGTCGGCATCGAAGGCGCGGCCCCGGGCGACATTCAGGGACGAGAGGCCGAACCAGTTCGCACTCACGCCGCTGGCCTGGGCATCGCTGCGCCCGGTGTCGCTGAACACCGTATGCGTGCGCACTTCCTTCTCGGCGGCGTGGCGCTCGGCGCCGGGCACGACGCTGAGCGCCGCATCCGCATCGGCGACGGTCAGCCCCAGGCTGCGTTCGCGCGTTTCCTTCAAGGTGTCCTCGTCCTGGGACTTGGCCTCGGCGATCAGGTTGTGCAGGCCCAGGCCTTCGACCAGGCGCAGCGCCTCGCGCCGGCTGCCTTCGCCGACGGCCTGCATGGCCACGATGGCGCCCACGCCGAAGATCATGCCGAGCAGCGTCAGCAGCGTGCGCAGTCGCCGCCGCCACAACTCCTCCACCGCCTCGCGCCAGACCGTGGGCAGGCGGTTGAACAGTCGGGTCATGCCTGCTTCTCCTGCGCGTCGCCGGTGTTGTCCGCATCGCGCGATCCGTCACCGTCCGCCGCGTCCTTGTCGTCGTCCTTGTCGCCTGGCGCGGGCACGTCGGCCTGCGACAGTCGCACCAGATCGCCGGGCTGCAGGCCTTTCATCACCTGCGAGCGCGCGGTGCCGCGTACGCCCAGGGTCACTTCGCGCGCGACGTAGTCGCCGCCCTGCTTCACCTGGACCCAGTGGCGATCGTCGCGCTGCTCGATGGCCACGTTGGGGACGCCGATCGCGTCCTTCGCGTCGAGCAGCACCACCGAGGCGGCGAACCGCTGCCCCGGGATCAGGCGGAAACGCTCGATCGCCTGCGCCGGGATCGGCGCGCGCATGGAGAGGAATTTCACCGGGCTCTCGCGGTTGCGCACCTTGGCGGCGCTCGCCACCCACGACAGTGCGCTGTCGATGCGCTGGTCGGGCCGGCCGAGCGGGTGCAGCACCACGGCGGCACCGGCCTGCACGCCCTGCGCCTCGATCTGCGGCAGGTCGATCTCCACCTCCATCGTCGAGGTGTCGGGCAGGCTGCCGAACTCGAAGCCCGCGCGGAGGTTGGCGCCGACCATCGGCTTGTCGCCGGACCAGTTCGTCGCCAGCAGCAACACGCCGTCGTTCGGCGCGCGCAGTTCCAGCGCATCCAGGTCGGCCTTTCGGGTCTGCGCATTCATGTCGAACGTGGCGCGCTGGGCATCCAGCACGGCGAGCTCCGCACCGCCGCGTACGCCGGAATGGTCGCGCTGCCATTGCAGCACGCCCTGCCGCACCTGCAGGTACTCCTTGTCTTCCACCGCGTCCAGCACCTGGTTGCGCGCGACCGTGCTGAGGTCGGCATCGGCATAGCGCTGGGCGATGCCGAGCTGCACAGCGACCTGCGACAGGTCGACTTCCACGCGGCCCTGCGTGGAGACCAGCCCGCTTTCCTTCGCCGCGCGGGCCAGTGCGTTGCGTTGCAGGTCGATCATCGCCTGGGCCAGCTGCTGTTCGCCTTCCGGCGAGATGAAGCGCGCCAGCAACTCGCCCTTCTTGACCAGACTGCCTTCTGGCACCATCCATTCGACCTGGCGTTGCGCCCAGTTCTTGCCGGGCACCGTCAGCGGCGTCGGCTTGGCCGAGCGCAGTTCGCCTTCGCCGCGGACGACGAGCGTCAACGGCCCCCGAGCGACGGTCTCGCTGGCGACGGGGACGTCGGCGTCGCCGCAGGCCGCCAGGGCGGCGACCAGCACCAACACCGTCAGGGAGCGCGCGTTGCGGATCATTTCGCGGCTCCGGCGATGTCGGGCACGGCGAGTTCCACGCGGACGGCCTGGCCCGGGCGCAGCTTCGCTTTCGCATCGTCCAGGCGGATGTCCAGATCCAGCACCGGGACGGGCTGGACCTGGGACTTGCTGCGCACCGCGCGGCCGACGCTGGCGACCTTACCGTGGTGCACGCTGCCGCCACCCCCTTCGATCACGATGCGCGCGGCCGCCCCGACCTTCACCCGCTGCAGATCGCGCTCGGGTAACTGGGCGCGGACGGCCAGCGTGGCCGGATCGGGGATCTCGGCCACGGTCTGGCCGCGCCACACCTGCGAACCGACATCGAACTTCTCGCCGTTCCAGTTGCTCTTGTGCATGATCACGCCGTCGCGCGGCGCCGGCAGGTTGAGCGCGGCGATGGACGTTTGCAGGCGGGTCACGTCCGCCTGCGCCTGCTGCAGCTCGGCGTTGACCAGACGCAGTTCCTGGCGGCGCTGCTCGGCGGCGGCGCGTTCGGCCACCTGCGCAAGCGCGGCACGGCGTTCGGTGCGGCGACGGTCCTCCACCAGCTTGTCGTACTCCAGCGCCGCGATCAGTTCGCGCGGCTGTTCGGTCTTGCGGCCGGCCTTGTCGCGTTCGGCGTCGGCTTCGGCTGTGGCCAGGCGCTGGCTGCGGTCGCGTTCGGCGACGTCCAGCGACAGGTTCTCCAGCTCGCGCTTCTTCTCCTGCAGCAGGCTCTGTTTCTCGGCCAGCTGGCGGACCAGGTCGTTGGTATCGAAGGCGACCACGATGTCGCCCTTCTTCACCGTGCTGCCGTCCGGCGCGAGCTGGGTGAGGTTGAACTGCCACATGCGGTCCACCGAGGGCGGCAACAACTGCGCGCTGCGCTGCGCGTACACCTCGCCGTCCACGCGCAGGGTGCCTGCCTGTGCGGCCGAGCCTGCGCACGCGAGGACGAGGACGAAGGCGGTGCGATGAAGGGCATTCATGGGGCGCGCTCCCTGCCGGCGGTCGTGGGCGGGCGGGCGATGACGCGCACGCTCATGCCCGGCATCAGCGTCAGCGTGTTCGCTTCCGGCGTGATGTCGAGGGTGAAGTAACGGCCCTCGCCCCATTCCGGACGCCGGTCCGGTGCGCCGGAGATGAAGTCGATGCGGCCTTTGACCTTGCGGCCGGGCAGGGCGTCGAACGTCAGTTCCACCGACTGGCCCACCGCCAGCCCGCGCCGGTCCGGCTCCAGCGCCCACGCGCGTACGTTCATGCGCCCGCTGCCGACCACTTCGCCGGCCTTGCTGCCCGGCATGGTCGAAGAACCCTCGTCGATGCGCCCGCCGATCCAGTTGTTGTTGAAGCCATGCACGACGATGCCGTCGCGGTCGGCGACCACTTCCGAGGTACGCACCAGGGCGGTGTGGTAGTCGCGCTGCAGCACCAGCTTGTCGATCTGCAGCCGGCCATCGTGGATGCGCCGCTGCACCGCCGCGCGCGCGGCCTCCAGGTCCTTGCGCTTCAGCGTGACCTCGCGCGTGGCACGGTCCAGTTCGCCCTGGTGGCGGTCGTAGTCCAGCGCGGAGATCAGGTCCGGCGGGATGGTGGCATCGAGCTTGGCGGTGGCCAGTTCGGCTTCGGCATCGACCAGCGACATCTCGGCCTCCACCGCCTTGACCTCCAGCTCGGCGATCTCCTTCGCGTCCTTGGCGCGACCCTGTTCGATCTGCGCCTCCAGTTCGGGAATGCGGCTGGCGGACTGGCCGGGGTCGATCCGCAGGACCACGTCGCCCTTCTTCACCCGTTCGCCTTCGGGCACGTAGTAACGGATCACCACCGGCGAGGTGTTGGACTGCGGAGTGAGGACCTGCTGCGCATCGATCGCGCGGACCTCGCCCGTCAGCACCACGGCCTGCGCGGGCAGGGCGGCGGCCAGGGCCATCGCGGCCCACAGCGTCTTACTGGAGCGCATCGGATTCCACCTTGCCGTCCCGCAGCTTGACCTGGCGCGGCGCGCGCGCGGCAATGTCGTTGTCGTGGGTGACCAGCACCACGGTCTGGCCACCGGCATGCACTTCATCGATCAGCGCCAGAACGTCGGCCGCGCTCTTCGAATCCAGGTTGCCGGTGGGTTCGTCGGCCAGCAGCAGGGCCGGTTGCAGCAGCAGTGCCCGGGCGATGGCGGCGCGCTGCATCTGGCCGCCGGACAGTTCGCTGGGGCGGTGGTCGCGGCGTTCGGCCAGGCCGACGCGATCCAGCAGCGCCAGGGCGCGCTCCTGCGTGCCGGGTGGCGGCTGGCGGTGGAAGCGCAACGGCAGCATGACGTTCTCCAGCACGCTCAGCCGTGGCAGCAGGTGGAAGCTCTGGAACACGAAACCGATGCGCCGGTTGCGCAGGTCGCTGCTGGCCTCGTCGTCGAAGGTGGCCACGTCGCGGCCTTCGAACAGGTAAGTGCCGGTATTGGGATGGTCCAGGCAGCCGAGGATGTTCAGCAGGCTGGACTTGCCGGAACCCGAGGGTCCGGTGATGGCGACGAACTCGCCCTGGCCGATGTGCAGGTCCACGCCCGCCAGCGCACGCACGGTCTGTCCACTCATGGCGTAGTGGCGCTGCACGCCCTGCAACTCGATCATCGCGTCCCCTTCGTTCCTTCGCGTCCTGTCGACCGCCGTCCTGCGCGAAGGTTCCCTTCGTGGCGGCACGGTCGAGCGTCCTGTTCCGGGGCGAGCATCCCAGATGGATGCGCGGGCGTGCAACCGCATGGGGATGGCAACCCATCAATCACCACTGCTCTGTCGATTGACACAAAGGTGGCTTGTCGCCAAGGCATCACGCCCGGGTTGGCCCGGGACGCGGCATCAATCCGCCGGCACCGTACGTTCCCGCGCCCACTCGCGCAGCGCCTGCACCTGTTCGGCCATCAGCACCGACAGCGGACGCGTAGTGCGGATCTCGTGCATCACCACGTCGGTGTCCAGCGGCTTCTGTTCCGCGTGTGCGGCGTACAGCGCGGAGACGATCGCCTGTTCCAGTTCCGCGCCGGAGAACCCGTCGGCCGCCGCGGCGAGTGCGGGGAGGTTGAAGCCTTCCGGGTCCAGCTGGCGACGCGACAGGTGCACGCGCAGCACCTCCACGCGGGCTTCGGGCGAGGGCAGGTCGACGAAGAAGATCTCGTCGAAGCGGCCCTTGCGCAGCAGCTCGGGCGGAAGGTCCTGCACCTGGTTGGCGGTCGCGACAAGGAACACCTGTCCGCTGCCGGCGCCGGCCTTACGTTCGGCCATCCAGGTCAGCAGATAGCCGAGCACGCGGCGCGACACGCCGCCGTCCTCGTCGCCGCCACTGGCGAGGCCTTTCTCGATTTCGTCGATCCACAGCACGCAGGGCGCCAGCTGCTCGGCCGAGGCCAGGGCGGCGCGCAGGTTCTTCTCGGTCTCGCCGTGGTACTTGTCGTACAGCGTGCCGAAATCCAGCCGCAGCAGCGGTACGCCGAAGCCGGCCGCGGTGGCCTTGGCCAGCATCGACTTGCCGCAGCCCTGCACGCCGAGCAGCAGCACGCCCTTGGGCAGGTCCAGGCCCGGCGGCGGATTGCCGGAGACGAACACCGCGCGGCGCTGCTCGATCCAGCGCTTGAGCCGGGTCGCACCGGCGACGTCGGCGAACTTCGCCGTGTCGTATTCGTAATGCAGGTGGCCGCTGCGGTTGAGCAGTTCGAACTTCAGCTTGTTCAGGGCCGGCAGGTCGCTGGCGGTGAGCGCGCCGTCGTTGAAGATCAGCTGGCGGGCGATCCGGCGCGCATCGACCAGGCTCAGGCCCTGCAGGTTGCGCACGATCTGCTTGACCGCCTCGCCGTCGGCCTCGACCCGTCGGCCGCCGTGTTCGCGGGCGTAGTGCTCGGCTTCCTCGCGGACCATCTTCAGCAGGGCGTGGCCGTCGGGCAGGCGCGGGCTGAAGCGGACCGCCAGGGCTTCCAGTTCGGCCGGCAACTCGATCTTCGCCCCCACCAGCACCACCACGTGCGGCAGGCTGTGCCGGCGCTGCAGGATGTCGCGCAGCTGGCGCTGGCTGCTGGCGTAGCCCAGGTAGGGATGGAAGTCGAACAGCAGGTAGATGCCGCGCTGCTCGGCCTGCTTGATGGACTGCAGGGCGGCACTGGCGTCCGGCGGGCCGACCGCGTCGTCTTCGCGGTCCATGTCCAGGCGGCGCAGGCCCTCGGTGATGCTCCAGCGGAACAACGCCCGCCACACCTGCCCCAGGGCCTGCCGGAACAGTTCCACCACGCGGGCCTCGTCCTGCGTCTCGATGACGATCAGCGGGGTGTTGGCGCGGATCAGCGCGGTGAGGTCCTGCAGTTCGTTCATGGGGCGTCCGGTCCGTGGGGACGGGCAAGATAGCAAGGGCGCGCGCGGCGGGGAACGAGGCTGCGGGGGCTTCATCCCCGGTTCCCGGACGCCGGTTCCCGCTTCACCAAGGCCGGTGTACCCTGCGGGCTCCCCGGGCAACGAGGTGCGCGCATGAAGACGATTCTGGTCGCCAGCTCCAAGGGCGGCGCGGGCAAGACCACCCTGGCGACCAATCTGGCCGCGTACTTCGCACTCGATGGCAAGCGTACGGTGCTGGTGGATGCGGATCCGCAGCATTCCTCCACCCGCTGGGCCGAACGCCGCGCCGAACTGGAAAGCGCCGTGCTCCCGATCGACGCCAGCGGCAAGCGCGCCTGGCGCGCCTGGTTGCCCGAGGACGCCGAGCGCGTCGTCGTCGATGCGCCCGCCGGCGCGATGGCCGACGACCTGGCCGGCTTCCTGGAGCACGCCGATGCGGTGGTGGTGCCGGTGCTGCCGTCGGCACTGGACATCGAGGCCACGGTCGGCTTCCTCAACACCCTGGCCAAGGTGCCGCGCGTGCACAAGCGCAAGCTGCCGGTGGGCCTGGTGGTCAACCGCACCAAGCCGTGGACCAACGCCTCGCAGCAGGCGGTGGAGATGCTGAAGACCTGGCCCTATCCGGTGGTCACCCAATTGCGCGATACCCAGGCCTACGTGGTGCTGGCGGGACTGGGGCGCAGCCTGTTCGATTACCGCTCGGCCCAGGTCCGCGACCACCAGGCCGACTGGGAACCGTTGTTGAAATGGATCAAGAAGGCCTAGGGCCGAAGGAGCAAGCGTCCCATGCGTGAACTCATCCTGCTGCGCCACGCGCATGCCGAACCGGCCACCACCGGCCAGTCCGACCTGGACCGTCCCCTTTCGCCGCAGGGCCTGGCCGAGGCCGAGTCGGTCGCGGCCTGGTTGAAGGACCAGGGCCTGGTGCCCGATCGGGTGCTGTGTTCGCCCGCGCGCCGGGCGCGCGAGACGCTGGAAGCGGTGCTGGGTTCGATCGGCTATGTCGAACAGCGTCTGGAAGAGCGCATCTACGAGGCCACGCCGGGCACCCTGGCCGACCTGGCCGACCAGCATCGCGAGGCCGAGCGCCTGCTGATGGTGGGCCACAATCCCGGCTTCGAGCAGCTGGCGGCGCTGATGTATTCCGGCGTGACCAGCGAGTACCGCGGCATGCCGCCGGCCGGCGTAGTGGTGCTGACGCTGCCGGTGGACGCCTCCATCGAACCGGGCGTGGCGCAGCTCTCCGCTTTCTGGTGGCCATGACGCAGGTGACTGCCGGTCTGCGGCTGGCCGCGCTGGCCGTAGGCGCGCTGCTGGCCGCGCCGGTGCTCGCGCAGGGACGCAACGACTTCGACCCGGCCAACACGCGGCTCGGGTTCGAACTGCGCACGCGCTGGGGCCAGGTGCTGGATGGCGTGTTCCGCCACTACGAAGGCTCGGTGGAGCATCTGCCCGACGGGCGCCAGCAGGTGCGCCTGCGGATGTACACGCGCGATGTCGACATCATCGATCATCCCCGCTACAGCGATTGGGCGCGCAGCGAGAAGTTCTTCGACGCCGACCGCTACCCGGTGGTCACCTTCACCTCCAAGCCCTATGACCCGATGCTGCTCTACGACGGCGGCGAGCTGGAAGGCGAGCTGAGCATCAAGGGCATCAGCCGTCCGCGCAGCCTGGACGTGGCGCCATCGACCTGCCAGCGCCCGGCGGTGGCCTGCGACGTGGTCGCCACCGGCGCGGTGCGCCGCAGCGACTACGACATGGACGACTGGATGCTCGCGGTCAGCGACCGCGTGGTGTTCGTCCTGCGCGCGCGGATCAGGAGCGGGAAAACGCCGTGAACCGCCGCAGTGCCGCCGTGATCGCCGCGCGTTGCGCGGTCCTTTGGCTCGCGCTGCTGTGCAGCGCCTGCGCCAGCCTCTCCGACCGCCAGCGCGACCGCGCCGCCGGCATCGCCGCCGCGGCCCGCTCGCAGGTGGTCGATTGCACGCAGGCCGATGCCTGCGCATTGCGCTCGCCGTTGTACGACCTGGGCGACCAGGCGCGCGCGGCGTCCACGCCGGAGGCCCCGCGCCACTACGCGGTCATCCTGGACCAGGGCTCCGACGCATTGCTGGCGCGGTTGAACCTGATCCGCAGCGCACGGGAACGCATCGACCTGCAGACCTACATCTTCGACAAGGACGACAGCGCCCGGCTGGTGCTGGACGAGTTGCTGGCCGCGGCACGGCGCGGCGTGAAGGTGCGCCTGCTGATCGACCAGCTGTCGGCGATCGCGGACCTGGAGATCCTCGCCGCGCTATCCGGCGCGCACGAGAACTTCGCCATCCGGATCTACAACCCCAGCTTCGGCAAGGCCAAGCTCAACTACCTGGACTACGCCGGCAGCGTGCTCTGCTGCTTCCGCCGCTTCAACCAGCGCATGCACACCAAGCTGCTGCTGGTGGACGGCCGCGTCGGCATCAGCGGCGGCCGCAACTACCAGGACGACTATTACGACTGGGACGCGGAATACAACTTCCGCGACCGTGACGTCCTGGTCGCCGGTCCGGAAGCGGAGGCGATGTCGCGCAACTTCCAGTCGTTCTGGGACGCCCGGCGCAGCGTGCCGGCCGAACGGCTCAACGACGTGGGCCGCACGCTGCTGGACGCCGGCGTGCCGGCCATGCCGGCGCCGCGGTACCTGCGTCCCGAGCGCGTGCGCGCCGCCAGCGAGGAGGCCAGCGACGCCGCCGTCATCCGCGAGCGCTTCGTCGATACCGCTTACCCGGTCGGCGCCGTGCGCTACATCGCCGACCTGCCGCAGAAGCACCGCCGCGAGCGACGCGACGACGATGCGCCGGCGGCGCCGGAGCTGGAGGCGCTGATCCGCGGCGCGCACTCGGAAGTGCTGCTGCAGACGCCCTACCTGGTGATGTCGAAGCAGGCGCAGGCGATGTTCCGCGAAATGCGCCAGCGGCAGCCGCCGCCGCAGGTGGTGGTGTCGACCAACAGCCTGGCGGCCACCGACAACCCGATCGTGTACTCGATGTCGTTCAAGTACAAACGCCGCTACCTGCGCGAGTTCGGCTTCCAGATCCACGAGTACAAGCCCTTTCCCGAAGACGCGCCGGTGGACTACGCCACGCTGATGCCGGAAGGGCCGCCGTTGGCGCCGGACGCCGTCGCCGCGCGCAACGACGGCGTGCGCGGGCCCTCGGGTTCGATCGGGCCGTCGTCCGGATCGCAGGGCGAGACCACCCGCCGCCTGCAGCGCACCGAGTCGCGGCCTTCGTTCCTCAGTCGAGGGGCCGGCGCGGAGCCGCTGCCGCTGAAGCGCGCCGGCGTGCGCATGGGGCTGCATGCGAAGTCGATGGTGATCGACGGCGAGACGGCGGTGATCGGCACGCACAACTTCGATCCGCGTTCGGAAACCTACAACACCGAGGCGGCGGTGGTGATCGACGATCCCGCGTTCGCGCAGGCACTGGCCGCCAGCATCCGTCGCGACATGTCGCCGCGCAACGCGTGGGTCATCGCCCCGCGCGCCAAGCCGGTCGTGTTCTCGGGACTGGATTACAGCCTGGGCAAGGTGTCCGAGGCGTTGCCGATCTTCGACATCTGGCCGTGGCGGTACGCGACGAGCTACCAATTCCAGCCCGGGCCCGACTGCCCGCTGCCGGTGACGCCGAAGGATCCGGCATTCCATCGCTGCTACGTGTCGGTCGGCGACTTCCCCGAGGTCAATGTCGGCCCGAAGTGGCTCTACACGCGCATCCTGACCGCGTTCGGCGCCGGACTGGTGCCGATCCTCTGAACGCGGGGTCCACCCGGCGCGGCCTGGCCCTTCGGGTGTCGCGCCGGCTGCCGTAATCTTGGGCTTTCCCCTTCGGATCCCGTTCCGCCATGAGCTTCCGCGCGCCCGTCGACCTCGCCGCCCTGAACGCCCACGCCGCCGACACCCTGGTGTCGAACCTGGGCATCGTCATCACCGGGGCGGGCGACGACTGGCTGCGCGGCACCATGCCGGTGGACGTCCGCACGGTGCAGCCCTACGGCATCCTGCACGGCGGCGCGTCGGTGGCGCTGGCCGAGACGCTGGGCAGCATGGCCGGCAACCTCTGCGTGGACACGACGAAGGAGATGGTCGTGGGCTTGGAGATCAACGCCAACCACGTGCGCGCGATGCGCGGCGGCGTGGTCACCGGCACGGCACGCGCGCTGCACGTGGGTCGCAGCACCCAGCTGTGGGAGATCCGTATCGAGAACGACGAGGGCAAGCTGGTCTGCGTCTCGCGCCTGACCCTGGCGGTGGTGCCGGTGCCGAAGGGGTGATGCCCGGCGCGGCGATCGGTCGCGGCGCATTCCGCTGGGGCCGGGCATCCGGTATCGTGGCGGCATGACGCCGCCCCCTGTTCATGTTGCCGGCGGCAGCGGCGTGGCGCGGCTGTTCCGCTACCTGTACCGCGTGCCGCTGTTGCTGATCCACCTGCTGGTCTTCCTGCCGATCATCCTGCTGTGCCTCTCGCCGCTGCTGGTGTGGATCCGCGTGGGCGACGAGAACGTGGGCGACGTGGCCGTGCGCTGGTGGTCGAGCGGCCTCATGCGCATCTTCGGCTTCCGCCTGCGCCGGGTCGGCACGCCGCTGGTCGGGCCGACGATGTTCGTGGCCAACCATGTCAGCTGGATCGACATCGAGGCGCTGCACAGCCAGCGCATGATGGGGTTCGTCGCCAAGCACGAGATCCGCGGCTGGCCCGTGGTGGGCTGGCTGGCGGCGCAGGGCCAGACCATCTTCCACCAGCGCGGCAGCCAGGAATCGCTGGGCGGCGTGCTGCAGGCGATGATGCGGCGGCTGCGCGAAGGGCGTTCCGTCGGCGTCTTCCCCGAGGGGCGCACGCGCGACGGCCGCGAGGTCGGCCCGTTCCATGCCCGCATCTTCCTGGCCGCGGTCGAAGCCGGCGTGCCGGTGCAGCCGGTCGCGCTGCGTTATGGCGCCCATGGCAGCGCGCAGCCCGTGGTGGCGTTCGGGCCGAAGGAAAGCTTCTTCGCCAACTTCCTGCGCCTGCTCGGCGAGCCCGCGCGGACGGCGGACATCTGTTTCCTCGAACCGATCCGCATCGCGGACGTCGAAGGGCGCCGGCGCATCGCCGACCTGTCGCGCGAGCGGATCGTACGGGCCATGGCGGCCGCCTGATCCATGGCCTTGACGGGTTTCCGACGGAGTCGAAGGAATACTCGGTCCCGCGGTGCCATGCTCGGCCCGACGCTGCCGCGATGACCCGATGATCACTGCCGCCGACTACCGCCCGCCCCGCTGGCTCCGCAATCCGCACCTGCAATCGGTGCTGGGTTCGAGTGCGCTGCGGCGCCGACGCGGGCTGCGCGCGCTGGCCATCAGCGGCGCGGTGACCGTCGAGCACATCGTCGATGGCGGGGACGGCGTGCGGCTGCAGGGGTTCCTCAGCCAGATGCCGGGCCGCGATCCGCGCGGCCTGGTGTTGCTGCTGCACGGCTGGGAAGGCAGCGCGGATTCCAGCTACATGCGGCTGACGGCCGCCCAGCTGCTGGCGCGCGGGTTCGATGTGTTCCGGCTGAACTTCCGCGACCACGGCGACACCCACCACCTCAACGAGGACCTGTTCCACTCCAACCGGCTGGACGAAGTGGTGCACGCCGCCGTGGACGTGTCGCGGCGCTTCGCCGGTGAGGTGCCGATGCGGGTGGCCGGCTACTCGCTGGGCGGCAACTTCGCGCTGCGCCTCGCGCTGCGCGCGCCGCAGGCCGGACTGTCGCTGGCGCACGTGGCGGCGGTCTGTCCGTTGCTGGATCCGGCGACCACGATGACGCGCATCGAGAACGGACTCCCGTTGTACGACTGGTACTTCGCGCGGAAGTGGCGGCGCTCGCTGCTGCGCAAGCGCCACCTGTTCCCGCAGCGGCACGACTTCGACGACACCGTGCTGGCGCTCGACATGCGGGCGCTGACCGATTGGCTGGTCCAGCGGCATACGGCGTTCGGCACGCTGGACGCCTATTTCGACGGCTACGCGATCGGCGGCGACCGGCTGGCCGGCCTCTCGGTGCCGGCGCACATCCTGATGGCCGAGGACGATCCGGTCATCCCGTTCGATACCTTCCGCGGCTGGGCCTTGCCGGCGCAGGCCACGCTGGAGATCGCCCCGTGGGGCGGGCACTGCGGTTTCATCGAGAACGTCGCCTGCGACGGTTACGCGGAGCGCTGGGTGGCCGAGCGGCTGGCCGCCGGCGTCGCCTGAGGCCCCTTACAATCGAGGCGTGCACGAGCAACGTGGCCGGCATCCGTGCTGCGGGGCGCACCCGTACCCGGCGTGATGCGCGGCATCAGGCCTTTATCCTTGCGACAGGAGCCGCGCATGCGTCTGTGGAGCGACAGTTTCGAGAACACCCGGCCCATCCCGTCCGAATTCGCGATGGGAAAGCCCGACGGCTTCGCCGCCAACCGCAACCCGCACCTGGCGTGGTCCGACGTGCCCGACGGCACGCGCTCGTTCGCCCTCCTCTGCATCGACCCCGATGCGCCGACCGTGCCGGAGACGGTCGGCCGCGACGATCTGCAGATCCCGGTCGAACAGCCGCGCGCGCATTTCATCCACTGGGCGATGGCGGACATCGCCCCGGACGTGCGCACCATCGCGGCCGGAAGCTGCAGCGATGGCGTTACCGCACGGGGCAAGCAGCACCCGCAGGGGCCGGCCGGTGCGCGCCAGGGGTTGAACGGCTACACCGGCTGGTTCGCCGGTGATGCGCAGATGGGCGGCGACTACCTCGGTTACGACGGTCCGTATCCGCCGTTCAACGACCTGCGGGTGCACCGCTACTTCTTCCGCCTGTTCGCGCTGGACGTGGCCACGCTGGACCTGCCCGCGCGCTTCGCCGCCGCCGATGTCGAGCGTGCGATGCAGGGCCATGTGCTGGCCGAAGCCGCGGTGCATGGCACCTATACGTTGAATGCCGAGCGGGCCTGAGCGCCGTGCGGCGTCAGTCGCCGTCCTGCCTCCAGTGCGTGCGCCCATCGCTTTCGATGATGAGGCAGGTTCCGGTCGATGGGCATTCCCGCGCCACGCTGATGCTCTGCAGCGGAACATCGAGTCGCCACGCAAGGCCCCACCCGCCGATGGCGTAGAAGCGTTGCTCGTCCGCGACGGCCACGTGCAGGGGCGTCGCGGGCGTGGGCTGCCGCTCCAGCGCCTGCAGCGTGGCCTCCGCCCAGCGCGCCCGCCCGATCAGGCCCGGGTGGTCGAGACGGCGCGTGCCTTCCACGGCGATCCATGAGGACAGCGCCACGAGCGCCGCGACCGCGAGCGCGCGAGGCGTGCCGACGATGCAGCGCGCCATCGCGATGACGGGCAGGATCGCCGCGATGGCGGCGTAGTACTCGTAGCTGTTCCAGGCGAACAGGAAGTAGGGCCCGTACGCGAGTACCGCGAAGGCGGGCAGCGCCAACCACTGGCGCACCACCAGGGCCCTGCGGCTGCACCAGAAGGCGAGCGCCCAGGCGGCGAGCATCGGCAGTGCGGTGGCCGCCATCCAGGCCAGCCCGGCGGCACGATCGCCCGCGACCACCATGCGCAAGGCTTCGCGCGGCACGTTCAGCAGCCATGCGGCGAACGACGCCGCGTTGCGCACGACGTGGCTGCCGAACCCCAGTTCGTAGGCGGCATCGGTGTTGGCGGTGAAGCGTCCGCGCAGCACGAGCCACGCGACGACCACGGCTACGGTCGCCAGCCAGGCGAGGATCTCGTCGGCGCGCGGTCGACGGACGCCGACGAACAGGGCGACCACGATCATCAGGCCGGGCGTGAGTGCCGCGGACTCCTTGCAGAGCAGGGCGAGGGCGAGCGACACCGGCACCGACGCGAGCAGGGCGACGCGCACGCGCCCTCGCGCATCGCGTGCGCCGATCCACGCGGCCAACGCCAGCGTTGTGAACAGGGTCAGCATCGCGTTGTTGGCGGCCGCGGCCCAGTGCACCGGCATGAGGTGCATCGTCAGCGTGCCATACATCGCGGCGGCCAGCGCGGCGATCCATCCCGCCGGGGTCCATGCGCATGCCCGCGCGACGCGGTGCGCCAGCAGCGCCACGCCCAGCGACGCGAGCACATGGAAAGCCAGGTTCACCGCGTGCGCCGCGAAAGCGTTGCTGTCCAGGGCGGCATCCACGAAGCGCCAGTACGCCTCCTGCGACAGGGGCCGCCAGAAGCGCACGGGCGACGTGGGCCAGAAGTCCGACCACCACGGTGCGCCACTCGCGTTCGTCGCATGCGCGGCATGCAGGAACACGTAGTCGTCGCCCCAGAAAGGCGTCCATAACGCGGGCAGCCACAGGGCCAGCGCTGAGGCGGCCAGCAAGGCGACGGCAACGCCGGTGAAAAAGGGGGCGTTCCTTGCGAAGCGCATCAGCGATGGATCCATTCCGGCGACGCGCCACTATACCGGCGGCGCGTCACCCGAAGGCATCACTTCTTCTCGCTGGCGGACTCCACCACCATGTCGAGCACGTAGGCGCGATTGGATGCGTCCGCCGGCGGATTCTTCACCGTGTAGCGGTCCACGCGCAGCACGTTGCGGATACCCGGTTCGTGCGTGTAGCCCTCGATGCTGTCGTAGAAGTGCTGGAACGCGCCGGGCGTGCCGACCTTCAGGCCCTTGTCGTCGTACCGGATCTCGCGGACCTGCAGGCATTGCATGTTCGGGATCAGCGGATGGTTGCAGGGCTTCGTTTCCGATGCCACTTCCAGGAACACGCGCTCGCCCGCACCGCCGTAGCGCGTTTCGGCGGTGGGTTCGCCGGAGAAGGTGAGCGTGTCGCCGCCGGCGGTGGTGAGGGTCAGCGTAGGCGCATCGCCGGACGCGGCCGTCGCCAGTTTCAGCGTGCCTTCCAGGCGCTTGCCGACTTCGTCGTCCAGCGCCATCAGCGTGGCGTCGGCGCAGGCCATCTTCGTCGACATCAGGCGTCCGGCGGTCAGCGAGCCGTCGGCCAGCGTGTAGCTGCCGCCCATGCGATTGCAGGTGTTGGAAATGCCGAGGCGGCCGTCGCGGAAATCCAGCGTGACCGGCTTGTCGGGCTGTACGAGCAGTGCGTCCAGACGCTGCCCCTGGGCATCGGTCGCGGACGTGAGGCGCCAGTGGTACTTCGGCAGTAACGCGGGGTCGGCGACGGGGGCCGCGGGCGCGGTCGCGGCAACCGGTGCCGCGGTGGGTGCGGCAACGTCATCGGCGGGCTTGGGGCAGCCGGCCAAGGCAAGGGGCAGGGCGAGCAACAGCAGTCGTTTCATGGCGTCATCTCCAAGGGTGGCCTATGCAAACGCGCGAGCGGTTGGAACGGGGTGAAGGGCCCTCAGCTTCCGACCGGCATCAGCAGGAGCAGCAACCCGCCCAGCACGATCCGGTAGATCGCGAACCCGGTGAACCGGTGCGCCTTGATGTAGCCCAGCAGCCACTTCACCACCACGAAGCCGGTGGCCGTTGCCGCGGCGAAGGCCAGGGCGACCTCGCCCCAGTTCTCGCTGCCCAGCGCGTTGTCCTTCACCAGCTCCAGGAAGGCGTAGGCGCTGGCCGCGAACATGGTGGGGATGCCGACCAGGAACACGAACTCCGCCGCCGACGAGCGCCGGCTGGTGCCGGCCAGCATCGCCATGAAAATCGCCGCGGCCGAGCGCGAGGTGCCGGGGAAGACGCCGGCCACGACCTGGGCCAGGCCGACCAGGACGGCCACCTTCCAGGTGATGGTGGCCACGTCGCCGCGTTTCTCGGCGAAATGTTCGGCCACCAGCATCCACACGCCACCCAGGATCAGGGCCCAGGCGATCGGGGTGACGGTCTCCGGCAGCTCCCAGCCGGCCAGGCGCACCGGCAGGCCGACGAAGGCGGTGACCAGGAAGGCCGCCGCCAGCTTCATCGCGTAGTCGCGGGTCTCGGCATCGCGCCAGCCGGTGGCCAGTTCCCAGATCCGGCGCCGGAACACCAGCGTGGTGGCCAGGATCGCGCCGGCCTGGATGACGATGTTGAAGAAGTCCGAGCGCTGGCCCAGCCAGTGCTGGGCGATCAGCAGGTGGCCGGTGCTGGAGACCGGCAGGAATTCGGTGAGGCCTTCGAGGATGCCGAGCAGCAGCGCGGCGAGCAGGTCGGTCATGGGCGCGGAGGACGGCGGAAAGCGGGAAAGGATAGTGGAAAGCCCGATGCACCGTTTCGGGGCTATACTCCGAAAAATAGCACCATAATGGGGATTGCTTGTGAAGGAATTGTCAAGCTAGCCATTCAAAATCAATGGCTTGGATCGATGTTGGGATTGGCACGGGGATTGCTGTACATCTGCACATCCTTATCCAACCCGAGGTTCCGAGATGTCTGTGGAGAATGTTGAAAAGCTGATCAAGGACAACAAGGTCGAGTTCGTCGACCTGCGCTTTGTCGACATGCGCGGTGTTGAACAGCACGTCACCTTCCCGGTCAGCATCGTGGACGCCTCGCTGTTCGAGGACGGCAAGATGTTCGACGGCTCGTCCATCTCGGGCTGGAAGGGCATCAACGAGTCCGACATGGTCCTGCTGCCCGACCCGAGCAGCGCCTACCTGGATCCGTTCTACGCCGATCCGACCCTGGTCCTGATCTGCGACATCCTGGACCCGGCCACCATGCAGGGCTATTCGCGCGACCCGCGCGGCATCGCCAAGCGCGCCGAAGCCCACCTGAAGGCCAGCGGCATCGCCGACGTCGCCTTCTTCGGCCCGGAGCCCGAATTCTTCATCTTCGATTCGGTGCAGTTCGCCAACGACATGGGCCACGCGTTCTTCAAGATCAATTCCGAGGAAGGCGCCTGGAATAGCGGCAAGAGCTACGACGGCGCCAACAGCGGCTACCGTCCGGGCATCAAGGGTGGCTACTTCCCGGTGCCGCCGACCGATTCGCTGCACGACCTGCGTGCCGAGATGTGCAAGACGCTGGAGCAGGTCGGCATCGAAGTCGAAGTGCACCACCACGAAGTCGCCACCGCCGGCCAGTGCGAGATCGGCGCCAAGTTCAACACGCTGGTGCAGAAGGCCGACGAACTGCAGCGGATGAAGTACGTGGTCCGCAACGTGGCCCACCGCAACGGCAAGACCGCGACCTTCATGCCCAAGCCGATCGTCGGCGACAACGGCAGCGGCATGCACGTGCACCAGTCGCTCGCCAAGGGCGGCACCAACCTGTTCACCGGCGACGGCTACGGCGGCCTGTCGCAGCTGGCGCTGTGGTACATCGGCGGCATCTTCAAGCACGCCAAGGCGATCAACGCCTTCGCCAACTCGGGCACCAACAGCTACAAGCGCCTGGTGCCGGGCTTCGAAGCGCCGGTGATGCTGGCCTACTCGGCGCGCAACCGTTCGGCCTCGTGCCGCATTCCGTGGGTCGCCAATCCTAAGGCGCGCCGCATCGAGATCCGCTTCCCCGATCCGCTGCAGTCGGGCTACCTGACCTTCACCGCGCTGATGATGGCCGGCCTGGACGGCATCAAGAACCAGATCGACCCGGGCGCTCCTTCCGACAAGGACCTGTACGACCTGCCGCCGGAAGAAGAGAAGAACATCCCGCAGGTCTGTTCCAGCCTGGACCAGGCGCTGGACGCGCTGGACAAGGATCGCGACTTCCTCAAGGCCGGCGGCGTGATGTCCGACGACTTCATCGATGCGTACATCGCGCTGAAGATGCAGGAAGTCACCAAGTTCCGCGCGGCCACGCACCCGCTGGAATACCAGCTGTACTACGCCAACTGATGCCGTCGCACGCGCCCATCGCCACGCAGGCGGAGGACCTTCTGAGGGTCCTCCGCAGCGCAGCGGTCGCGCACTGAGTTATCGCGGCGATGGCGACGGATCTCCCCTCCCACCCGTCGCCATCGCCGCACCCTCTCGGATGCATCGCATCGCGATGCGTCCGCCCGGTTGGGGAACCGGGGCAACACCGTCTTCGATTCCTGGAGATCGCACCAACGCTGTACTTGGGGAACCACAGGAGAGGTCCATGAACCGCAACTCCCTCCCACGTCACCCGTCTCCGTCGCATGTGATCGCGGCGGGCACGGATGCGGTTCATGCATCGCTCCGCACCGACAACGTGCACGCAGCCAGGGGGTCGCGCGCACGGGTGCCTTGAAACCGCCGGCCGGCTTCGGTCGGCCGGTTCCATCCACCATCGGGGTATGCGCATGAAACTGATCACCGCCATCATCCGGCCGTTCAAGCTCGACGAGGTCCGAGAGTCCTTGTCGCAAGCGGGCGTGTCCGGCATCACCGTGACCGAAGTGAAAGGCTTCGGCCGGCAGAAGGGCCACACCGAGCTGTACCGCGGCGCCGAGTACGTCGTCGATTTCCTGCCGAAGATCAAGATCGAAACCGTCGTCACCGACGAGCGACTGGATGCCGTCATCGAAGCCATCCAGCAGGCGGCCGGCACCGGCAAGATCGGTGACGGCAAGATCTTCGTCACCACCATCGATCAGGTCATCCGCATCCGCACCGGCGAAGTCGGCGCGGACGCGCTCTAACACTCGGAGACCCACATGAAGACTCGACTGTTCTCCGGGTGGAAGACCCGTGCCCAGATGGTGTGCCTGGCCGCGCTGTGCGGCCTGATGACGGTAGGCGTGGCCTCGACGGCGTTCGCCGCGCAGGACACCGCCGCCCCCACGACCGAAGCGCCCGCTGCCGATGCCGCCCCCGCGGCCGACGCCGCGCCTGCACCGGTCGAAGCGGCCGCCGCGCCTGCGGAAACCGTTGCGGCCCCGGCGGAAGCCGCTGCCGCGCCGGCCGAGGAAACCCCGGCCGCCGCGCCGGTGGTGGACAAGGGCGACGTGGCGTGGATGCTCACGTCCACGCTGCTGGTGCTGCTGATGGTGGTGCCGGGCCTGGCCCTGTTCTACGGCGGCATGGTGCGTTCGAAGAACGTGCTGTCCGTGCTGGTGCAGGTCATCACGGTGTTCTCGCTGCTGGTGGTGCTGTGGATCGTCTACGGCTACAGCCTGGCGTTCTCCGGCGAGGGCCAATGGCTCGGCAATCTGGACAAGCTGTTCCTGAAGGGCGTCGGCATCGACACGCTGGCCGCCACCTTCAGCGACGGCGTCAGCCTGCCGGAGTACGTGTTCGTCGCGTTCCAGTCGACGTTCGCCGGCATCACCGGCGCGCTGATCGTCGGTGCGTTCGCCGAGCGCATGAAGTTCGCCGCGGTGATCCTGTTCTCGATCATCTGGTTCACCCTGGGCTACCTGCCGATCGCGCACATCGTGTGGGCCACCGGCGGCTATCTGTTCGAACTGGGCGCGCTGGATTTCGCCGGCGGCACCGTGGTGCACATCAATGCGGGCGTGGCCGGCCTGATCGGCGCGTACTTCGTCGGCAAGCGCCTGGGCTACGGGCAGACCGCACTGAAGCCGCACAACGTCACCCTGACCTACGTCGGCGCGTCGCTGCTGTGGGTCGGCTGGTTCGGCTTCAACGCCGGCTCCAACCTGGAAGCCAACGCCGGCGCCGCGCTCGCCTTCATCAACACGCTGGTCGCCACCGCTGCCGCGGTGATCGCTTGGGCGCTGGCCGAGAAGATCTTCAAGGGCAAGTCGTCCGCGCTGGGCGTGGCCTCGGGTGCGGTCGCCGGCCTGGTCGGCATCACCCCGGCCGCCGGCCTGGTGGGTCCGTTCGGCGCGGTGGCCATCGGCTTCATCGCCGCCATCGCCTGCGTGTGGGGCGTCACCGGCCTGAAGCGCCTGCTGAAGGTCGACGACACCGCCGACGTGTTCGGCGTGCACGCCGTCGGCGGCATTGTCGGCGCGATCCTGACCGGCGTGTTCTACAACCCCGCGTGGGGCGGCCAGGGCGGTGAGGACTTCGACCTGGTGGCGCAGGTCATCAAGCAGGCGACCGGCGTGGGCCTGACGATCGTCTGGATCGGCGTGGTCTCGGTGATCGGCTTCCTGGTCGCCAAGCTCGTGTTCGGCCTGCGCGTGGCCGAAGACGCCGAGCGCGAGGGCCTGGACATCGCCTCGCACGGCGAATCGGCCTACGAGGCCTGAGGTTTGCCGGGGACGGCTTTGCACTAAACTGGTGCAATGTCGTCCCCGGACGTTTTCCCCATGCGATTCGAACCCACCACCGACGCCCTCAGTACGCCGGTGGCCTGGGCGGACGCCGACGGCCTGGTCCTCGGCGTGAATCCTGCCTTCGCCCGCTGGATGGGCGTCAGTACCCGCCGCCTGCTGGGACAACCGCTGGCGGCCCTAGAGATCGACGGCGACGCCATGGCGCGCTTCCTGGACAACACCGACCGCGACGTCCTACGCCTGCACCGCCTGGCGCTGGGCATGCCGGGCGAATCGCCCCGTTTCGCCGAAGGCTGGCTGTCCCGGCTGGACGGCGGCGGCTGGCTGCTGGAAGCCCATCCGGTCGACGAATTCCCCGCCCTGGACCCGACCCAGGCATTGCCCAATGCCCTGAGCGCCGCGCTCAAGGGCCTGGCCCACGAACTGCGCAACCCCCTGGCCGGCCTGAAGGGCGCCGCCCAGCTGCTGGCGCGCCGCGCCGTGCAGCGCGACGACAACGACGACGAACGCGAGCTGATCGGCCTGATCGAATCGGAGATCAACCGGCTCAACAACCTGCTCGAGCAACTGCTGTCGCCGGCCCCGCAACGCCCGCATGCACCGCTCAACATCCACGCCGTGCTCGAACGCGTGCTGCGCCTGGCCGAGAACGAGGGGGGCTGGTCCGTACGCCTGCAGCGCGACTACGACCCCAGCCTGCCGGAACTCGGCGGCGACGCCGACCGCCTGACCCAGGCGGTCTGGAACCTGGTCCGCAACGCCTTCCAGGCGGGCGCGGCCAACATCATCCTGCGCACCCGTGTCGAACACGGTTCGCGCATCCACGACCACCTGCATGCGATGGCGCTGCGGGTGGAGATCGTCGACGACGGCCGCGGCGTGCCGGAGGAACTGGCCGAACACCTGTTCCTGCCGCTGGTCAGCGGCCGTGCCGAAGGCAGCGGACTGGGCCTGGCCCTGGCCCAGCAGGTCGCCCGCGAGCACCGCGGCACGCTGACCTACCGCTCCCGTCCCGGCCACACGGTCTTCACCCTAATGCTGCCGCAGTCGCTGCACGACACCGACGAGGAACGTCATGTCCACTGATCGCCTGGCTGCGGCCACCCACGCCACCGACGCGCGCCGCATCTGGGTGGTCGACGACGACCGCTCGGTGCGTTTCGTGCTGGCCACCGCGCTGCGCGATGCCGGCTATTCCGTGGACGGCTTCGACAGCGCGGCGGCCGCCCTGCAGGCGCTGGGCGCGCGCGGTGCGCCGGACCTGCTGTTCACCGACGTGCGCATGCCCGGCGACGATGGGCTGGTGCTGCTCGACAAACTGAAGGCCACGCATCCGCAGCTGCCGGTGATCGTGATGTCGGCGTACACCGATGTGGCCAGCACCGCCGGTGCCTTCCGCGGCGGCGCGCATGAATTCCTGTCCAAGCCCTTCGACCTCGACGACGCCGTCGCGCTGGCAGCGCGCACGCTGCCCGATGCCGGCGACGCGGCCGAGGCGGTGCCGGAAGGCGATGCGCGCACCGCCACGCCGCAGCTGATCGGCGACACGCCCGCGATGCGCGCGCTGTTCCGGGCGATCGGGCGGCTGGCGCAGGCGCCGTTGTCGGTGCTGATCACCGGCGAGACCGGCACCGGCAAGGAGCTGGTCGCGCACGCGTTGCACCATGAGTCGCCGCGCGCGCGCAAACCGTTCGTCGCGCTCAACACCGCCGCGATTCCCGCCGAGCTGCTGGAGAGCGAGTTGTTCGGCCACGAAGCCGGCGCGTTCACCGGCGCGCAGAAGCGCCACATCGGCCGCTTCGAACAGGCCGACGGCGGCACGCTGTTCCTCGACGAGATCGGCGACATGCCGCTGCCGCTGCAGACGCGCCTGCTGCGCGTGCTGGCGGAGGGCGAGTTCTTCCGCGTCGGCGGCCGCGAACTGATCCGCGTCGACGTGCGGGTGATCGCCGCGACCCACCAGGACCTCGATGGCCTGGTCGCGGAAGGCCGCTTCCGCGCCGACCTGCTGCATCGCCTCAACGTGGTCCGCCTGCAGCTGCCACCGCTGCGCGAGCGCCGGGCCGACGTGCCGCAGCTGGCGGAGAACTTCCTGGCGATGGCCACGCGCAAGCTCGACATCGCACCCAAGCGCTTCGCCAATGCGGCGCTCGACCTGCTGCAGGCCTACGACTGGCCGGGCAACGTGCGCGAGCTGGAGAACGTGTGCTGGCGCCTGGCCGCGCTGGCGCCAGCCGACGTCATCAACACGACGGACCTGCAGGGCGCGCTGTCGCACGCACCGGTGGCCGGGGGCGGGCGCGGCGAATGGGACCATGCGTTGGCCGAGTGGGCGCGCCGTCGCCTGCTGGAAGGCGCGGAGTCGCTGCATGCCGAAGCGCGCGAGCGGCTGGACCGCACGTTGCTGGAAGTGGCACTCGACCTGACCCACGGCCGTCGCGCGGAAGCGGCGGTGAAGCTCGGCGTGGGACGCAACACCGTGACGCGCAAGTTGGGGCCGGGCCGCAAGCGCGGATGAAGCGGGCGGCCCGCTTTCATTGAACGTGAAGGTAGCCGCCGTTACGGTAGCGGGCCACGACCTGCTCCCGGAGATCTCCATGCGCATTGCCCTGCTGGCCGCCGCGTCGGCCCTCACGCTCGCCGCGTGCAGCACCACGCCGTCGACGCCCACGGCATCCACGCCCGAGGTGCCCACCACCAGCACCGCCAAGCAGGCGATCGCGGTGCTGGCGTCCGCGTCCGCCAGCCGTGTCAGCGGCAGCGTCACCCTGGTGCCGATGGGCAAGGGCCTGCACCTGACCGGCGAAGTCGGGGGCTTGCCGGCCAACAGCACGCATGCGTTCCACATCCACGAGAAGGGCGACTGCAGCGCCGCCGACGCGAGCAGCGCAGGCCCGCACTTCAATCCCTTCAACGCGGCGCACGGCAAGGCCGGTAGCGGCGCGCATCATGCCGGCGACATGAACAACCTCACCGCCGATGCCGAAGGCGTGGCGAAGATCAACGTGCACCTGGAAGGCGTCACCCTCGGCGGCGGCGCGGTCAACGATGTGTCGGGTCGTGCGCTGATCGTGCACGCGGCCGCGGACGATTACGCGAGCCAGCCGGCCGGCAACGCCGGCGCACGCGTGGCGTGCGGCATCATCAAGGTCACCCAGTAAGTACGACGGGCGGGGCCACGGCATGCGCCGTGGCGTTCTGCTTCACGCGCTCAGCGACGCGCGAGGATCGGCCTTGCCGGGGCAGTGCGCGAACGTGACCGGAATGCCATGCGCCTCGAGCACGGCGGCGATCTGCTGCTGCCGTGCCTGGAAGTGCTGGTAGGCGCGTTCGAGCCGCTCGTCGGTGGCGTCCTGCGGCGCATAGCGCGCCCGCCAGGCCATCGGTTCGAACAGGGCGATGTGGACTTCGCCCTGCGCGTACCGCAGCAGCGGCTCCGGCGGCGCATCCAGCCACTGCTCATCCGCAGGCGCCATCAGGGCGGTCTCGATCACCGGCCACAATGCGCCGAGCCCGCCGTGGTCGTACTGCATGGCGGTCATCGCGGCGAGGTCGTGCAGCGTCATGTAGCGCGCGTGCTCGATCTGCGCACCGAACGCCGTCTGCGCAAGCAGCGCGGTATCGGCCTGCGCCATGCCGGTTTCGAGCAGCACGCCTTCCAACCGTTCGCCGACGGCTTCTACCGTATGGTCATCGCCCGTGAGCAGGAACGGCACCACGCGCAACAGCCCGCCACGCAGGCCGTCGTCGGCTTGCAGCGGCATCGGGATGTCACCGGTGTCGTCGGCGCCGAAAGCGATCAGGCGCGCGCCTTCACCGCGCCCCGGGGCGCGCTGGTGCAGTTCGCGCAGGCGCTGGTGCAGCGACCATCCCGGCCGCAGCGCCTCCGCAGGATCGAAATGCGCCGCGGCCAGGACGAGATCCAGGTCACGGACCTGCGGGGCATGCGTGGCGAGATCGCGCCCCAGCTTTTCCGCCAGTTCGCTCGCCTCGGCGGCCGCCAGCGCGGCGCGCGCGGGCGTGTGGCCGGCCGCCAGTTCCAGTGCGATCACGCCCATCACGACGGGGCCTGTTGGGGATCGGGTCATGTCAGCGGTTGGAGGTGGTGGAGGGGCGCATTACACTGCCCATTATGCCTGCCGTACGCAGGCGCATCTTCACCCCTCCCGCCGTCGCCATCCGTCCAGAGGTCCCCATGCCCGCATCCCGTCCCGTCGCCATCCTCGGCGGCGTCCGCATTCCGTTCTGCCGCCAGAACACGGCCTACGCGGATGTGGGGAACCTGGGCATGTCGGTGCGCACGCTGGGCGCGCTGGTCGAGCGCTTCGGCCTGCACGGCCAGCAGCTGGGCGAAGTGGCGATGGGCGCGGTGATCAAGCATTCGTCGGACTGGAACCTCGGCCGCGAAGCGGCGCTGTCGTCCGGCCTCTCGCCGCTGACGCCGGGCATCACCCTGCAGCGCGCCTGCGGCACCAGCCTCGACACGATCATCCATATCGGCAACAAGATCGCGCTCGGCCAGATCGAGTCCGGCATCGGCGGCGGTTCGGACACTACCTCCGAGGTGCCGATCGTCTACGGCAAGAAGTTGCGCGCGCGGCTGCTCGCCGCCAATCGTGCCAAGACCACGCAGGACAAGCTGAAGGCGCTGGTCAGCGGCTTCAAGTTCGGCGAACTGAAGCCCGAGTTCCCCGGCGTGGCCGAGCCGCGCACCGGCAAGAGCATGGGCGACCACTGCGAAGACATGGCGAAGGAGTGGAGCATCTCGCGCGATTCCCAGGACGAGTTGGCCGTGGCCTCGCACAAGAAACTGGCCGCGGCGTACGAGCGTGGCTTCTTCGAGGATCTGATCGCACCGTTCCGCGGCCTGGAGCGCGACAACATCCTGCGCCCGGACACCTCGCTGGAAAAACTGGCCACGCTGAAGCCGGCGTTCGACAAGATATCCGGCCGCGGCACGCTGACCGCCGCCAATTCCACGCCGCTGACCGACGGCGCCGCCGCGGTGCTGCTGTCCAGCGACGAGTGGGCGAAGGCGCACGGCCACGAGCCGCTGGCCTATCTGAAGGATGCGCAGGTCTCGGCGGTCGACTTCGTCCACGGCGAAGGCCTGCTGATGGCGCCCACCATCGCCGTGCCGGAAATGCTCAAGCGCAACGGCCTGACGCTGCAGGACTTCGACATCTACGAGATCCACGAAGCCTTCGCCGCGCAGGTGCTGTGCACGCTGCGCGCGTGGGAGAGCGAGGACTACTGCCGCAACCGCCTGGGCCTGGATGCGCCGCTGGGCAGGATCGATCCGGCGAAGATGAATCCGAACGGGTCCTCGCTGGCGACGGGCCATCCCTTCGCCGCCACCGGTGCGCGCATCGTCGCCACCGTGGCGAAGGAACTGAAGCAGCGCGGCGGTGGCCGCGCGCTGGTCTCGATCTGCACCGCCGGCGGCATGGGCGTCGTGGCGATCATCGAGCGCTGAGCGTCCGCGTGATCAGCGCGCGGGTGTCTGCACCTGCGCGCTGCCGATCCCATGCCGGTGCCCTTCGCTGACCGCAGTCACCGTGCCATCCGGATGGAACACCAGCGCATTCGCGGCGCCGATTTCCTCGGCCTGGTCGGACCAGCGCTGTCCGAGGCGCGCCAGCGTCTGGGCCTGTGCACTGCCGGCGAACCCGGGCTCGATATCGGTGACGGCGCCATTGCGCTGCGATAGCCGCGGCGCGTCGATGGCCTGGTCCATCGGCAGGCCCTGGTCGATGTAGTTGACGATCGTCTGCAGCACGGTGGTGATGATGGTGGAGCCACCCGGGCTGCCGATCGAGAACGCGGGCCTGCCGTCCTTGAACGCCAGCGTCGGCGTCATGCTGCTGCGCGGTCGCTTGCCGCCTTCGGGCACGTTCGGATGCGGGCCGGTGAAATCGAAGTCGGTCAGCTCGTTGTTGAGCAGGAAACCATAACCCGGCACGACGATGCCGCTGCCGCCCCAGTCTTCGATGGTGAAGGTGTAGGCGACGACGTTGCCGTCCTTGTCCGACACGGTCAGGTGCGTGGTGTGCGTGCTCTCCGGCTGAAGCGTCCGCAGCGCGGGTCGCAGCGGATAACTCGCATCCTGCTGGAAGGCGAACGGATCGCCCGCCCCGACCGGGCCGGGCGCGGCGCGGGCGGGATCGATCAGCGCGCGCCGCTGCGCCGCGTAGGCCTTGCTGAGCAGGCCGGCCACGGGCGCGTCCACGTACTCGGGATCGGCCAGGTAGGCATCGCGGTCGGCGAAGGCCAGGCGGCTCGCTTCCAGGTAGAGATGCTCCACCTGCGTGCGCGGCAGCGACTTCAGGTCGTAGCCTTCGAGAATGTTCAGCGCTTCGAATACGGTCACGCCGCCACTGCTCGGCAGCGGCATGCCGTAGAGGTCGTAGCCACGGTAGCGGGAGCGCAACGGCGCACGCACGCGGGCCTGGTAGTCGGCCAGGTCGGCCAGGGTCATGCGACCGCCGCGAACGGAGATGCCACTCGCCGTCGGCGGACGGTTGACCGCATCGACGATCGCGCTCGCGAGCGGGCCCGCGTAGAACGCCTCCACGCCCTCGCGCGCGAGCAGGCGATAGGTGCGTGCGAGGTCGGGATTGCGCAGGCGCGTACCGGCGGGCAGCGCCTTGCCGTTGCGCAGGTACAGCGCGGCGGTGGCGGGGAAGCGACCGAACTTGCCTTCGTTGCGCGCGATCAGGCTCGAGAAATTCGCATCGACGGTGAAGCCTTCCTCGGCCGTGGCGATCGCCGGCGCGAGCACCTGCTCGAACGACATCGTGCCGTAGCGCTGCAACGCCTCATGCCAGCCGCGCACGGTCCCGGGCACGCCGACCGACAGGCCGCTGGAGACGGCGGTGTAGAAGTCCATCTCTCGACCCTCCTCGATGAAGAGGGTGGAAGTGACGGCGGCGGGCGCGGTCTCGCGATGGTCGAGGGTGACCACGCGTTGCTCCTTCGCCAGGTACACGACCATGAAGCCGCCGCCGCCGATCCCGCAGCTGAAGGGATCCGTCACCCCGAGCGTGGCTGCCGCGGCGACGGCGGCATCGACCGCGTTTCCGCCGCGGTCCAGCACGTCGATGGCCGACTGCGTGGCCTGCTCGCTGATCGTCGCCGCCCCTCCGCCGGTGCCGGTCGCCACCGGCATCTTGGCCTGCACGGCGGGGGTGGCCAGCAGGGCGAGGAGGAACGCGGTGCGCAGAAATCGGGTCATCGCGGATCACCGAAGGGCAGGCGATCCGATTGTCACACGGGTCTGGCGCGCCCCGCGCCACCCCTCGCGGCGACCGATCCGGCCATGGAATGATGCGGCCAACCCCGGTGGGCCGTGCCAGACGTTGGTAGTCGGGCCGGCACCGCCGGCCATTGCCACGCTGCCTTCGGAGTTTCCATGCGCTTGCACAGGACGTACCGCGTCGTTCCGCTGTTGGCTCTTTCTGTCCTCATCGCTTCCTGCAGCAAGCACGAGATGGCTGAGCGGGAGGCCGCGGCCGCCGCCGAGTCGAGTGCCGATGCCGCAGGCGCTCCGTTGCTGGCCGAAGCCGCTTCCGATACCGCCGCCGCGGCCGCTCCGCAGCAGAACGTGGCCTCGCCGGCGCTGCAAGGGCCGGGGGTCGATCCGTCGCAGATGGCGTCGGACGTGGCGAGCCAGATCGATCCGCAGCGCCGCTTCATTCGCACCGCGCAGGCACAGTTCCAGGTGGTGGATGTCTACCGTACGGCGCTGGCGATCGAGGATGAAGTCGCTGCGCAAGGCGGCTTCGTCGTCGACAACGAGATCTCGTCGCAGGTCCAGCGTGTGCTGAGCCGGCCGCTGGCGCCGGGCAAGCGGATGGAACTGACCGAATACAGCCTGCAGGGCCAGCTGACGGTGCGCGTGCCCAGCGAGCGTACCCAGGCGTTCCTGCGCGCGGTCGCCGCGCAGATGGAATTCCTCGACCGGCGCAGCTTCTCGGCCCGCGATGCGCAGTTCGACCTGCTGCGCCAGCAACTGGCCAGCCAGCGCGCGCAGGACGAGCAGCGCGAACTGGGCGACGCAGTGCAGGCGGGGGGCAAGCTCGCCGACAAGACCGATGCGATCCAGTCGCGCGGCGCGGCGCGCGCCGGCCGCGACGAGGCGTTGATTGCCCAGAAGCAGTTCGAGGACCGCGTCGCCTTCAGCACGATCACCCTGTCGCTGCGTCAGGACGCGCAAGTGCGGCGTGCAGAACGGGTCGATGTCGATGCGGTGTTCCGCGACAACGGGCCGGGCTTCTTCTCCCGCCTCGGCGAATCGCTGGCGGTCGGCTGGCGCGCCGCGCTGGACATCGTCATCGCCCTGGCCGCGCTGTGGCCGT